>DAORUY010000010.1:0-27862 GCA_035433445.1 Paracoccaceae bacterium
CCGTCCTTGGTATGTGACGATGCTTCTGGGCATCCCGCCCTGCGCCATGACCGACAGTCTGAACGGCGCCGAAGGGCTTGATCACCTGATCGGCGCGATTGCGCAGGAAGAAGGCGTGCCCACCCTCGCGCTTGAACCCTTTGACACGGTCTTTCAGGTCTTTTCCGGCATGACGCCCGAGGATGAGATCGCCATGATCCGCCTGTCGCTGTCGCAAGCCACCAGCGCCGAAGACACATTCGCCACCATGCTGACGAGCTATTTCAATGAAAGTCACCGCGAACTGTGGGAATTCAGCCGCCTGACCGCCCTGAGCGAGGCCGAAGACCGCGAACAGACCGTCCGTGAGTTCGCGCAGATGGAAGCCATGCTCCTGACCAACCGCAACCAGCATTGGCGCGAGGTGCTGGCCAAGGCCGCACCCGGCAAGACCCTGGTGGTGGCCGTCGGCGCGGCGCATCTGGGCGGCGAACAGGGGCTGCTGAGCCTGCTGGCCCAGGATGGCTACAGCCTGACCCGGGAAGAGTTCTGATGACCCCGCCCGCCCCCCCGCCGCAGGGGCGGATCACCCGGCTTTATGTTCTCGATTTCGGCCTCTTTGACGTTGGCCCCGGCCTGCGGACCATCGGCATCCCCGGCTTTCTGCTGGAAACCAATCAGGGCGCGCGCATCCTCTTCGACACGGGCTTTCCGCCCGACTATGCCACGGCCCCCGGCCCCACCGCTGCGCGCGACAATCTGGCCCGCTTTGGCGCCTTCATCGGTTTTTCGGCCCGCCAGACCGCCGCGGGCCAACTGGCGCTTCTGGGGCTGACCCCCGCCAATATCACCCATGTCGTGCTCAGCCACGGCCATATCGACCATGTCGGATCGCTGCCCCTTTTCGCCCATTGCTCAATCTACATGACCCGTACCGAACGGTCCGACCCCAAGCCCTGCTATTTCTTCGACGTCCGCCCGATGGACTGGCCGCCCGCCCGCTATCACCTGATCGACGGCCCTTCTGAGATCTGCCCCGGCCTGACCCTGATCCCCACACCGGGCCATACGGCCGGCCATTTGTCCGCCCTTGTCACCCTGCCCTCCGGCCAATCCCTGCTGCTGGCCGCCGACGCCATCAACCGCGCCTCGGAACCGGACGAAGGCTTCCCCGATGCCAAAGACCCCGTTGCCGCAGCCCGGTCGGCCAAGGCGCTTTTCGCGCTGCAAGCCGCACAGGGCGCCACGCTGATCTATGGCCACGATCCCGCACAATGGCGGGGGCTGCGCAAAGCCCCGGCCTTCTACAGCTGACGGCTTGGTTTCTGCCGGGTGACAATCCCTGTCGGGCGGCCTATAAGGCGCGCGAAAATCCCTTTGCAGAACGGACGCTCCCCATGACGACCCTGGTTTTCGGCCACAAATCCCCCGACACCGACTCGACCGGCTCACCCATCATCTGGGCCTGGTATCTGAACGAAATCCGCGGCACCAAAGCCGAAGCGGTGCTGCTGGGCGAACCGAACACCGAAGCCGCCTTCGTGCTGAAGCACTGGGATTGCCCCAAGCCGCGCATCGTGACCGAGATTGCAGACGGCACCAAGGCGGTGATCGTCGACACCAACAACCCCGCCGAACTGCCCGCCAACATCAACGCGCTGGATATCCAGGCCATCATCGACCATCACAAACTGGTCGGCGGGCTGGAAACCAAGGGGCCGATCGATGTCGTCATCCGCCCGCTGGCCTGCACGGCAACCGTGATGCATGATATTATGGGCGCTGACGCGGCAAAGATGCCGAAATGGGTCAAGGGGCTGATGCTCTCGTGCATCCTGTCCGACACGCTCGAATTCCGCAGCCCGACCACGACCGACCATGACCGGACCGTGGCCGAAACCCTGGCCCGTGATCTTGGCATCGCGATCCCCGACTATGCTTCCAAACTCTTCGAAGCCAAATCCGATGTCGGCGCTTTCTCCGACGCGGAACTGCTGCGCATGGACAGCAAGGAATATACCGTCGAAGGGAAGGACCTGCGCGTCTCGGTTCTGGAAACCACAGCGCCCAAGCTGATCCTTGACCGCAAGGCCAGCCTGATGAAGTCGATGGAAGCCGTCGCACGCGAAGATGGCGCCGATCAGGTTCTCCTCTTCGTCGTCGACATCTTGAAGGAAGAGGCGACGCTGCTGGTTCCGAACGATCTCGTGAAGCACATCGCCGAAGCCTCCTTCCCCTGTAAGGTCTCTGGCGACACGGTGGTCCTGCCCGGCATCATGAGCCGGAAAAAGCAGATCATCCCCGCACTCAAAATGTGATCTTTTCGGGTCGCCGGACCCATCCGGCGGCCCGCTTCCGCGCCCCCATGTTGGAATACGTTTGGAATACGTTCAGCATACGTGGGGAATACCCGACATTTCCAGCCATTTCAGGTAGATATGACCCGCATCATCGCCAATCTCTCCGAAGTGGCCGAAAGCTACGACACGCTCTTTTGCGACCTCTGGGGATGCCTGCACAACGGCCACGCCCCCTACGCCCCGGCTGTCGCCGCACTGCAGGCTTTCCGGCAAAAGGGCGGTCGCGTCGTCCTTCTCACCAACGCGCCGCGCCCCTCGAAATTCGTCATGGCCTCGATGGACCGGATGGGCGTGCCGCGCGACGCCTGGGATCTGATCGTCTCCTCGGGCGACGCGGCGCAATATGCCATGCTGTCGGGCGCGGTCGGAACCCGGGTCTGGCACCTTGGCCCCGACAAGGATGATGGTTTTTTCAATGACTTGCCCCAGGACGCCCCCGCATCCACCATCACCCGCGTGGCGTTGGAAGAGGCCGAGGGCATCGTCTGCACCGGTCCCTTCGATGAGCTGAACGAAGTGCCCGAAGATTACCGCGCCCGCTTCCTCCATGCCAAGGCGCGGGGGCTGAAACTCCTCTGCGCCAATCCCGATCTGGTGGTCGATTACGGCGACCGGCGTATCTATTGCGCGGGCGCGCTTGCCGTACTTTACAGCGAAATGGGTGGCGAGAGCCTTTATTTCGGCAAGCCTCATCCGCCGATCTATGACCTCGCCCGCCGCAGGCTCTCCGCCTTAACCGGCCATCAACCCGACACTGGCAGCATTCTGGCCATCGGGGACGGTATCGCCACCGACATTCAGGGCGCGATGGGCGAAGGCATCGACGCACTTTTTGTGACCGGCGGCCTCGCGGCCGAGGAATTTGGCCCGGATGTCGAGAACCCCGCGCCCGCCCTTCTCGACCGCTGGCTGGAAGATCAGCAGATGTCGCCCGCCTATGCGATCGGCCGCCTGCGTTAACCATCTGTCTTTCCTTCATTTGCTGTCAGTACTTGTCCCATGGGAGGGGGTGGGAGCGCAGCACCCACCCACCGTCCGCTCGTCCGAAATGGAACTATCCGACGGCCGCGCAGCAATATTGTTGCCACTTTGGTCACATATCAGCACATAAATTACCAAATGGATTGCGCTGCACCGCAGCATCCGCTATGCTGCAACGCAGTCAACACGGGAATCGACATGATGCTCGACAATCAGCCACGCGGAACCATCTGCATCGAGGATCTGGAAATCGGCATGGTCCGTTACCTACAAAAACAGGTCACCGACCGTGACATCGAACTTTTTGCGGAGGTTTCGACCGACCGCAATCCCGTGCATCTTGACGATGCCTATGCCCAGGACACGATCTTTCAGGGCCGCATCGCCCATGGAATGCTGACCGCTGGGCTGATCTCCGCCGTGATCGGCGAACAGCTTCCAGGCCATGGCACCGTCTATCTCGGCCAGACCCTGAAGTTCATGGCCCCCGTCCGCCCCGGCGATACCGTCTATGCCGAAGTGAAAGTCACAGCCATCGACCATGCCCGGCGCCGGGTGACCCTTGAAACCCACTGCGCAGTGGGCGATACGGTCGTCTTGAAGGGCGAGGCGCTGGTACTGGCGCCCAGCCGCAAGTTCGACTAGGCGGACGGTCCGCCCTCAGAATGCGGATCAAGGGGCTGATGCGGACGCACAATCACTGGACAGACATCAGCCCCGCCGACCGGAACGCCTCGGTCGCGATGGGCAATTTCGACGGGGTGCATCTGGGCCATCAAGCCGTGATCGCCAAGGCCGCCGTCGCCGGACGTCCCTTGGGCATCGTCACGTTCGAGCCGCACCCAAGGCAATATTTCGCCCCTGCCGCCCCTGCCTTCCGGCTGATGAACACCGAGGCCCGCGCCCACCGGCTGGAAAAACTGGGGGTCGAGCAGCTTTATCATCTGCCGTTTGATGGGCGCCTCGCCAGCATGACCGCCGAAACGTTTGTCACTGATGTTCTGGTCAAGGGGCTTGGCGTCAGCCATGTCACCGTGGGCGCCGATTTCTGCTTTGGCCAGGGCCGTAAAGGCACCGCCGAGACTTTGCGCGCCATGGGGGCAAGCCATGGCTTTGGCGTCACTGTCGCCGAACTTGTGAAGTTTCAAGGGCTTGAAGTTTCCTCGACCAATATCCGTTCCGCCCTGGCCGAGGGTCGCCCCCGCGATGCTGCCGAGATGCTTGGCCATTGGCACCGGATCGAAGGTGCCATCATCCACGGCGAAAAACGCGGGCGGGCGCTTGGTTTTCCGACGGCGAACATGGCCGTCGACGGGCTGCACCTGCCGCGCCTTGGCGTCTATGCGGTGAAGGTTGATGTGCTGACCGGCCCGCTGGCGGGCAGCTACGGCGGCGCGGCCAGCCTTGGCGTGCGCCCGATGTTCGGGGAAAACCAGCCCAACCTCGAAACCTTCCTCTTCGACTTTGCAGGCGACCTTTACGGCCATCACCTGTCGGTCGCCTTCATCGACTATCTGCGCCCCGAGATGAAGTTCGACGGCCTGCCCGCGCTGATGGCTCAGATGAATGCCGACTGCGATCGCGCCCGGGCGATCCTCGCCGCGCTCTGATCCGCATTCCCCATACCGCTGCTCTCGCCGGCAAGGCGGGCGCTTGCCCCCTTCCATTTCCTATTGCCCCTCGCCAAAGTATCGCCTCATGACCAACACGCTTCGCCCGGAATTCTGGACCCTTCCCTTGAAGACGCTGAACCCCGACGAGTGGGAAGCGCTCTGCGACGGCTGCGGCAAATGTTGCCTGAACAAGCTTGAGGATGACGAAACCGGAGAAGTCTTTTTCACCCGGGTCGCCTGCCGGCTACTCGACGGGGAAAGCTGTCGCTGCGGGCAGTACCGGACGCGCAAGATCTTTGTGCCGGAATGTGTGGTTCTGAGCCCCGGCAATCTGGCGGACATTTCCTACTGGATGCCATCGACCTGCGCCTACCGGCTCAGGGCGGAAGGCAAACCCTTGTTTGACTGGCATTATCTGATTTCGGGCGACCGGGAGACGGTCCACAAGGCCGGCCAATCGGTCCGGGGCTGGACCGTGCCGGAATTCGACGTTCCCGAAGAGGAATGGGAAGATCATATCATCGAGGATCTGTGATGGAATTTGCTTCTGACAATACATCGGGCGCCACACCGGAAGTGATGGCGGCGCTGACCGCCGCGAACGCGGGCTATGCGCCTTCCTACGGAACCGACCCGATCATGGAGGAGGTCACTTCACTCCTGCGCGAAACGTTCGAAGCGCCGGACGCCGCCATCTATCTTGTGCCGACCGGCACGGCCGCAAATGCGCTGTCGACAGCGCTTTACTGTCCGCCCTGGGGCGCGCTCTACTGTCATGCCGAGGCGCATGTCGAAGTCGATGAGTGCGGCGCGCCGGAATTCTACATCGGCGGCGGCAAGACTGCGCCGGTTGCGGGCGCGCATGGCAAGATGACGCCCAACACGCTGAAAGCGCGCCTTGCCCAGACCCCGCAAGGTGGCGTGCATCACATTCAGCACGGGATGCTTAGCCTCACCAACCTGACAGAGGCCGGAACGCTCTACCACCCCGGCGAGGTGACCAGCCTTTCCGCGCTGGCGCGGGCCGAAGGGATGAAGGTTCATATGGATGGCGCGCGGTTTGCCAATGCGCTGGCCTCAGCGGGCTGCACGCCAGCGGAAATGACTTGGCGCGCGGGGATCGACATCTTGTCGTTTGGCGGTACCAAGAACGGCTGTCTGGGGGTGGAGGCGGTCATTCTGTTTGATCCGTCAAAGGCTTGGGAGCTTGAACTGCGCCGCAAGCGGGGGGCGCATCTCTTCTCCAAGCACCGCTTCCTGTCGGCGCAGATGGCGGGCTACCTGCGCGACGGGCGCTGGCTTGATCGGGCGCGGCACGCCAACCGCATGGCGGCACGGCTGGCCGAGGGGATTGCGGCCCTGCCCGACGGGTCTCTGGTTCATCCCTGCCAGGGCAATATCGTTTTTGCCAGTTTCCCCCGCGCGCTTCATCGCAAGGCAACCGATGCGGGCGGGCATTATTACCTCTGGCCGTTCGACCAGTCGCTTGAGGGCGCGGACGGTACGGTGCTGTCGGCCCGTTTCGTCTGTTCCTGGTCAACGACAGAGGCTGACGTGGACGGTTTTCTGGCGCTGCTCCGCGCTGGCTGACAGCGGCCCGCGGCGGCTAGTCGCGCCCGAGGTTCACATCGACCAGACCGGCCAGTTGACTGGCATGGGTCACGGTCAGAAGATGGCCCGCGCCGGGCACTTCGGCCAGCCCAACATCGGGCAGACGCGCGGCAATCGCTTCGGCGATCTCGGCGATGACCGGGGGGCTTTCGGTGCCGATCACGATCATCACCGGCAGGTCGAGCGTTTCCAGCCGCCCCTCCGCCAGCACACCGGCATTGTCTTCGGCCAGCGCGGGCATACCCGCCTCGATCAGATGGATACGGTCGGCAAGATATTGGCGCGCGGTCTCGTCCAGGTCCGCCCATGGCCTGCCGGTGCCCCAGACCGCCGTGAAGCTTTCGGCCGCAAGCGCACGGTCGCCTGCCTCCAGCGCGGCCATGTAGGGCGCCATCGCCCGCATGTGCTGGTCCCAGGCCGCTGTACCCCGCGCGGCGGCAAAGAGTACCGGCTCGATCAGGGTCAGGGTGCGCACCCTCTCGGGCATGTCGAGCGCCAGTTGCAGGGCCGCGACCGCGCCACCCGAATGGCCGATCAGATCGACCTGCCCTTCATCTTCTTCGATCAGGGCGGCGGCGATATCGGCGCAAAGGGCGGTGTAGTCCCCGGTGCCGTCCCAATCGGCCGACTTGCCATGCCCCGGAAGATCGAAAACCGTCAGTGCCAACGGCTCTTCCAGAGCGCCGGCCATCGTCTTCCAGGCACCGGCATGCGCCAGCGAACAATGCAGCGCCAGCCCGCGCCGGTCTCCTGCCCCAAAGGTCTGGGTATGGATACCCACCCCGCCATTCGTGTCTTTCGCCATGGATCGCGCCCCGTCGCAGCATTTGGGGCGCGCGAACCGCACCCGAAGATTTGCGGGAACCCTATCCGGGTGATAGAGCCTGTGCAACGTCCCGAATCCGACCAAGAACCCACCGATGCATCCGCCCGCGCTGGCCGCGTGGCTTTGTGACATAGGACCAGAAATGCCTGCCATGACCGAACCGAAGCTTATCTCCGGCAATGCCAACCGGCCTTTGGCCACCGCAATCGCCCGACGCATGTCGATGCACCGGGGCATGAATGTCGGGCTGGTCGATGCGCGGGTCGAACGGTTCAACGATCAGGAGATCTTCGTCGAGGTGTTCGAGAATGTCCGCGGCGAGGACATGTATATCATCCAGTCGACCTCGAACCCCGCAAACGACAATCTGATGGAACTTCTGATCATGACCGACGCGCTGCGCCGGTCGTCGGCAAGCCGCATCACGGCGGTCATCCCCTATTTCGGCTATGCCCGCCAGGACCGCCGCGCCAAGGCGCGCACGCCGATTTCCGCGAAGCTGGTGGCGAACCTTATCACTCAGGCGGGCGTCGACCGCGTGCTGACGCTCGACCTGCACGCGGCGCAGATCCAGGGGTTCTTCGATATTCCGGTGGACAACCTCTATGCCTCGCCGGTCTTTGCGCTCGATATCGAACATCACTTCAAGGGCAAGCTTGACGAGCTGATGGTCGTGTCGCCCGACGTGGGTGGCGTGGCCCGTGCGCGCGAGATCGCCAAGCGGATCAATGCGCCGCTCGCCATCGTCGACAAACGTCGCGAAAAGGCGGGCGAAGTGGCGGGCATGACGGTGATCGGTGATGTGAAGGGCCGCAAGTGCATCATCGTTGACGATATCTGCGACACCGCCGGAACCCTGTGCAAGGCGGCCGAAACGCTGATGGAGGCAGGCGCGACCGAGGTCCATGCCTATATCACTCATGGCGTCCTCTCCGGTCCCGCGGTCGAGCGCGTGGAGAAATCGGTGATGAAGTCGCTGGTGATCACGGATTCGATCGAGCCCACTGAGGCGGTGAAGAAGGCCAAGAATATCCGCATCGTGCCAACCGCACCGATTTTTGCCCAAGCCATCCTCAATATCTGGAACGGCACTTCGGTGTCGTCGCTTTTTGAGGTCGATACGCTGACGCCCATCTATGAAGGCATGTATTCGCGCGGCTGATCTGGCGGGTGCAGTGCGGGGGTTTCACCCTCGAACCCCCGGGGATATTTGGGCCAGAATGAAGGGGCATTTGCCCTATACTTTGGAATGAAAAACGCGTAGGGCATCGCCTTTCGCTGAAAGTATGTCCGATGTCCCTGCCTGCCCTTCCCGCCACCCTTGCCCAAGCGCTCAGCGCCAAGGGTTATGACACGCTGACGCCGGTTCAAGCGGCCGTCTCAGACGCGGCACTGGCCGAGGCGGACCTGCTGGTTTCGGCCCAGACCGGATCAGGCAAGACGGTGGGCTTCGGGCTTGCCATCGCGCGCACGCTGCTGGGCGACGACGATAATTTCGGGCCTGCCGGAAGCCCGCTGGCGCTGGTGATCGCGCCCACGCGTGAACTGGCCTTGCAGGTCAAGCGCGAACTGTCCTGGCTTTATGCGCCGGCGGGCACGCTGATCGCGTCGTGCGTCGGCGGCATGGATGTGCGCGACGAACGCCGGGCGCTTGATCGTGGCGCGCATATCGTGGTCGGCACGCCGGGGCGGTTGAAGGATCATATCCTGCGCGGCTCGCTTGATCTGACCTCGGTCAGGGCTGCGGTGCTGGACGAGGCCGACGAGATGCTCGATCTGGGCTTCCGTGAGGATCTGGAGTTCATCCTCGGCTCGGCCCCCGAAAGCCGCCGGACATTGATGTTTTCGGCCACCGTGCCGAAGGCCATTGAAAAGCTCGCGCAGGATTATCAGCGCGACGCCAAGCGGATTTCGGTCGCGGCGGCGGGGGGCCAGCATGCCGACATCAGCTATCAGGCGATGGTCGTGGCGCCTGCGGACGCCGAAAACGCCATCGTCAACGTGCTGCGCTTTCACGAGGCGCAGAATTGCATCGTCTTTTGCAACACGCGCGCGGCGGTGCAACGGCTGACCACGCGTCTGTCGAACCGGGCCTTTCAGGTGGTGGCGCTTTCGGGCGAGTTGAGCCAGCAGGAACGCAGCCATGCGCTTCAGGCGATGCGCGACGGACGGGCACGGGTTTGCGTGGCCACCGACGTGGCCGCACGCGGCATCGACCTGCCCAATCTGGAACTGGTGATCCATGCCGATCTGCCGACCAACGGCGAGACGCTTTTGCACCGGTCGGGGCGCACCGGGCGCGCGGGCCGCAAGGGCACCTCGATCCTGATCGTCAGCCGCAATGGCCGCAAGAAGGCCGAAAACCTGCTGCGTTTCGCCAAGGTCAGCGCCGATTGGGTCGATGCGCCCTCTGCCGATGCAGTGCGGGCGCGCGACGAGGAGCGGCTGATGGCCGACCCGGTCTGGAACGAGGAGCCGACGGAGCGCGAGGCGGAGATCGCCGGGCGGCTTCTGGCGTTCCATGGGCCAAAACGCATCGCGGCCGCCTATCTGCGGCTTTACCTTGGTGCCCGCTCCGCGCCGGAGGAACTGTCCGGGGGGGCTGCGGCGCCGCGCGACATGCAGGCCTTTGGACCAAGCCGCTGGTTTTCGCTGTCGATCGGTCGGCGCGACCGGGCCGAGGCGCGCTGGGTGTTGCCGATGCTGTGCCGGGCCGGAAACCTTGGCCGGTCAGATGTCGGCGCGATCCGCATTCAGGAAACCGAGACCTTTGTCGAAGTGGCCGAGGTGGCCGCGAAGGGCCTTCTGAAAGCGCTTGGGGCAAAGCGCGAGCTGGAGGGAGGCATTCAGCTTCAGTCGCTGGCCAGTGCCCCCTTTGGCACCCGCCCGGCGGAAGACGCTGGCCCGGCCCCCGCGGCACCGCGCGGCACCCCGAAACCGCACCGCAAGGGCCCCTCGTCCCACGTGGCCAAAGCGGACCCGCGCCCGGCCGATCATCTGCCCGCCGATGTCGCCGCTGCGCATGGGTTACGCACCGCACCGTCCGATGATCAGGGCCAGAAATCCGGCAAACCCTTCAAGCCAGGGCCCAAGAAGGCCAAATATGGCAAGCCCGCCCCAACCAAGGGCGATGCGCCGCGCGCGGGATGGGCGGCGAAAAAGCCGAAGGTCAAAGGCGGCTCCAAGGACAAACCCAAGGCACGCTAAGGCCGCATCAGGTCACGTCCCAGTCATCCTCGCCACGCACCTCGCCCAAGGCGAGCCAGTCGGCGCGCACCCGCGCCACCCGTGTATCGCCCCAGGTGCGAAAGACGATCACGAACCCTTCGCGGTTGACCATTTCGGCGGCGATATCGGCCCGCTGATTGGTTTTCTGGTCCATGTCCCACATCGACAGGCTGACCTGAACGACCGGGTCTGACAGGAACGGCTCGTCAAACTCCACCACGCGGCGCAGTTCGCGCGGGCCTTCCCCGGTCCACATCGCGCCCCCGTCCTTGAAGTCGGAGAAGAGGACCAAGGATCCCTGATCCACCCCCAACAGATGCGAAGCAAATCGCTGCATGGCCAATTGCGCCCCAAAAACATCTTGCAGAACACTAACTTGTGGCAGAAAAATAAAAAAGCCCCGGTCACCTGCCGGGGCTTTTTGCGACAGACGGTGCGGGTTGTCAGTTTCCGCCCAAGCTCATGTGCGTGCCAAGGGCTTCCATGTCCGCCAACAGCTTGGCGGCGGCATCCATCACATCGGGATGCGCACCCGCATGGGCGATGCGGGCACCTTCCAGCAACTCGGCATGGACCGCCTGGGTCAATTCCGCCGCTGGAAGGGCACGTTCAGCCAGAACGGTCACGCCTTGCGCCGTCACTTCGGCAAACCCGCCGGTCACAGCGTAGGATTGCGTTCCGTCCACACCCACCACGGTCAGCACACCGGGACGCAGCGTCGTGATCGTCGGCGCATGATCGGGCATTGCCGTCATATCGCCGTCAGCGCCCGGAATGCGGACCTCGCGCACCGGGCCGGAAGCAAGCTTCCGTTCCGGCGTCACCAGGTCGAACTGCATCGTGTCGGCCATGTTGCCCCCTTACGCCGCTTCCGCAGCCAGACGCTGGGCTTTGGCTTTCACTTCCTCGATGTCGCCGACCATGTAGAAGGCGGCTTCCGGCAGATGGTCATACTCGCCCGCAACCACGGCCTTGAACGAAGCGATGGTTTTTTCCAGCGGCACCTGAACCCCGTCCGAGCCGGTAAATACCTTGGCCACGTCGAAGGGCTGCGAGAGGAAACGCTGGATTTTCCGGGCGCGGGCCACGGTCAGCTTGTCCTCTTCGGAGAGTTCGTCCATGCCAAGGATGGCGATGATGTCCTGAAGCGACTTGTAGCGCTGCAAGATCCCCTGCACCGCACGGGCGGTGTTGTAATGCTCCTCGCCCACGACCGACGGGTCGAGAATCCGGCTGGTCGAGTCGAGCGGGTCAACGGCCGGGTAGATACCCAGTTCCGAAATGGCGCGCGACAGAACCGTGGTGGCGTCGAGGTGCGCAAACGAGGTCGCCGGCGCCGGGTCGGTCAAGTCGTCGGCCGGAACGTAGATGGCCTGAACCGAGGTGATCGAACCCGCCTTGGTCGAGGTGATGCGTTCCTGCATCGCGCCCATGTCGGTGGCGAGCGTCGGCTGGTAGCCCACGGCCGAAGGGATACGACCCAGCAGCGCCGACACTTCCGAACCCGCTTGGGTGAAGCGGAAGATGTTGTCGACGAAGAACAGAACGTCCGTACCCGACTGGTCGCGGAACTGTTCGGCCAGCGTCAGGCCCGACAGCGCCACGCGCATACGCGCGCCCGGCGGTTCGTTCATCTGGCCATAGACAAGGGCCACTTTGGATTTCTCCAGATCGTCCAGCACGATAACGCCGGATTCGATCATCTCGTGGTAAAGGTCGTTGCCTTCACGGGTCCGTTCGCCCACACCGGCGAAAACCGAGAAGCCCGAGTGCACCTTGGCGATGTTGTTGATCAGTTCCATAATCAGAACCGTCTTGCCCACACCGGCGCCGCCGAAGAGGCCGATCTTGCCACCCTTGGAGTAAGGCGCCAGAAGGTCGATGACCTTGATGCCGGTCACCAGAATTTCCGACGAGGTCGACTGTTCCGAGAAGGCCGGGGCCGGCTGGTGGATGGCGCGATATTCCTTGGCCTTGACCGGGCCCTTTTCGTCCACCGGCTCACCGATGACGTTCAGGATACGGCCAAGCGTCGCGTTGCCGACCGGCACCTGGATGGGCGCGCCAAGGTCGCTCACGGCGGCGCCGCGCACCAGACCTTCGGTCGCGTCCATCGCGACGGTACGGACGGTGTTTTCGCCCAGGTGCTGGGCCACTTCCAGAACCAGGCGCTTGCCGTTGTTGGTGGTTTCCAGCGCGTTCAGAATCGCCGGCAGTGCATTGTCGAACTGGACGTCCACAACGGCGCCGATGACCTGCGTCACCCGGCCCGTCGCACCCGTCGCTGCTGCTGCTTTCGCTTTAGCCATTTGGTTTCTCCGGTTACGTCAGAGCGCCTCGGCGCCCGAGATGATTTCGATAAGCTCTTTGGTGATCGCGGCCTGGCGCGAACGGTTGAACTGGATGGTCAGACGGTTGATCATGTCGCCCGCGTTACGGGTGGCATTGTCCATCGCGCTCATCCGCGCGCCCTGTTCGGAGGCTCCGTTCTCCAGCAGCGCCGTGAAGACCTGCGTGGCCACGCTGCGCGGCAGAAGATCGGCCAGGATGGCTTCCTCGCTCGGTTCATAGTCGTAAAGCGACGATGCGCCGCCTTCGGCTTCGAACTTGGCGGGGATCACCTGTTGCGCGGTCGGTATCTGGCTGATCACCGACTGGAAGCGGTTGAAGAACAGGGTCGCCACGTCGAATTCGCCGCCATCGAACCGCGAAAGGACATCGCGGGCGATGGATTGCGCCACGTCGTAGCCCATCTTCTTGACTTCAGACAGATCGACATGACCGACGAAATGCGCCGATAGGTCACGCTTGAGCTGTTCACGGCCCTTCTTGCCGACGGTCAGGATCTTGACCGTCTTGCCCTGCGCCAGAAGTTCGTTCGCCTTCGCGCGGGCCAGCCGCACGATGGTGGAGTTGAAACCTCCGCACAGGCCGCGTTCGGCGGTCATCACCACCAGAAGCTGCACCTTGTCACTGCCCGTGCCGGACAGAAGACGCGGCGCATTGGCCGACCCGGTCATCCCGGCGGCAAGGCCGGACATGACCGCATTCATCCGCGCGGCATAGGGGCGCGCGGCTTCGGCGGCATCCTGGGCCCGGCGGAGCTTGGCCGCCGAAACCATCTGCATGGCCTTCGTGATCTTCCGCGTCGACTTGACGCTGGCGATCCGGTTTTTCAGGTCCTTAAGGCTGGGCATATCCCTGTCCCCTTCCCCCGCGCTTACGCGAAGGTCTTGGCGAAGGTATCCAGCGCGGCGCGGATCTTGTCCTCGGCCTCACCCTTGATCTTCGGGTCGGTCTTGGTGATCCAGTCCAGAAGATCCTTGCAGTTGGTGCGCAGATGCTTCAGGAGGCCCGCCTCGTAGCGGCTGACGTCCTTGACGCCAATGCTGTCGAGATACCCTTTGGTGCCCGCGAAGATGACGCAGACGATTTCCGCGTTGGTCAGCGGCGCATACTGCGGCTGTTTCATCAGCTCGGTCAGGCGCGCACCACGGTTCAGCAGGCGCTGGGTCGCGGCGTCAAGATCGGAACCGAACTGGGCGAAGGCCGCCATTTCGCGATACTGCGCCAGTTCCAGTTTCACCGGGCCTGCGACCGACTTCATCGCATTGGTCTGAGCGCTGGAACCCACACGCGACACCGACAGGCCGGTGTTCACGGCCGGGCGGATGCCCTGGTAGAAGAGTTCGGTTTCCAGGAAGATCTGCCCGTCGGTGATCGAGATCACGTTCGTCGGGATAAAGGCCGACACGTCGCCGCCCTGGGTTTCGATGATCGGGAGCGCGGTCAGCGAGCCATTGCCCGATGCGTCGCCGAGTTTTGCCGAACGCTCCAGCAGACGCGAGTGCAGATAGAACACGTCGCCCGGATAGGCTTCACGCCCCGGCGGACGGCGCAGCAGAAGCGACATCTGGCGGTAGGCAACGGCCTGTTTGGACAGGTCATCATAGACGATCAGTGCATGACGGCCGTTGTCGCGGAAATATTCGGCAATCGCGGTCGCCGAATAGGGCGCCAGGAACTGCATCGGCGCCGGGTCCGACGCGGTGGCGGCCACGACGATCGTGTATTTGATCGCGCCGGTTTCTTCGAGCTTCTTCACCAGCTGCGCCACGGTCGAACGCTTCTGCCCGATGGCGACATAGACGCAGTAAAGCTTCTTACTTTCGTCGTCGCCCGCAGCCGCATTGTAGGACTGCTGGTTCAGGATCGTGTCGAGTGCAATCGCGGTCTTGCCGGTCTGGCGGTCGCCGATGATCAGTTCGCGCTGGCCACGACCAACCGGGATCATAGCGTCCACCGACTTCAGACCGGTCGCCATCGGCTCGTGCACCGATTTGCGCGGGATGATGCCGGGGGCCTTCACGTCGGCCACGGCGCGCTTCTTGGTGTTGATCGGACCTTTGCCGTCGATCGGGTTGCCAAGGCCATCCACGACGCGGCCCAAAAGCTCGTCGCCAACCGGCACGTCCACGATGGACTTGGTGCGCTTGACGACATCGCCTTCCTTGATGGCGCGGTCGTCACCGAAGATAACGATACCGACGTTGTCAACTTCGAGGTTCAGCGCCATCCCACGGATACCACCGGGGAATTCGACCATTTCACCGGCCTGGACATTGTCCAGACCGTGAACGCGGGCAATCCCGTCGCCGACTGACAGAACGCGGCCGACTTCGGCCACTTCCGCTTCCTGACCGAAGTTCTTGATCTGCTCCTTGAGGATTGCAGAAATCTCGGCTGCCTGGATACCCATTATCCGACCTCTTTCATGACATTCTGAAGGGATGCGAGCTTCGAGCGGATCGACGTGTCGATCATCTTTGAACCCACTTTGACAATAAGACCACCGATAAGGCTCTCATCGACGGCAATGTTCAGTTTCACGTCCTTGCCGACCGACTTCTTCAGCGTCGCGGCCAGTTTCGTCGCCTGCACCTTGGTCAGGTCGGCGGCAGCGGTGACATCGGCGGTCACTTCGCCCTTTTCTTCGGCAATCATCGCCTTGAGGCCCGTCAGAAGCTGCGGCAGCACGAACAGGCGGCGATTGGACGCCATCAGGCCCAGCGTATTGGCCAGAGTGCCCGAAAGTTTCATTTTCGCGGCCAAGGCGGCGATCGCGGCACTTTGTTCTTCGCGCGAATAGACCGGCGAAGAAATCAGCGCCCGGAAGTCAGCGCTTTCTGCAAGCGCGCCTTCCAAAGCTGCCACATCCGCCTCCAGCGTCTTCACGCCGTTGGCCTCTTTCACGAGATCGAAGACTGCAAGCGCATAACGCCCAGCGATCCCGGTAGCTGTCGAAGCTGTTTCGGACACGTCCACCCTTCCGATAGCTGTGTTCCGGCTTGCTGAAGCGCTGGCCAGAACTTCCCCAGTGTGCGCAACCCATGGCCGCACACGTTAATTCCGCTGTCCTGTAGCAGAGCGAACTAACCCTCGCAACCGCCTTGGGCACAAGTTTTTGATCAATCGGGCAAGCCATTTCAGCGCCTTAGCACCACCGACCCTGCCTGTGACAATTCTGCCCAGTCCAGCGGGCCGAAAAGTCGCCCATTTGCGCAGAATCACCGCACTTCCGCCTGTCCGATCAGACCGGTTCTGCCGCTGGTTTCGGCAAGGCTTCAAGCACCCTCAGCGGCTTTTTCACCACGGCGCGCAGTCCCGGTCTTTGGGGGGCGTGGATCTGTTTTGACACTTCGATCATCAGCACGCCGCCCGACAGGAAGCGCCCCACCTTGCGGCCCGTCTTTTCCCAGACATGCGCGGTGCGCAGCCAGAAGCGTCGATCGGACGGCGGCGCAAACAGCGCGGTCTGGTAACGTTCGGTGGTGAAACTATGTTGCCTGAGCAATTGGTCAAGCTGACGCATCGAATAGGGCCGCCCGTAACCGAAGGGCGTTGCATCGGCGCGCGCCCAAAGCCCGGTCCGGTTCGGCACGATGAACAGGGCGCGCCCCCCCGGCCCCAGCACGCGCCAGCATTCCTCCAAAAGCGCGCCCGGCTGGTCCGAAGTCTCCAGTCCGTGCAGGACGGCCAGTCTGTCGACCATCCCGGTTTCCAAGGGCCATTGCGTTTCCTCGCACAGGACCGAAACATTTGGCAGTCCAGCGGGCCAGGGCATCACGCCCTGTGGCCCGGGCATCAGGCCGATCACCCGGCGCGCCTGATCCAGATAGGGACGCAAAAGCGGCACAGCGAATCCGTACCCCGCGACGGTCTGGGCTTTCGTTTCCGGCCAAAGTTCCACCACCCGGTCGCGGATCGCCTTTTGCGCGACGCGGCCCAACTGGGTGCGGTAATAGAAATTCCGCAGGTCATGGACATCAAGATGCATTGCGCAGGTCTCGCCGGTCGGCCACAGTTGCACCGTAGACTAAGGGTTTGATCACCGAAAGCCATGCCTCTGGAAATCGTCACAGTTCCCTGCCTGACCGACAATTATGCCTATCTGGCCCATGATGACGCGACGGAGACGACCGCCGTCATCGACGTGCCGGAAGTCTTGCCGGTCCTGAATGCCTTGCGCGCCCGCGGGTGGCGGGCCAGCCATATCCTGATCACGCACCACCACGGCGACCATATCGCCGGAGTAGAGGCCCTGGCGGCCGCAACTGGCGCGCGGGTCTTCGGTGCAACTGCGGATCACCACAGGCTGCCGCCGCTCGACGAGGCACTCGTGGAAGGCGACAGCCTTCGCATAGGCATGGACGAAGGCCATGTGATTGCGGTGCCGGGCCATACATTGGGGCATATTGCCTTTCACTTCCCTGCCAGCCGGGCCCTATTCACCGCCGACAGCCTTATGGCTTGCGGCTGCGGACGGCTTTTCGAAGGAACGCCCGCCCAGATGTGGCACAGCCTGTCGAAACTCGCGGCCCTGCCACCGGACACTTTGGTCTATTCCGGGCACGAATATACCCAGTCGAACTTGCGCTTTGCCCTGTCGGTCGATCCCCAGAACCCCGCACTGCTGGACCGCGCTGAAAAGGTTGCCAAGCTGCGTGAAGCCCAGATCCCGAGCGTGCCGGTGACTTTGGCTGAAGAGCTGGCCACGAACCCGTTCCTGCGGGCGGCCGAACCGGCCCTTCAGCGCGCCACCGGACTGTCCGACGCCCCCGCCGAACAGGTCTTCGCGGCGCTACGGGCGATGAAGGACCGGTTCTGAGCCTCGCACGGTCATTCCACCACGGCGACAACCGAGGTTCTTTAAGGCGAATTCGTCACGAAACGATCACATTTTGCAGGTCGAGGACCCCTCGCATGCAAAATATACTACTTTCCCCTTGAAGCTGCCGGAATTCCACCGAACTTTAAAGGTATGAGGCCAAGGTGGTTCCGGGCCAGGTGTCCGCGCCCCACCCGGAAGAAAGGAGCACGCAAGTGCCGTCATTTTCGAACACGCTTGAACAGGCAATCCACGCGGCGCTCGCGCTCGCCAATGCGCGCCGTCACGAACTGGCGACACTGGAACATCTTCTTCTGGCGCTGATCGACGAGCCGGAAGCCGCGCGGGTCATGCGCGCCTGCTCGGTCAACCTCGATGATCTGCGCAAGACGCTTCAAGACTTCATCGACGACGATCTGTCGACTCTTGTGACCGATGTCGAAGGGTCAGAAGCCGTGCCAACCGCAGCTTTCCAGCGCGTGATCCAGCGCGCCGCGATCCATGTGCAATCGTCCGGCCGGACCGAAGTGACCGGCGCCAACGTTCTGGTGGCGATCTTCGCCGAACGGGAATCGAACGCCGCCTATTTCCTGCAAGAACAGGACATGACGCGCTATGACGCAGTGAATTTCATTGCCCACGGCGTCGCCAAGGATCCGTCCTTCGGGGAAAGCCGGCCCATATCGGGCGCGACCGACCGCGACGAGGATCACCAGAGCTCGCAGCCAGAGGCTGAAGCAAAGGAAAGCGCGCTTGGCAAGTATTGCGTCGACCTGAACGTCAAGTCGAGGAAGGGCGATGTCGACCCGCTGATCGGCCGCGATGCGGAGGTTGAGCGCTGTATCCAGGTGCTCTGCCGCCGCCGCAAGAACAACCCCCTGCTGGTGGGCGATCCGGGCGTCGGCAAAACCGCCATCGCCGAAGGGCTGGCGCTCAAGATCACCCGTGGCGAGACGCCGGACATTCTGGCGAAATCCACCATCTTCTCGCTCGACATGGGCGCGCTTCTGGCCGGCACCCGCTATCGCGGCGATTTCGAAGAGCGGTTGAAGGCCGTGGTGAAGGAGCTGGAGGATCATCCCGACGCGATTCTCTTCATCGACGAGATCCATACTGTGATCGGCGCGGGCGCAACCTCGGGCGGGGCGATGGATGCGTCAAACCTGCTGAAACCCGCGTTGCAAGGCGGCAAGCTGCGCTGCATGGGATCGACCACCTACAAGGAATTCCGCCAGCATTTCGAGAAGGACCGCGCACTCAGCCGCCGGTTCCAGAAGATCGACGTGAACGAACCCACGGTCGACGACAGCGTGAAGATCCTGATGGGGCTGAAGCCCTATTTCGAAAAGCACCATGACCTGCATTACACCAAGGATGCGATCAAGTCGGCGGTCGAACTTTCGGCGCGCTACATCCACGACCGCAAGCTGCCCGACAAGGCCATCGACGTGATTGACGAGGCGGGCGCCGCCCAGCATCTGGTCTCGGAATCGAAGCGCCGCAAGACCATCGGCCCGAAAGAGATCGAGGCGGTGGTGGCCAAGATTGCCCGGATCCCCCCGCGCAATGTGTCTAAGGACGATGCCGAGGTGCTGCGCGATCTGGAAAAGACGCTCAAGCGCGTGGTCTTTGGTCAGGACAAGGCGATCGAGGCGCTGTCATCGGCCATCAAGCTGGCACGTGCCGGTCTGCGCGAACCCGAAAAGCCCATCGGCAACTATCTCTTTGCCGGGCCGACGGGCGTCGGCAAGACCGAAGTTGCCAAGCAACTGGCCGACAGCCTGGGGGTGGAGCTTCTGCGCTTTGACATGTCGGAATATATGGAAAAGCATGCGGTATCGCGGCTGATCGGCGCCCCCCCCGGCTATGTGGGCTTTGATCAGGGCGGCATGCTGACCGACGGGGTCGACCAGCATCCCCATTGCGTTCTGCTTCTGGATGAAATGGAAAAGGCCCATCCGGATGTCTACAACATCCTTCTGCAGGTGATGGATCACGGCAAGCTGACCGACCACAACGGGCGGACAGTGGATTTCCGCAATGTCATCTTGATCATGACCTCGAACGCGGGCGCCTCCGAGATGGCCAAATCCGCTATCGGTTTCGGCCGCGACCGGCGCGAGGGCGAAGATACGGCGGCGATAGAGCGGACCTTCACGCCGGAATTCCGCAACCGTCTGGATGCGGTGATCTCCTTCGCGTCCTTGCCGCGCGAGGTGATCATTCAGGTCGTCGACAAGTTCATCTTGCAGCTTGAAGCACAGCTCATGGACCGCAATGTCCATATCGAACTGACGCCGGAAGCGTCAAACTGGCTGGCGGAAAAAGGGTATGATGACCGGATGGGTGCGCGGCCACTGGGCCGGGTCATCCAAGAGCATATCAAGAAGCCGCTGGCCGAAGAATTGCTGTTCGGCAAGCTGACCAAAGGCGGGCTGGTGCGGGTGATGGTCAAGGATGGCGCCATCGAGCTTCAGGTGATGGAGCCTGAAAAGCCGCGCCTGTCGGGATCAAAGCCGCCCTTGCTGACGGCGGACTGACCAGCCCGGGCCTCGGGGGCCATCAAGGCCCCCATCGCCCCGCAAAAGGAACGCGCCTAAAAGGGCGCGTCTCCTTTTAAAACCCGGCTGGCGCCGGTGGGCTTCTGCCCCTTCATTCTGGCTCAAGTATCCCGGGGGAGGCCACGCAACGCGTGGCCGGGGGCAGCGCCCCCTTCAACGCTCAGTCAGCTTCAGCTCGATCCGGCGGTTCTGGGCGCGCGCCTCAGGGCTGTCATCCTCGGCGACCGGACGATATTCACCGAACCCGGTCGCGGCCAGCCGTTCGGGCGGGAAGCCGAGCTCGGTCTGCATGTAGCGCACCACCGACAGGGCGCGGGCCTGGCTCAGTTCCCAGTTGTCGGCAAATGCGCCCTGCCCAGACAGCGGCACATTGTCGGTATGACCATCAACGCGGATGATCCAGTCGATCTCGGGCGGGATCGCTGCGGCGACTTCGGTGAGGGTGGCAACCACCCCGGCAATCTGGCTTTGCCCTTCGGGGGCAAGGTCGGCTGAACCCGGCTGGAACAACACTTCGGACGAAAAGACGAACCGGTCGCCCACGACCCGCACCCCTTCGCGGCCGGCCAGAAGTTCCGAGAGCCGCCCAAAGAATTCCGAACGATATTTCGCCAGTTCCTTCGCCTCGTCCTTGGCCGCCTGCGCCTCGGCCGCAAGGCGTTCCTTTTCCGCCGCTTCCAGTTCGGCCCTGCGCTTTTCTTCGGCCGCAACCCGCGCCAGCGCCGAATTCAACTGGCTCCCCAATGCCTCTATCTGGACCTCGTCTTCGGCGTCTTTCGCGGCGGAGGCATCCAGAAGTTCCTGCAAGGAACCAAGCTGGCCGCGCAAGGCCGCCACCTGTTCATTCAGGAGTGCGAGCTTGCGCGCGGCATCGGCGGAGGCCGATTTTTCCGCCGCGAGTTCGGATTGTGCGAGCGCGAGAAGCGCCTTTTGCTTGTCGGCCTCGCTCAGTTGCGTGGCCTGATCGACGGACAGCTTCTGCTTCGCGGCCTCAGCCGCGGCCAGAAGGGTCAGGGTTTCTTCGGCCTTCTGGCGCTGCGCCTCAAGGGCCAGTGTCATGGCCGAGAGTTCATCCTGCGCGCCCTTCAGACGTTCGCGCAAGGCGGCGGCGGCGGCGGCTTCGGTCAGGCGGGCGGCCTCGGCGGCGGAGAGTTTTTCGGCGGTCGCCTGCCCTTCGGCTTTCAGATCGGCCACCAGAGCCTCCAGCGCGGCGCGTTTGGCTTCGGCCAGCCGGGCGGCTTCCTCCTGCTGGCTGATCTGGTCCTTCGCCGCCGCGGCTTCGGACAGAAGGGCAGCCACTTGGCCCTCGAACGCGGTGATCTTGCCTTCGGCGGCGGTGAGCGTTGCGGTCAGGTTGCCAACCTCTGCTTCCAGTTCTGCGGTCTTTGCCCGCTCCAGCCCAAGGCTGTCGGCCAGACCCGAGAGCTGCAGGTTCAGATCGGCCAGCTCATCATCCTGAACGTTGATGGTTTCCCTGAGCGCGAACTGGACAATCATGAAGACGGTCAGGACGAACATCAAAACCATGACAAGCGATGTCATCAGGTCGAGGAACCCCGGCCAGATTGCCGCTGCCTGCCCTTGCCGCCCGCGCCCGAGACCTGCCATGTCAGCCGCGCCCGGTTGGCGGATCCGTCCGCCCGGCAATCGTCCGCACTGCGCGGGTCAGTTGCGCCAGATCGGCGCGCAGATCGCCGAGCGCCTCTTGCCGACCGGCGGCCACTTCCTCCAGCAGCCGCAACATCTGAGTGTCGATGGACCGCAGCCGCATGCGGCTTTCGGCATCGGGCGATCCCCCCGATGTATCGGCTTGCGCGGCCAGAAGCGTCGCAATCCGGTCCTGCCCGTCGGCCAGGCGCGCGAATGTATCGCCGGTGGCGCCCATGCCGCTTTCCAGCCGCTCCGACAGGGCGTTTACAGCCGCCGCAACCGCCGCCAGCCCCTGATCGGCGCGCGCGCGATCGGTGGCAGCCTGTTCGTGGAACTCCGCGAAAAACTCGGCCTGTTCTTCAAGATGCTGGGCAAGGGCGGCAATCACCGCTTGCGATCCGTCACCATCCCCCCCCGCGATCGACAGACGGGTGAAGCCGGAAAGCCATTCTTCCAGCTCACCATAAAAGCGGTTCTGGCCATGTCCGGCGAAAAGCTCCAGCAAGCCCACCACCAGCGACCCGGCCAACCCCAGAAGCGAGGAGGAAAAGGCGGTGCCCATGCCGCCCAATTGTGATTCGAGGCCCGTCATCAGTTTGGTGAAAACCTCGGCACTGGTTTCGCCATCTTTCGGCGCCAGCGCGCGGATCGTATCGACCACCGCCGGCACGGTGATAGAAAGACCATAAAGCGTGCCCAGAAGTCCCAGGAAAATCAGAAGGTTGGTCAGGTATCGGGTGATATCCCGCGCCTCTTCGATCCGGGCGGAAACGGAATCGAGGATCGACCGGGCAGAGGTGGAGGAAATATGCGCCCCCCGCGCGCCCCCGCCGCGCGAGCGCAGAAGTGCCGCAAGCGGTGCCAGCAGGCGCGGCGGCGCGAGGAGCTCGTGCCCCGCCTGCGCATGTGCGAAGCCCTCGATCCAGCGGACCGAAATCACAAGCTGCGCCACCTGCCAAAAACAGGTCACGATCCCCAAACCGAAGACGGCAAAGATCAACCCGTTCAGCCAGGGATTATCCAAAATCACCGGCCAGACCTTGCCAAAGACGAAATAGCCGCCAACACCCACCGCGAGGGTGATCAGCAGCATGATCGTGATCTGCTGCACGGGCTGTGAAAAGTAAGGCGCCATCTGGCGCGCGGGCCTGTCCATTTGGATCGTCACCCCTGTCTGCTCTGGCGGCAGAATAGGGACAGGGCGGCGATCTGCCAAGCCGGGAACGGGGATATTAGCGCTTAAGCCGCTGCCTTCAGCGCGCGCACCCGGTCCGAGAGCCAATCAAGATCGGGGTCGGACAGACCCAGCACACCCAGATGAGCGGTGGTGTTCCACAGGTAATCGGCATTGCTGCCGTTCTGGCCCCGGCAGCGCGCGATGATCCGGGCTTGGCTTTCCAGATCAAGGCCCGCGCAATATTGCGGGTGGGCGTGGTCGATCACATAGGTCACGGCGGTCAGGTCGCGGCCGTCCGAAAGACGGATGGGCAGACGCTCCTCAAGATAAGCGTCCGAAATCAGCTCACGCTCATGCAGATAGGCGAGCGTCGCCTGCTCGGCCCGCCGCGCCACCCCGAAGGCCACGCCGTCGCAGACCGCGCCCGCGGCCGCGTCCAGAGCAAGCACAAGACCCGGATCCTCGGGCGTGCCGCGATAATGGATAGATTTCATGCAAAAGGAGCGATGCCAGCCGTGCAGCCGCGACACCTGCCGCTCCACAAACTCAAACCCCGGATCCCACATCAGCGACCCGTACCCGAAGACCCAGAGAGAGATATCGTCGTTCATCTGGCCCTTTCCTTTCGCGCTTCCTATAAACCTCGGAACAAGGACGAAGGAAAGGGTTCGCGATGCGCGCATTGTTCTGGATAACAGGGCTGCTGGCGACGCTTTATGCGGGCTACTGGGTCGTGGGGTCCCGCGCGGTTCTGAACGGTGCGACCGAGGCGTTGAGCGGGTTGAAGGCCGAAGGTCGGGCCGACTATGGTGCAATCGCGCTGAAGGGTTTCCCCTCGCGCTTCGATCTGACGATCGATACGCCGAAACTGGAAAGCGCCGATGGCAGAATGACTTGGCAGGCGCCGTTCATCCAGTTTCTTGCACTGTCCTACCGGCCCCACAATCTGATCGCCGTCTGGCCGCAAGACCAGACAGTCCACCTGGATGGCGAGCAGCTTGACTTGCAAAGCGATGACCTGCGCGCCAGCGTGACATTGGTGCCAGGTCTTGACCTTCCGCTTGATCATTCGGAGGTCGAGGGGCACGGGCTGGTGCTGACGTCCGACCTTGGCTGGCAGGTTTTGGCGGAAAAGTTGATCGTGGCATCGCGGCAGGTGGGGGCGGACGCAAGTCGGCATGAACTTGCCATCGTGCTGACGGGCCTGGCCCCCGGCAACGCGTTTCGCGGCCAGATCGACCCGGCCCGTCGCCAGCCTGCGACCGTGCAGGAAGCCCGCCTGACCCTGACCGCCACCTTCGACCGCGCGCTGGACCGCAAGGCGCTGGCTGGCCCCCTGCGCATCCTGTCGCTCGAGGCGCTGGACCTGTCGCTGGGTTGGGGAAAGATTGCAGCCTCGGCCACCGGGGATCTGGCGATTGATGAAATGGGCAACCCGACCGGCCAACTTTCCCTTGCGCTGACAAACTGGCGCGATCTGCTGATCCTTTTGTCCGACTCCGGCGTCTTGTCCGCCGAACAGGCGGCGACTGCCGAACAGGCTTTGGCGAATGCAACAAAGCCAGATGACCCGACAACCGTAACTTTGCCCCTGACATTTCGGGGCGGGATGATCTGGATGGGCTTTATCCCCTTGGCCATGTCCCCGCGGTTCTGAGGCGGGCAAAGACCTTAACGGCAGTAGGGCCCGCGACCGCGCGCGGTATCCAGATGCAGATGGTCGCGGTGGAACCTGTCCGATCCCGGCCCCAGAACGGTGGTAAACGGCCCGCATGCGGCCGCGCGGATCTTCTTCAGGATGCGCCCCGCCTGCCCCCTGCCCCAGTCCCGCTGGACGCTGATCGCCTTGCCGCTTTCCAGAATAATCGCGGATATGTCGACAGCATGGCCCTTGCCATGCTCGCTGATCCGGTTGCCCTTCTGGTTGTTGCGCGGGCGGCAGACGTAACTGGCCGCGACTTCCAGCCGCGCGACACCGCCCCCGGCATCGCCGACTGCCGGGATCAGTGCATCCAGCACCCAGCCATTCAGCGCCTTGGCGGTTGCACAGTCGATATCCGCCGGAATCGACAGGGTGACCCCGGAAACCGAGGTCACGCGTACCCCTTCGGCCAGCCCACACCCTTTGGTGCTGGCGCGGATGGGCGGAATTTCCTTGCCTTTGATCGCAGCGACGCCACAGACCGATCCGCCCTTCGCCTTCCCGCGGATTCCCGTGGCGGGCAGCGCGGCCGAAACCGTGGTAGGGGTCAGTTCAGGGCGGGCCAATGGCACGAGTGACGAAAGGGGCGCGGTCATTCCGGCCGGGCTCTGGATGACGTTGACCATTTGCACCGCCTCCGGGGCGGGCGCGGACGTTGGTCGCCAGCGTGGAAAGGGAGAGGTCCGAAGCGCCAGACTGGAAGGGGTTGCCGTTTGCAGAACCGGCACTGCGGGCGACGGGGGTGGCGACAGGACGGCAGGGCGCAAAAGCGGAACGGGCGAACGGGTCGGAGCCTCTGCCACCACCTGGCTGGCCCAGCAAAGGCCCAACCCGAGGAGGAGCGCCCGCGCCGTCACGGATCGGCCTTCGCGCGGCCGAAGTCGGGAGCAGCGGTATCCTGACCCGCCTCGATGATCCCGCGGCGGATGGCACGGGTGCGGGTGAAATAGTCGAAAAGCTGTTGACCGTCGCCCATGCGGATCGCCCGTTGCAACACGAACAATTCTTCGGTGAAACGGCCCAGGATATCAAGGGTCGCGTCGCGGTTGGTCAGGAACACATCGCGCCACATGGTCGGGTCCGACGCGGCAATCCGGGTGAAGTCGCGAAAACCCGAGGCGGAATATTTGATGACTTCGCTTTCCGTCACCTGCCCCAGATGGTCGGCGACACCCACCATCGTATAGGCAATCAGATGCGGTGTATGCGACACCACCGCCAGCACCAGATCATGATGGGCCGCATCCATCAGATCGACATTGGCCCCCATCCCCCGCCAAAGATCGCGCAAGCGTTTCACGGCGGCGGTATCGGCAGTCTCGCCGGGGGTCAGGATGCACCAGCGATTGTCAAAAAGCGTGGCAAAGCCCGAGTAGGGGCCGGAATGTTCGGTCCCGGCCAGCGGATGCCCTGGAATAAAGTGGACATGGTCGGGCAGATGCGGGGCGACGGCGGCCACCACGGCCTGCTTGACGGACCCCACATCGGTGACCGTTGCGCCCTTTTTCATATAGGGGGCGATTTCGGACGCGATTGCGCCCATGGCACCCACCGGCACGGCCAGAACCACCAGATCGGCGTCCATCACCGCCTCGGCGGCCGTCGCATGAACCGACTGGCAAAAACCGATCTCCAGCGCGGCCTTGCGGGTGCTTTCGGATTTTGCATGGCCCGTGACATGGCCCGCCAACCCGTGCCGCTTCATCGCATGCCCCATCGACGAGGCGATCAGCCCCAGCCCGATCAGCGCCACACGATTATAGATGGGCCTCATACTTTCAGCCCTTTGAACTGCCCGATGGCATGGGCCACGCGCCGACAAGACGCTTCGTCGCCGATGGTGATCCGCAGGCAATGGGGAAGGCCATAGCCCGACACCCGGCGCACGATCAGCCCTTGGCTTTGCAGATATTGGTCGCAGGCCAATGCCTCGGCCTCGTCAGCGAGGCGGGCAAGAATGAAATTCGCGGTAGAAGTATCTGACGGCACGCCTTTTTCGGCCAGGCTTTCCGCCAGCCACGCCCGCATCCTGCTGTTTTCCTCGCGGCAGCGGGTGATATGGTCCTGATCGCGCACGGCGGCTTCGGCGGCCTCTTGTTGCGCCGCCGACAGGTTGAACGGGCCGCGGATGCGGTTCAGGACATCGATGATCGCCTTCGGGCCATAGCCCCAGCCGATCCTGAGCCCGCCCAGCCCATAGATCTTGGAGAAGGTGCGGGTCATGAACACGTTCGGGCGCGTGGTCGCCAGCCCCGCCCCGCCATCATAGCCCTGCACATATTCGGCATAGGCGCCATCAATCACCAGGATTGCGCCCTTCGGCAGGCCGCTGGCCAGCTTTTCGATCTCTGGCAGGCCGATCATCGTGCCGGTCGGATTGTTCGGATTGGCGATGAAGACCAGCTTGGTGCGCTTGGTGCAGGCCTTCAGGATCGCTTCGACATCGGTGGTGCGGTCCCGTTCCCTGACCGAAACCGGCGTCGCCCCTGCGGCAAGCGCCGATACGCGGTACATCAGGAACCCGTGTTCGGTGAAGACCACCTCGTCCTTCGGCCCGGCATAGGCTTGGCAGAGGAAATGGATGATCTCGTCCGACCCCACGCCGCAGATGATCCGCGCCGGGTCCAGCCCATGCACGTCGCCAATCGCCTGTCGCAAGGCGGCATGGTCGGTGTTCGGATAGCGGTGAAGTTTGTGGACCGCGCGCTGGAAGGCCTCCTTGGCGCGATCGGACGGGCCGAAAGGGTTTTCGTTCGACGAAAGCTTGATCGCGTCGGTGACGCCCGCCACATGCGCCGCACCGCCCTCATAAAGCGCAATCTCCATAATCCCCGGCTGGGGACGGACATGATCGGTCATCTGGCAGCGACTCCCCGGTATTTCGGGGCTTTCTAACGGTCGGCGGGGGGTTAGGCCAGTGGAAGTTCCGCGCTGGATCATCCTTCTGGCAGCCGCATCTTTTTTCCCGCATCACTCTTGAACCTGTTTGCCCGGAAAGAGCCAACC
>DAORUY010000011.1:0-27665 GCA_035433445.1 Paracoccaceae bacterium
TATCGCGATTATCGCCCACGTCGACCACGGCAAGACCACGCTGGTCGACCAGCTTCTCAAGCAGTCGGGCTCGTTCCGCGAAAACCAGGCTGTGGCCGAACGCGCGATGGACAGCAACGACATCGAACGCGAGCGTGGCATCACCATTCTTGCCAAGGCGACCTCGGTCGAATGGAAGGGCACCCGCATCAATATCGTCGACACGCCCGGCCACGCCGATTTCGGCGGTGAGGTTGAGCGGATCCTCAACATGGTTGACGGCGTCTGCCTGCTGGTCGATGCGGCCGAAGGCCCGATGCCGCAGACGAAATTCGTGACCTCGAAGGCGCTGGCGCTGGGTCTGCGCCCGATCGTTGTCCTCAACAAGGTCGACAAGCCCGATGCCGAACCCGACCGGGCGCTGAACGAAGTGTTCGACCTCTTCGCCAATCTCGGCGCCAGCGACGAACAGCTCGACTTTCCGCATGTCTATGCCTCGGGCCGCGCCGGATGGGCCGATGACAGCCTTGACGGGCCGCGCAAGGACCTGTCGGCTCTGTTCGATCTGATCGTGCGTCATGTGCAGCCCCCCAAGCAGATTGCAGCGGCGGCGGAACCTTTCCGCATGCTCGCGACCACGCTGTCGGCTGACCCGTTCATCGGGCGCATCCTGACCGGGCGCATTGAAAGTGGCACGATCCGGGTGGGCGAAACGATCAAGGCCCTGTCGCGTGACAACGAGCGGATCGAGCAGTTCCGCGTGACCAAGATCCTGGCGTTCCGCGGCCTGTCGCAGACCTCGGTCGATGAGGCACAGTCCGGCGACATCGTGACGCTCGCGGGCATGTCGAAGGCCACGGTCGCCGATACGCTTTGCGCGCTCGAGGTCGATACCGCCCTGCCCGCTCAGCCAATTGATCCGCCAACGATTTCCGTCACCTTCGGCATCAACGACAGCCCGCTCGCGGGCCGCGATGGCAACAAGGTGCAAAGCCGCGTCATCCGCGAACGGTTGATGAAGGAAGCCGAAAGCAACGTCGCCATCAAGATCGAGGATACGCCGGGCGGCGAGGCGTTCGTCGTCTCTGGCCGGGGCGAACTGCAGATGGGCGTCTTGATCGAGAACATGCGCCGCGAAGGCTTTGAGCTCAGCATCTCGCGCCCCCGCGTGATCTTCCGCGAGGAAAACGGCCAGAGGCTGGAGCCGGTCGAGGAAGTCATCATCGATGTCGATGACGACTATACCGGCACGGTCATCGACAAGCTGACGGGCGAACGCAAGGGCGATCTGGTCGAAATGCGCCCCGCCGGCGTCGGCAAGACCCGGATCGTCGCCCATGTGCCCTCGCGCGGACTGATCGGTTATCACGGCCAGTTCCTGACCGATACGCGCGGCACCGGCGTGCTGAACCGTCTGTTCCACGGCTGGGTGCCGCACAAGGGCCCGATCCAGGGCCGCCGCGTGGGCGTGCTGATCAGCATGGAAAACGGCGTCTCGGTCGCCTATGCGCTGTGGAACCTCGAAGAACGCGGCAAGCTGTTCATCGGCGCGCAGGAACAGGTCTACGAGGGGATGATCATCGGCGAACATTCGCGCGACAATGATCTGGAAGTGAACCCGCTGAAGGGCAAGAAACTGACCAACGTGCGCGCGTCGGGCACCGACGAAGCCGTGCGCCTGACCACGCCGGTGCGCCTCAGCCTTGAGGAATCCATCGCTTATGTCGAGGATGACGAGCTGGTGGAGGTGACACCGAAGATCGTGCGGATCAGGAAGCGGTTCCTTGACGCGCATGAACGCAAGCGGCAAAGCCGGTCGGCATGAATGGCAAGGCCGGGCCCATGGCCCGGCCTTTTTTTGCTTTGCCTCGGCCTTATACTGCGGCTTGTTGGCGGCGTTTGAGCCGTCTTGCCAGTCCTAGAAAGCCCACCGCGCCTGCGAGGAACCCGCCCGCCGCCGGGAGCGGAACCGGCGACATCACGACTTCGGTTCTGATTTCCTCCAGCGAGAGGTGTAGGTACTGGCTCGTGCAGTAGAAGGTCTGGGAAATACATTGGGTGAAGATCAGACTGACGAAAGCCACAGCATCCGTCTGGCCCGATAGACTATCGATATCCGTGATTTGGAAAGGCGTCTCGATACTTGCGGGCACAGATACGCCGGGCGCGTGAAAGTTTGCTATGTAGTTGCTGAGAAACAGCGTACCCGAAGTATAAAGCGGGTCCGTCTCGCTTGTGCCGCCCGTCAGGTAAAAGCCCTGACCGCCTGTTGGATCATCATTGAACCCCAAGAGCGAATACGTCCCGTTTGCCGATACGGTCTTCCCGCCCATCGACACACTTACGGAGGTAACCGGGCTCGGCGCGCCGAAGTGTGGACCACCCCAAAGCGCATCTCGCAACGACGTAGCTGACGCTGGCGCGCCCAGATCCGTATCATAGATGAACGAAAAACTTGCCGCCCCGCCTGATATCGTGGAACCCGGCGTGCCAAAAAACCCAAAATAGTCAGAAAGCGTTTGAATTTGACCCGAATATGTTGCCTGCAAGACGGTCGCTTCAGCCGCGCTACCAGCAATCGAAAGCAACCCCATCGCGAGAAGGCTTCGCAACATCACAAAACTCCAAATTATTCACTTTTAGGTTGCATATAAATTATCCAAGAACAATCCCTGCGGATCAAGAACAGTCCGTTTCTCAACAGCCCAAATGAGACCTATTCGGCGGCCAAAGTACCCTCAACCTTGTGGGGCACAAACCCCTCAATCCGCACCTCGTCCCCGTCAAAGACACAAAAACTGCCTGGCGGAACCGCTTCCCAGCACTCTCCGGTCTCCAGCGGTTCGGACACCACAGCCCTGCCGCCGCGCGTGTCCGACCAGCGGTGATAGAGGGTCGGCGCATGAACGCAAACGCCAGTCGCGCAGCGCCTGATCTGAGGGCCGGCCCCATGGCCCGGCCTTTTTGCCTCATCCCTGAGGAGCTGCCTTTTTGCGCCGAAGCGCGCCACCCGCGCCCAGAGCCGCCAAAAGCAGACCCCCCGAGGCCGGAAGCGGCACCGCTGCGGGCAAGATTTGCGAGCGGAAATCATCTATGAAGAAACCGCCGATCGTGTAACCGCATTGGTACGCCGCCACACAGTTCTCAAACTGGAAACTGCCCGTCGCCCGAGACGTTCCCCCCTGAACATTCAATGCCATCAAGCCGGCCATCGAAAATGGCACGTCTATTGACGAAGGCACAGAAATTCCCTGCCCATAGAACTGGGCGGCAATCGTTGCATAGGTCCCGGCCTGAGGGACGCGCTGATATGTGCTTGTGCCGCCAACAACCATGCCATGACCGAGAGCCGGATCATCGATCATACCGACAATCGAATATTCACTGTTCTGGCCCAGAAGTGTGGTTTGGCCGACCGTGATGGATGAGAAGATGACTGGACTTGGCACACCCAGCGTCTGTCCCCCTTCCAGCCCTGCGCCGAAGATCGGGGATGCCGGCGTGATACCGAGCGTCGTATCATACCTGAAAGTCGTGACGACGGGCAGGCCCGCCTGCAGTTGCGACGGCGCCCCCAACAACCCGAGGCCATCGGCACCGGTATAAAGGTGCCCGGTAAAGGTCGCTTCAATCACTGCGGCTTCTGCCGACAATGGAAGGGAAAGCAGGATCGCGCCCAATGCAGCCTTTAACATGTCATTCTCCAAATCACACACGCGCAGATTGTTTACAGTTAACCCTGAAAGCGCAAGTGTCGATGGGCCTGAACAAACTGTTTCCGGCGACAGCGCTGATCCACGCTATTCGGCCGCGACGGCCAGTCCGGCAGGTGGGGCGAATGGCTCGACATGCACCTCATCCCCGTCAAAGACACAAAAACTGCCTGGCGGAACCGCTTCCCAGCACTCTCCGGTCTCCAGCGGCTCGGACACCACCGCCCTGCCGCCGCGCGTGTCCGACCAGCGGTGATAAAGCGTCGGCGCATGATCGTCGGAGGCATAGCGCACCGCATAGAGACGCTTGCCGTCGGAAAAGGCCGCCGTCATGCGAAAATGCGGCGCACAGCCTTTCGCTCGCGACAGGGCTTCCAGCCGGGCGGTGGCGCGTTCCAGCGCCCCTTTGGGATCATCGTCCAGCCCTTCGCCCACGGCGATCAGGAACAAGGCTTCACTGTCGGTCGCCCCTTTGCGATGGGCATAAAGCGCTTCGGGGATCATCATTTCCGCATCCCGGCGAAAGCAGTCATAGCCGCCGATCTGGCCGTTGTGCATGAAGGACCAGCGGCCTACTGCAAACGGATGACAGTTGTTGCGGCTGGTCGCCGTTCCGGTCGAGGCGCGCACATGCGCCAAAAACAGCCGCGATTTCACCTGCCGTGTCAGCGAGGCAAGGTTCGGGTCCGACCAGGCGGGAAAGATATCACGATAAAGGCCCGGTTCGGCATGTTCGCCATACCAGGCAAGGCCAAAGCCATCGGCATTGATCGCCGATTTGCATTCCACCGCTTCATGGCTTTGTCGCACCAGAGAATGGCCCGGGCGGCTGACGATATCCTCAAGAAAAACTGCTTGCCCAATATAGGCGGCCCATCTGCACATGATCAGGCCTTCCGTTCCGCGACACGATACATTTTACACCCGCCTCTGACCTCTTCCAGTCTGGCAGGGTCGGGTTAACAGACCCCTGTGCCGGAAGTTGGGCAGAAAAGTAGCAAGAAGCGTCGGGCGGGTCAAAGATGAAATTTCTAAGCGCAAACAATAATTCGGAACAAATTCCCGAGTATTATCAGATTTCAGGTCAGCTTTCCTCAACCACCATCAGATCCCGCTCTGACGCGCCTTTGGCGTGGGCGAGCGCCGCCTGATATTCGGGACTGTTGTAGCAGGCCACGGCAGCTTCCAGCGACGGAAAGCGCGCGACCACATTGCGGGAACGGTCGTTGCCCTCCAACTGCACATAGCGCCCGCCACGCGCCAGAAACACGCCCCCGTGGGCCGCGATGGCCGGCCCGGCGAGCACGGCGTATTTGCCATAACGCTCGGCATCCAGAACCTTCACATGGGCGATCCAGAAGGCGCCTTTCGTCTCGGTCATTTCAGCGCTCCGATCACTGCTTCGGCGGCGCTGATTGCCCCGTCGGCATTCTCGGCGCTGGCGCCACCGGCCTGCGCCATGTCCGGGCGCCCGCCACCGCCCTTGCCGCCCAGAGCTTCGGCCGCCGCCTTAACCAGATCAACCGCCGACAGGCGCGCGGTCAGATCCGCCGTGACACCCGCCGCCACCGCCGCCTTGCCGCCAGTATCGGCCACGACCAGCACAGCTCCCGACCCAATGCGTGCCTTCATCTCGTCCACCAGTGCGGGCAGGTCCTTGCCGGTCACGCCGGAAACCGTCTGTGCGACGAACTTGATGCCGTTGATGTCCTTCGCCTCCGGCCCGCCTGCGGCACCCCCGCCCATCGCAAGCTCCCGGCGAAGCTGCGCCACTTCGTTTTGCAATGTGCGGCGTTCGTCCATCAGGGCGCGCACCCGGTCGGCCACTTCCTGCGGTTGCGCCTTCAGGGTGGCGGCAACTTCGCCCAGCCGCTGATCTTGCGCGCGCAGATGGTCAAGTGCCGCCTGCCCGGTCAGGGCCTCCACGCGCCGGACCCCGGCCGACGAAGCGCTGTCCCCCAGCACGACGAATGCGCCGATTTCGCCCAGACGGGACACATGGGTGCCGCCGCACAGTTCCAGAGAATAGGTCGCCCCGTCCGTGCCCTTGCCCGACCCGGCCTGACGGCCCATCGACACCACGCGCACCTCGTCGCCATATTTCTCGCCAAACAGCGCCTGTGCGCCCAGCGCGCGCGCATCGTCGGGGGTCATGATCCGGGTTTCGACCGGCGTATTCTGGCGGATATAGCCGTTCACCTCGGCCTCGACCGTCGCCAGTTCGGCGGGCGTCACCGCCTTGGAATGGCTGAAGTCGAACCTGAGCCGGTCCTCGGCATTGAGCGAGCCCTTTTGCGCCACATGCGCACCCAGCGTGGCGCGCAGCGCCTCGTTCAGCAGGTGCGTGGCGGAGTGGTTGGCGCGGATCGCGCCGCGACGTTTGTGGCTGACTTCAAGTTTCGCGGGCTGACCACGGGCAATCTCGCCCTCCGTCACCTCGGCCACATGCACGAAGACGCCCTGTGCGCGTTTGGTGTCGGTCACGGTCGCAAGGCCCGTGTCCGTGCGGATCAGGCCCGCATCGCCCACCTGCCCGCCGCTTTCGCCATAGAACGGTGTCTGGTTGACCACGATCTGCACTTTCGTGCCGGTGGCGGCCGATCCGATCTCGGCGCCGTTCACCACAAGTGCGGTGATCTGGCCTTCGGCAGTTTCCGTGTCATAGCCCAGGAATTCCGTAGCGCCGTGCTTGTCGGCAAGTTCGAACCAGATGGTCGCATCCTTCGTGTCGCCCGACCCGGCCCAGGCGGCCCGCGCCTTGGCCTTTTGTTCGGCCATCGCGTGATCGAAGCCCGCGATATCCACTTCGCGCCCCTTTTCCCGCAGCGCGTCCTGCGTCAGATCAAGCGGGAATCCGTAGGTGTCATAAAGCTTGAAGGCCGCCGTCCCCGGCAGAGGCATCCCCTCGCCGATCTTGGTCAGCTCATCCTCCAGAAGACCAAGCCCGCGATCAAGCGTCTGGCGGAAGCGCGTTTCCTCCAGCTTCTGCGTCTCCTCGATCAGCGCCTGGGCGCGCACCAGTTCGGGGTAAGCCGCCCCCATCTGCCGCACCAGCGCCGGAACCAGCCGATACATGACCGGATCCTTGGCCCCCAGCATATGCGCATGGCGCATCGCGCGCCGCATGATCCGGCGCAACACATAGCCGCGCCCCTCGTTCGACGGCATCACCCCGTCAGCGATCAGGAAACTCGTGGACCGCAGATGGTCGGCGATCACCCGGTGATGGGTCTTGCCCGGCCCATCGGGATCGGTGGAGGTCGCATGGGCCGACGCCTCGATCAGCGCCCGCATCAGGTCAGTGTCGTAATTGTCATGCTTGCCCTGCAAGAGTGCGCCGATCCGTTCCAGCCCCATGCCGGTGTCGATCGACTGCATGTCGAGCTTGCGCAGGCTGCCGTCCGGCATCTGCTCGTTTTGCATGAAGACGTTGTTCCAGATCTCGATGAACCGGTCGCCGTCCTGATCGGCCGATCCGGGCGGACCGCCCCAGACATGATCGCCATGATCGTAGAAAATCTCGGTGCAGGGGCCACAGGGGCCGGTCGGCCCCATCCGCCAGAAATTGTCGTCGGTGGGGATGCGGATAATCTTGTCATCCGACAGGCCCGCGACCTTCTTCCAGATGCCTGCCGCCTCGTCATCGGTATGATAGACCGTCACCAAAAGCCGGTTCTTGTCGATGCCGAAATCTTTGGTCAGCAGCTCCCATGCAAAGGGGATGGCGCTTTCCTTGAAATAGTCGCCGAAGGAAAAGTTCCCCAGCATTTCAAAGAACGTATGGTGGCGCGCCGTATAGCCCACATTGTCGAGGTCATTGTGCTTGCCGCCCGCGCGCACGCATTTCTGAGCGGTCGTAGCCCGCTTGTAGTCCCGCGTCTCGACCCCGGTGAAACAGTTCTTGAACTGCACCATGCCGGAGTTGGTGAACATCAGCGTCGGATCATTGCGCGGCACAAGCGGCGAAGACTCCACGACGGCGTGGCCGTTCTTCTTGAAAAAGTCGAGGAAGGTCGAGCGGATGTCGTTCAGCGAGGCCATGGGCAGCGTTGCTCCTTAGGGCGGCGGTTAGCCCGTTGGATTTAACGCCGCCGCCCTGCCCTGTCCACGGGCGATTTCCGCGCTGCGGCGGAAGCGTTGCTGGCGCGATCCCTTTGCGCGTTTCCGGGGGCACGGATATGCTCGTGCCAATCTCTCAAGGATGCTCGCTCATGATCACAAAGATCGAGGATTTTTTCGCAAAAGGCTGCGGCCGCTGCGCCCGATTTGACACGCCCGATTGCGCAACGCGCCAGTGGGCGGCAGGGCTGGCCGACCTGCGCCGCATCTGCCGCGCGGCGGGGCTGGAGGAAGCCGTGAAATGGGGCCATCCCTGTTACATGCACGCCGGGCGCAATATCGCAATCATCGGCGCGCTCCGCGGCGATTTCCGCCTGAGCTTCTTCAACGCAGCCTTGATGGCTGACCCGCAAAGGGTGCTGGAACGGCAGGGACCGAATACAAAGCATCCCGACATGATCCGCTTCACCGACAATGCGCAGGTGATGGCGATGGAGCCGGTCCTGCGCGCCTATCTGGCCGAAGCGATGGGCTACGCCGAAGCCGGGCTGAAGCCCGTAAAAGAACCGCAGGATCTGGACCTGCCTGAGGAGCTGATTGAGGCACTGGACGCCGATCCCGAACTGTCGGAGGCATTCCATGGCCTGACACCGGGGCGGCAGCGCAGTTACGTGATCTTGCTAGGGTCCGCCAAGACCAGCCAGACCCGGGTGGCACGGGTGGCGAAATTCCGTGGCCATATTCTTGCCGGAAAGGGCGCGACCGAACGCTAAACCGGCGTCAACATGTGCGTCAACCGCTCGAAAGGCCGGGCGCCGTGCGACGCACACCCAACCGGTGGCGCCGGTTTCAAAGGCATCTACGGCAGCGGAAATCCATAGCTGTCACACAGCCGAACCGGGTCCGCTGTTTCTTGCAAGAGTGCGCGGATCGTCGGCCCATCCGCAAAGGGGAAGGATGCGGCAATGGCTTCGTCGCAGCGTGTCGGTGCGTCACGTCCTTCGGCCAGCTCGGGGTTGAGCTTCTGCATCCGAACCGAAAAGCGGTGGTCAACACCGCTCTGGTGGACCGCAGTGGTGTAGCCCTTCGTGTTGTTCACACCGTGCAACGTGAAGTGGAAACCGACGAACGTGGGATCGACATAGCTTGGCGCATGCTCGCCGACCGATCTGTGCTGCATTTGGATCGGTGAGCGCAACATTCCAGGGCCTGCCACGCGGGCAAGTCCCAGACCATGATAGGAAATCGTACGAAACCCGTGCAGCGGGCGCGTGCCGTCCAGATACCCAACAATGCCCTTGGGATAACAGATGACCCCGCCCGGATCGACCCGGTCCGCGTCGCGCCGAAGCCGGCTGATATAGGTTGCCGGCAGGGCATCATCGTCATCGAGGCGAAAATGCGCGGACGGAATCGTTCCTTCGGCGGTTGTCTGCAACATGAAAGGGTGGATGAGACGATCATAGGCCTGTTCCGACGTGCGATTGAGGCGGACGAAGGCATAGGTCTGCGCGAGGGTGTCGAGCCGGGTCTGGTACATCTCCGGCATATCTTCGGAGACGGTCACAAGAAGTGTGAAGTTCTGATCTGTCTGGCTTGCAAGGCTGGGCAACATCAGCTTTTCAAACAGGTGAAAGCGGATTGCCATCCGGCGCGGTTCCCACAATCGGATCCGCGCGTCATCAACATCTTGCAATTCGCGACCAGTGTCCGAAACGCCGAACCACGAGAAACGGCAATGTCCGAAAATTTCCATGGGAACGCGCCACTTAGAGTTTTTCTTTGGTCAGATGTTTCATTTTTGCCAAAGCATGTAAAGTGGCGAAGGTCGGCTATCGACTGGCGGGGCGGTTCAACCGGGCAAGATCGAAATCCTGACGGGATTTTGGGCGTCCTTTTGCAGGCAAGCACGGACGACCGGCCCCTTCGCGCCTTTCTGCGCCACACCCCTGACAGCAAAACGGGCCGCCCATGGCGACCCGCTTGCCTAAATCAGACTGGGGGCTAACGCTCCCTTGGTCTCAGCCGACCAGTTCGAGACCCGAGAAGAAGAAGGCGATCTCGCGCGCGGCGGATGCCGGGCTGTCGGAACCGTGGACCGAGTTTTCGCCTTTGGAAATGGCGAATTCCTTGCGGATCGTGCCGGCATCGGCCTGCGCCGGGTCGGTCGCGCCCATCACTTCGCGGTTCTTGGCAATGGCGCTTTCGCCTTCCAGAACCTGAACCACCACCGGCTCGGACGCCATGAAAGCGCACAGCTCACCGTAAAAGCCGCGCTCGGCATGTTCGGCATAGAAGGCACCAGCCTGGGCAGGCGTCAGGTGAATGCGTTTGGACGCGACAACCCGCAGGCCCGCATCTTCGAATTTGGCAACGATCTTGCCGGTCAGGTTGCGCTTGGTCGCGTCGGGTTTGATGATGGAAAGGGTGCGTTCGGTGGCCATGATGTTCGCCTTTGGTTTGGGGCGCAGGCCCCTGCCCGCACCGGATTTGATGGCGCGCCTGCTATCACGGGTCGGCTGGCTTGAAAAGACGCAGCAGGCTTCAACCTGCCTCAGCCGCGACAACTGTCTTGAGCCGACGCAGCATTGCCCAGACGATCAAACGGTGCGCGGGCCTGACCGGCAGCATGTAAATGTGGCCGAACAGGTTATGGACCCGCACCGACGCCGTGACCTGCACCCGGCAGCCGTCCGTGGTGATGGCGTTCATCACATCAAGATGCCCGTCGCGCACAACCAGGTTAAGAAGATCGTCGCGCACCTCCGCGACCGTGAAAAAGGCCAGGCGGTCGCCAACTTTCGGATGGGCCGGTCGCGTGGCCTGAAGCCCGCGGATCGGGGCCACACCGAAAAGGCCCGAAATCGCATCGCGAATGCGGAAAGCCATCGGCAGGAACGGCAGGTTCTGCGCGGTGGATATGTCCCAGACCTCCAGCGCCGTCAGGGGGCGCGAGAGGACCGTTTCGCCCACATGCAGGAAATGCAGCCGCTCGGCCGGCGCGACCAACGGGGCGTTTGCGGGAATGGATGCTGCGGGCATGAAGCGTCCTTTCGCGGCAATCTGCGGTCAACCTACCGCCGGTGGACCGGTTCGGGCAAATGCGCAAAGTGTCGCGCCGCACTGCCCCCCGCCCGGGATTGCCCCGCAGGGCGTGCGCGCGCCCCGAGCCGTTGGTGCCACCTGCGGAGGGTCCGAACCGCCGCAAAAGTTTCCATTTCCTTAATTCTCCATTGCAACCCATTGATTTATATAACATCGAAAAGCGTCTCACGCTGGGACGCCCCTTTCAGGCCTCCGCATCGGCACGGGTCGGGCCGGTTGACTCGGCCAATGGCTCGGGTAAAGCCCTCCCATGCTTCAGATTTCCGACATCACCTATTCCGTCGAAGGCCGCCCCCTGTTTGAAGGGGCGTCGGCCACCATTCCCACCGGCCACAAGGTCGGCCTTGTCGGGCAGAACGGTACCGGCAAGACCACGCTCTTTCGGCTCATCCGTGGCGAATTGGCGCTCGAAGGCGGCGACATCGCCATGCCCGCCCGTGCCCGCATCGGCGGCGTCGCGCAGGAGGTTCCGTCCTCCTCGACCTCGCTTCTCGATACGGTCCTGGCCGCCGACACCGAACGCGCCAGCCTCCTGGCCGAGGCGGAGGTCGCGACCGACCCCCACCGCATCGCCGAGGTGCAGGCGCGGCTGACCGACATCGACGCCTGGTCGGCAGAGGGTCGGGCCAGCACCATCCTCAAAGGTCTGGGATTCGATGCTGCGGCCCAACTGCGCCCCTGTTCGGACTTTTCCGGCGGCTGGCGGATGCGGGTGGCGCTGGCGGGGGTCCTGTTCGCCCAGCCCGACCTGCTGCTGTTGGACGAACCGACGAACTACCTTGATCTGGAAGGGGCGCTGTGGCTGGAAAGCTATCTCGCCAAATATCCCCATACCGTCATCATCATCAGCCACGACCGGGGTCTTCTGAACCGGGCGGTGGGCGGGATACTGCATCTCGAAAACCGCAAGCTGACCTATTGGTCGGGCCCCTATGACCAGTTCGCCCGCCAGCGCGCCGAACTGCGCGCGGTGCAGGCGGCCGAAGCCAAGAAGCAGGATGCCCGCCGTGCGCATCTGCAAAGCTTCGTCGACCGCTTCAAGGCCAAGGCCTCGAAAGCCGTGCAGGCGCAAAGCCGGGTGAAGATGCTGGAAAAGATGACGCCGATCCTTGCGCCCGAGGAGGCCAAGAAAGTCGTCTTCACCTTCCCCGAGCCTGAACAGCTTTCGCCGCCGATCATCACGATGGACGGCACGTCGGTCGGCTACGACGGCCCCCCGGTCCTGCGCAAGCTCGACCTGCGCATAGACCAAGATGACCGGATCGCCCTTCTGGGCAAGAATGGCGAAGGCAAGTCCACGCTTTCAAAACTGCTGGCGGGCAAACTGCCGGCGGCGGGCGGGCAGATGACGCGGTCCTCGAAACTCAGGATCGGTTACTTCGCCCAGCATCAGGTGGACGAGCTGCATCTGGACGAGACCCCCTTGCAGCATATCATGCGCCTGCGCCCCGGCGAGGGGCAGCCGAAGCTTCGCGCCCGGCTGGCGGGCTTCGGGCTGGGCGCAGATCAGGCGGACACTCTGGTCGGGCGCCTGTCCGGGGGGCAGAAGGCGCGGCTATCGCTGCTCTTGGCCACCATCGACGCGCCGCACCTGCTGATCCTCGACGAACCGACCAACCACCTTGATATCGAAAGCCGCGAAGCTTTGGTAACGGCGCTGACCGAATATTCCGGCGCGGTGATCTTGGTCAGCCATGACATGCATCTTCTGGGACTGGTCGCGGACCGTCTGTGGCTGGTGAAGGGCGGCGCGGTCAAACCCTATCAGGGCGATCTGGAAAGTTACCGCCGCGAGCTTCTGGCCGGGGACGACACGGAAAAGCCCACTGAGAAGCCCAAGGAAAAAGCCCCACGCCCGTCGCGCGAGGCGCTTCTGGCGCTGAAGGCCGAGGTCCGGCGCTGCGAGGAAAGACTATCCAAGCTGAATGAAATGCGCGACAAGCTTGCCAAGAAGCTCGCCGATCCCGCCCTCTACGAACGCCCCGAGGAAGCCGTCGTCTGGCAGAAGAAATATGCCGAGGTGATGGAAGGGCTGGATAAAGCCGAGGATCTGTGGATGAAAGCCGCCGAGAAACTCGAAACCGCAGAGGCATGACGTGGAGTTTCAGTTCTACCTGACCGCCTTTGCCACGCTGTTCGTGATCGTCGATCCGATCGCGCTGGTGCCGATGTTCATCGCGCTGACGCGCGGCATGGATGATGACCACCGGCGCAGGCTGGCACTGCGCGCCTGCCTGATCGCGGCATTCCTGCTCGCGCTCTTCGGGCTGGTGGGCAACAAGCTCTTGGCGGTGATAGGCATCACCATGCCCGCCTTCCGCATCTCGGGCGGGTTTCTTCTGTTCATCACCGCGCTCGACATGCTCTTTGAACGCCGCACCCAGCGGCGCGAAGGGCAGCACCCCGACCCCAACCATGACCCATCCGTCTTTCCCTTGGCCACACCCCTGATCGCCGGGCCTGGCGCGTTCACAACCATGATCCTTCTGGTGAACAACACACCGGCAACCGGCGTCACCCATGCGGCGGCAATTCTGTCGGTCATGCTGTTGGTGGTGGCATCGACCTTTGTGATGTTCCTTGCGGCGGGCTTCATCGAACGGCTTTTGGGCCGTACCGGGATCGTGGTCGTGACCCGGCTTCTGGGGATGTTGCTGGCCGCACTCTCGGTCCAGTTCGTGCTGGACGGGATCAAGGGCACCGGGCTGCTATAGGGGCGCAATCATGGACGGCGACAATACCGCGCGGCTGATCTATCTGAGCCTGCTTCTGATAGCGGTCGGCGGGTCGCTCTTTACCGGGCTCAGGCAGGCGCCAGGAAAGACCATCCAGCAGCTTCTGATCTGGGCCTTCATCTTTCTGGGGCTGATTGCGGCCTATGGTCTCTGGCCCGATCTGCGCCGGGCGCTGAACCCGTCCGCAGCCGTCATGCGCGATGGCGCAGTAGAGCTTCGTCTGGCCGACGACGGCCATTATTATGCCGATACGGAGGTCAATGGCGTCAAGCTGCGCTTCCTGATCGACACCGGCGCCAGCGACATCGTGTTGAGCGAGGCCGACGCAGAACGTATCGGCCTGAACCCGTCGGGCCTTTCCTACACTGGGCTGGCCGACACGGCGAACGGCACGGTCAGCACCGCGCCCGTGCGGCTGGACAGTCTGGTGCTTGGCCCGTGGGAAGACCGCGATCTGGCCGCCAGCGTGAATGGCGGCGACCTGACTGACTCGCTGATGGGGATGAGCTATCTCACGCGCTACGACATGTCGTTCAGTGGTCAGACTTTGCGGCTTAGTCGCTGAAGGCTTGGCGGCAGCGCGCGGCGCGAGCCTCTTCGTGGCCGCCTGTCTTGCGACAAAACCGGATTCCACTTTTGCCGGACAGGCTCTAGGGTGGCCCAGACATCGGATGAGGTGAAAATGACCCCGCGCGCGCAGGGACAGGTTTCTTTCTGGTATGCCGACATGGGTGGGTTGCCCCCGCGCCGCGCCGCCCTGCCCGGCGACCGCAGCGCAGATGTCTGTATCGTAGGCGCCGGCTATACCGGGCTCTGGACGGCCTACTATCTGAAAAAGGCCGCACCCGATCTGAACATCATCGTGGTCGAAAAGGAATTCGCAGGGTTCGGCGCGTCCGGACGCAATGGCGGCTGGCTGACCGGAGGGTTCGCCTGGAACCATGATCGTTATGCCAAAAGCGGGGGCGCGGCAGCCGTCCGGTCCATGGTGGGCGCGATGAACGGCACGGTGGCCGAAGTCTTGCGCGTGGCGGCGGCGGAACGGATCGAGGCAGACATCCTGCCCACGGACGAGTTGATGGTGGCCACCAATCCCGCGCAGCTTCAGCGGCTGAAGACAGAGGTCGAACACCGGCGGTCCTGGGGCGAGGAGGATCGGGTGTTCGCGATCACGGCGGAAGAGGCACGGGCGCGGGTGAATATCCCCGGCACGCTGGGCGGCATGATCGTGCGGGGCGTCGCGCGGGTGCAGCCAGCAAAACTGGTGCAGGGTCTGGCGCGCACGGTCGAAGCCTTGGGCGTTCTGATCGCGGAAGGAACAGAGGCCACTGCAATCGCACCCGGCCAGGTGACAACCCCCTTCGGCAAGATCACCGCACCCGTGGTGCTGCGCGCAACCGAAGGATTTACCGCAACCCTGCCGGGCTTGAAGCGCGATTGGCTGCCGCTCAACTCTGCGCAGATCGTGACCGATCCGCTGCCCGCAGAGGTCTGGGCCAAGGTTGGCTGGCAGGGGCATGAAATCCTGGGGGATTTCAAGAATGCCTATTGTTACTGCCAGCGCACGCGCGAAGGGCGCATCACTGTGGGTGCACGGGGCGTGCCCTATCGCTTCGGCTCGGCCATCGACGCGGGCGGCGCGCCGGACGACGAAACCATCCGGCGGCTTGTCGCCATCTTGCACCGGCATTTTCCGGCGGCACGCGGCGTGCCTGTAGCGCACGCCTGGTGCGGGGTGCTGGGTGTGCCGCGCGACTGGTGTGCAACGGTGGGGTTTGATCCGGCAACCGGCATGGGCTGGGCGGGAGGCTATGTGGGCGTGGGTGTCTCGACCTCCAACCTTGCGGGGCGAACGCTGGCCGATCTGGCGGTTGGGCGGGCGACGGACCTGACCGCGCTCCCTTGGGTCAACCATCATGTGCGGCGTTGGGAGCCGGAGCCCCTGCGCTGGCTGGGCGTCACCGGCATGTATGGCCTTCTGAACGCCGCCGATCGGCGCGAGGACCGCCCCGGCGCCGGACCATCGCGCCTCGCGGCGCTTGGCAACTGGCTGACGGGGCGATGATGACCCAGCCACTCCCGCCCCTGTCCGGCACCACCATACTGGATCTGACGCATGTTCTGGCCGGGCCGTTCGCCGCCACCCAGTTGCAGGATTTCGGCGCACGGGTGATCAAGGTCGAACGCCCTGTCACCGGCGATGACACCCGCGCTTTCCCGCCCTTCGTGCAAGGACAAAGCGCCTATTTCGCGGCGCTGAACCATGGCAAGCAGTCCATAGCGCTGGATCTGAAATCGGCTGATGACCGGGCGATCTTTGACCGTTTGCTGGCGCGGGCGGATGTGATCTTGGAAAACTTCCGCCCCGGCACGATGGAGCGGCTGGGTTATGGCTGGCCAGACCTGCACAAACGCCACCCGCGTCTGATCTATGGCGCGGTCTCAGGTTTTGGCCATAGCGGACCAGAGACTGCGAAACCCGCCTATGACATGGTGGCACAGGCGCGCGGCGGGGTGATGAGCATCACCGGCGAGGAAGGCGGCCCCCCTGTGCGGGTCGGTGCTTCGATCGGCGATATCATCGCGGGCCTCTATCTGGTGCAGGGCGTACTGGCTGCCCTGATTGCACGGGACAGAACCGGGCTCGGCCAGAAGATCGACATTTCGATGCTGGATGCCCAAATCGCCATTCAGGAACATGCGCTGGCCATCACCACCGCCACCGGCACACCCCCCGGTCGCACGGGCGCGCGCCATCCGACGATTACGCCTTTTTCCACCTTCCGCGCGTCGGATGGATTTTTCGTGATCGCGGCTGGCAATGACCCGCTGTTTGCCCGGCTCTGTCAGGTGCTTGGCTTGCCCGATCTGGCCCAGGACATCCGTTTTGCCAGCAACGGGGCGCGATGCGAGAATGTCCATCTGCTCAAACGCCTGATCGAAACTGCCACTCTGGCGCATCCCGTCGCCCACTGGATCGCCGCGCTGGACGCTGCCGGCTTGCCCACCGGGCGCGTCCAGAACATGGCCGAAGCGTTGACGGACCCGCAGGTTCTGGCGCGCCACATGGTTCTGGCCATCGACACTCCGCCGGGCACCCCTGCCTTTGTCGCCGCCGGCAATCCGGTCAAGATGAGCGATCTGGCCGATCCTGTGTCGCGCGGGCCGGTTCCCGCGCTCGACGAAGACCGCCTTGCCATCCTTGACTGGCTGGACGAACCTTTGGCTTAGAGGCATTACATCAGCCCGCCTGCCAGAAATCATGATTTTTGATCACCCGTAACAAGAGCAAGAGTATGTCGAGCAAAATCATCAGACCCCTTCTGCCGCGCGATCCGGCCCAGACACACCGGGCTTCGACCACGCTCGAACTTCTTTTCGATCTGGTCAGCGTGATCGCCATCGCCGCCGTAACGGCCGGACTTCACCATGCCATCTCCGAAGGGCACGGGCTGGAGGCGTTGCCGCGCTTCATCTTTCTGTTCCTTGCGATCTGGTGGGCCTGGATGAACTTTACCTGGTTCGCATCGGCCTTTGACAATGACGATGCGCTTTACCGGATTCTGGTGCTGGTGATCATGTGTGGTGCACTGATCTTTGCCGGCGGTGCGGGCCATATCTTCGAGACGCTCGACTTCAGTTTCGGGCTGCTCGGCTGGATCATCATGCGGCTTGGCATGATCGGGCTTTGGCTGCGCGCCGCTGCCGGAAGCCCCGAGCATCGCACCACCGCACGGCGATATGCGGCTGGCATAGCGTTTGCCCAAGTGATGTGGTGCGCGTTCTATTTCGTGACCGCGCCGGGCTCCACCATGTTCTTTCTGTTTGGCAGCCTGTGTTTCATGATTGAATGGGCCGTGCCACCCTATGCAGAGCGGGCCAACGTCACGCCATTTCACCGTCATCACATGATCGAACGGTATGGGCTGCTCATGATCATCAGTCTGGGCGAGATCATGCTATCAGTCTCGCACGGGTTTGGTCAGTTGTTCGGGGACCACCCCGCCCCGGAGGCCGCGCAGACTGCCCTTTCCTCTGTCGCGATCGTATTTGCGCTCTGGTGGCTTTACTTCTGCGAAGAAAACCACATGCCAAAATCAGACTTCGCGACCGCATTTCAATGGGGGTACGGGCATGTCTTCATCTTTGGGGCGACGGCCGCCACAGGTGCCGCCATTGCCGCCGAGGTGGATCTTTCCGCCCACCATTCTGCCGTGACGCAAGATGTCGTCGCCCTGTACCTCGGGCTGCCGCTTGCGATCATCTATGGGACACTCTGGCTGGTACGTGACCGGCTTCTTGGGATGAAGGGGCATACGGCGCTGGCCTTGCCGGTCATGGCGCTGGCATTCATCGGCGCAGCAGTAGCCGGCCTGCCAACTTGGGTCTTTGCGGCCCTGTCCGTCATCGCCATCTGGTGGCGCGCGCCGATCACAGGGGGCGGGCGAGGGGCACACAAGTCATCACCCGACGCCAAGGTGCATTGACGCAAGCAGGCAACCAACTGCCGCATCGGAACATTGCCCCCGACGCGAAAGACGCTATTGAGAGGCAGCGAACAGGTCGACCGGAGTATCAGCCATGTCCGATGACGCACTCGTCATCTTCACCCCTTCCGGCAAGCGGGGGCGGTTTGCGCTTGGCACGCCGGTCCTGACCGTCGCCCGCCAGCTGGGGGTCGATCTTGACAGCGTCTGCGGCGGGCGCGGCATCTGTTCGAAATGCCAGATCACGCCGGGCTATGGCGAGTTTCCCAAGCATGGTGTGACGGTCCATGAAGGCGCACTGTCCGAATGGAACGCGGTCGAGGATCGCTACAACCGCATCCGCGGTCTGACCGAAGGCAGGCGTCTGGGCTGTCAGGCGAAGGTCATGGGCGATGTGGTCATCGACGTGCCGCCCGAAAGCCAGGTCCACCGCCAGGTGATCCGCAAGTCCGCGACCGTGCGCGACATCACCATGGACCCCGCCACCCGCACCTACTACGTCGAGGTGCAGGAACCCGACATGCACGAACCTTCGGGCGATTTCCAAAGGCTTCAGGACGCGCTGCGCGACCAATGGCAGATCGAAGGGCTGACGGCCGATCTTCGGCTGATGTCGCGCCTGCAACCCGTCTTGCGCAAGGGCGAATGGAAGGTCACGGTCGCCATTCACCGCGACCATCACGGCCAGCCACGGATCATCGACTTCTGGCCGGGCTTCTTTGACGGCCATCTTTATGGCCTGGCCGTCGATCTTGGATCGACCACCATAGCGGCGCATCTGTGCGACCTGACGGATGGGGCGGTGCTTGCCTCCTCCGGCCTGATGAACCCGCAGATCCGCTTTGGCGAAGATCTGATGAGCCGCGTGAGCTACGCGATGATGAACCCCGGCGGCGACAAGGAAATGACCCGCGCCGTGCGGTCCGCGCTGAACGATCTGGCCACGGTCATTGCCGAAGAGGCCAAGATCGACCCCACCCATATCGTTGAGACTGTCTTTGTCTGCAATCCGGTCATGCACCACCTGCTTTTGGGCATCGACCCGGTGGAGCTGGGCCAGGCGCCCTTTGCGCTGGCCACGGGCGAAAGCATGACGCTGGCCGCGCGCGAACTCGACCTGACCGCCATCAACGACCATGCGATGACCTATATTCTGCCCTGCATCGCGGGCCATGTCGGGGCCGATTGTGCCGCCGTCGCCCTGTCGGAAGAGCCGAACAAATCCAAGGATATGGTGCTGATCGTCGACGGCGGGACCAATGCTGAAATCCTTCTGGGCAATGAAACCCGGGTGCTGGCCTGCTCCTCGCCCACCGGCCCCGCCTTCGAGGGCGCGCAGATTTCCTCCGGCCAGCGCGCCGCCCCCGGTGCAATCGAACGGGTGGAGATCGACCCCGTCACCAAGGAGCCCCGCTTCCGCGTCATCGGCTCCGACCGCTGGTCGGACGACCCCGGCTTTGCCGCAGCCACTGCGCAGACCGGCATCACCGGCATCTGCGGATCGGGCATCATCGAGGTGGTGGCCGAGATGCGCCTGGCGGGCCTTGTCGATCCGGGTGGGTTGATCGGATCGCGGGAACAGACCGGCACCGCGCGCATGATCCAAAAGGGGCGCACGCATGACTATCTGCTTCATGATGGCACGGCCGACGGCGGCCCGATGATCACCGTGACCCAGGGCGATATCCGCGCCATCCAGCTGGCCAAGGCCGCCCTCTACGCTGGTGCACGCCTGCTTATGGACGAGTTGAACATCGAAGTGGTCGACCGCGTGACCCTGGCCGGGGCGTTCGGGGCCCATATCAGCCCCAAACATGCGATGGTGCTGGGCATGATCCCCGATGTGCCGCTGGAGAAAGTCACTTCGGCCGGCAATGCTGCCGGCACAGGCGCGCGCATCGCGCTGTGCAACGTCGCGGCCCGCGCTGCGATCGAGGAAGAAGTGCGTCGTATCCACAAGGTCGAAACCGCAATCGAGCCGCGCTTCCAGGAACATTTCGTTGCCGCCAGCGCCATCCCCCACGCCACCGCGCCCTTCCCCGAGTTGATGAAAGTCGTAGCCCTGCCTGATGTCAGCTTCAATACCGCCGGCTCGGGCGGCGACGGCAGCGAGGGCGGACGCAGACGGCGACGCGGCTAACATCTGCCGGCCCCGGTGCCCGAGCACCCGACTTTGGGCACCGCACTCTGGACATGCCTGATCCGCCCGGCCATAGTTGCGCGACTGGAAACGGAGCATGCGTGAGCGAGAACGATCCCATCGCTGACTTGATCGCTGAGGTGGCAGAAGCCAACCGTACAGCCTTCCGCACGCTTTATTCTTCTGCTGCCGGGAAACTTCTGGGCGTTACCTTTCGTATCCTCCAAGACAGAACAGAAGCCGAGGATGCGGTGCAGGAAGTTTTCACACGGGTTTGGCTGAATGCGCGGCGCTTTGACGCCAGCAAGGCGCGCGGGATGACCTGGCTTATCGCCATCGCCCGCAACCATGCCATCGACCGGCTGCGCGCCCGCCCGGCGCGCACGGAAAGCGATGATGCGCTGGTCAACTTGCGCGACCCGGCCCCGACTGCGGAACATCAACTGGTGGCAAAGGGCGAAGCACGCCGGATCGGCGATTGCTTCGACAGTCTTGAACCGGAAAAGGCCGATGCAATCCGCGGCGCCTATCTGAGCGGACAGTCTTACGAAGAACTCTCGGTGCGCCATGACGTGCCGCTGAACACCATGCGATCCTGGCTGCGGCGCGGCCTGTTGAAACTGAAGGAGTGCCTTGAGGCATGAGCGAGGGAGCGGACATGTCTGACCGCGACGGGCTGGCCGCCGAGTATGTGCTCGGCACCCTGCCCCTGCCCGAACGGCTTCAGGCCGAACGGCTGATCGCGTCTGATACGTCCTTTGCCGCGCTCGTTGCCGACTGGCAGGAAAAACTCGCGCCCCTGAACGAGGGTTATACCGCGATCACCCCGCCCGCCGACCTTCTGCCGAAGATCGAGGCGCGGCTCTTCCCGGTGGCGGACAAACCGGCCCGCTGGCGGCTGCCGTTCTTCGGTGCTCTGGCAGCCGGTCTGGCGGTGCTTGTCCTTGCGCTCTACCTGCCTTTTGGAACGCCGGAACCCACGCTGACCGCCACCCTGACCGGCGAAGGCCAGCCGCTGACCGTCACGGCCGCCTATTATGCGGCCGACAAGGAGCTGACCTTCACCCGCACCGCTGGTCCCGCCGCCGATGCAGGCAAGGACTATGAACTTTGGGTGATCCCCGAAGGACAAAAGGCCATTTCGCTTGGCCTCCTGCGTGAAGCGGCTCTCACGGTTGCGCTCGACGACCTGCCTCCCGGCACAACGCTCGCGGTAACGCTTGAACAGACCGGCGGATCGCCCACCGGCCAAGCTCAGGGTCCGATTCTGGCCGCTGCGGTCATCGGCGGATAACCAGCAAAACCGTCTGATTTCAGACAGTTGAGAGTTTCCAAATTTTTTAAAAAAAATCTCGCGCAGGCCGCAACTTTCCAGACACCCGCCCCGTAACTCCGGTCATGCGAGAGGGGAATGGCCCCTCCGCCCTTTGACAGGAGAGACCCATGACCCTTTCAACCCGTATCCTCGCCGCCGTATTCGCGCTGACCGCCGCTGCCCCCGCCTTTGCGGAAAATCCGATGGTGGGTGGCGCGCCGATGTACGACACGAAGAACATCATCGAAAACGCGGTCAATTCCGCTGATCACACCACGCTCGTCGCCGCCGTGCAGGCCGCGGGCCTCGTGGAAACCCTGTCGGGCGCTGGTCCCTTCACCGTTTTCGCGCCGACCAATGAAGCCTTCGCGAAACTGCCGGCCGGTACGGTCGAGACGCTTCTGAAGCCCGAAAACAAGGATATGCTGATCAAAATCCTGACCTGCCATGTGGTCGCGGCCAATGCCAATGCAGAAATGATCCAGGCGATGATCCAGGGCGATGGCGGCAAACATACGGTCAAGACCGTGGGCGGCTGCGAATTCACCGCCATGTCGAAGGACGGCAAGGTGATGATCGAGGATGGTCAGGGCAATGTTTCGACGGTGACGATTGCCGATGTGATGCAGTCGAATGGCGTCATCCATGTGATCGACACGGTGCTGCTGCCCGCATCCTAGGCCGACCGGGCCGGGTACAACGGCTCGCACGGCGGGGATCTTGAGTGCAGTCCCTTTTCAGTCCCCACCGAGGGGGCCGCCCGGTAGCGGGCGGCCTTTTCGCTTCAGGCTTCGGCCCTTTCGGCCAATGCCAGCCACTCCTCCTCCGCAGCCCCCAGTGCCGCCTGCCGTTCCGCCAGCCCTTCGGAGGCACGGCGGAACTTGTCGGGAGACTTGGCAAAGAGATCAGGATCGGACAGGAAATCGGAAAGCTTGCCGATCTCCGCCGACAGCCGGTCGATGATCGCGGGCAAAGCCTCCAGCCGGTGCTTTTCGGTGAATGTCAGCCCGTTGGAAGCCTTGCGCACTGGGGTCTCGGCTTCGGCCTTCGCCGCCGGGCGGGGGGCGGCTGCGCCGGCGGGCGTCACTGGGGCTTGGCGTTGGACCAGATAATCGCTCCAGCCCCCGGCATAAAGCGTCGCCCGTCCGCCGCCTTCCAGCGCTACGGTGGTCGTCGCAACCCGGTCGATGAAATCCCGGTCGTGGCTGACCAGAAGGACCGTCCCGTCATACTCGCCCAGAATATCCTGAAGCAGGTCCAGCGTCTCCACATCCAGATCGTTCGTAGGTTCGTCCAGGATCAGAAGGTTCGACGGCTTGGCCATGATCCGCGCCAGCAACAGCCGCGCCCGTTCCCCCCCAGAAAGCGAACCAATGGGCGCGCGCGCCTGCGCCTCGTCGAACAGGAAATCCTTCAGATAGGCCACGACATGCTTGGCCACGCCGCGCACCATCACCTGATCGGACCGACCGGAAACCGCCATGTCTGGATCGTTCACCAACCCGTCCCACAGGGTCATCTCGAAGTCGAGCGTGGCGCGCGCCTGATCGAACACCGCAATCTGAAGATTGGTGCCCAGCCGGATGGTGCCTTGATCGGGGGCAATCTCGCCGGTCAGCATCTTCAGAAGCGTCGTCTTGCCGATGCCGTTCGGCCCGACAAATGCCACCCGATCACCGCGCAACACCTTCAGATCAAAGGGTTTGAGGATGACCTTCTCGCCAAAACTCTTGGCGATCCCCTTCGCCTCGATCACGAGCTTGCCCGAAGTCTGGCCGCTTTCCAGCGCCATGTCCGCCGTGCCCTGACGACGGATCATCCCCGCCCGCTCGGCCCTGAGCGCCTGAAGCGCCCTGACCCGGCCCATATTGCGCTTGCGGCGTGCCGAAATCCCCTCGACCGCCCATTTCGCCTCGGCCTTGATCTTGCGCTCAAGCTTGTGGCGCGCCTCGTCCTCCTCGGTCCAGACGGTTTCGCGCCAATCTTCAAAGGCTTCAAACCCGCGTTCGCTGCGTCGCACCTCGCCCCGGTCGATCCAGAGCGTGGCACGCGTCAGCGCCCGCAAAAACGCCCGGTCGTGCGAAATCACCACGAAGGCCGCCCGTGTCTCGGACAATTCGCGCTCCAGCCAGGCGATGGCTTCGATATCCAGATGGTTGGTGGGTTCGTCCAGCAGCATAAGTTCCGGCGCCTCGGCCAGAAGTTTGGCCAATGCCGCCCGACGCCGTTCGCCCCCCGATGCCGCCGCGACGCTGGTTTCGGGATCGAACTTCAGCCCCTCGGCCACCACCGCCACCCGGTAGGCCTCGCCCTCCGGCAGGCCCGAGGCCGCGAAATCGCCCAGCGTGGCAAAGGCCGACAGGTCGGGTTCTTGCTCCATATAGCCCACAGTGATGCCGGGCGGCACCACGCGGCTGCCCTGGTCGGCCTCCACCAGCCCGGCCATGATCTTCATCAGCGTCGACTTGCCCGACCCGTTCCGCCCGACCAGCGCCACCCGGTCGGCAGGCTGGACGGTCAGGTCCAGATCCTCGAAAACCGGGTTGCCGCCGAAGGTCAGGGAGATGCCGGAAAGCTGAAGAAGGGGTGCGCGTGCCATGCCGGTCAGCTAGCCGCCACGGCGCGCAGCGTCAATCCCGCTGCCCCTTCATTCTGGCGCAAATATCCCGGGAGCGCGAGAGGTGTAGCGCGGGCTGGGTGGGCCCTCGCTATTCCGCAGCTTCGGACCGGGCGGCGGCCTCAAGCGCGGCGGCCTTCGCTTCGACCAGTCCGACAATATGGTCGATCATTGCCTCGTTGCCCAGCGTATGCGCCTGTTTGCCGGCCAGATAGACCATGCCCTTGCCCGCCCCACCGCCGGTAAAGCCGATGTCCGTCATCAGCGCCTCGCCCGGCCCGTTCACCACGCAGCCGATGATCGAGAGGCTGAGGGAGGTGGTGACATGCGCCAGCCGCTCCTCCAGCGCTGCCACCGTCTTGATCACATCAAACCCCTGCCGCGCGCAGGAGGGGCAGGAGATGATGGTGACACCGCGATGACGCAGGCCGAGGCTCTTGAGGATCTCGAACCCGACCTTCACCTCCTCCACCGGATCGGCGGAGAGCGAGACGCGGATCGTGTCGCCGATCCCGGCCCACAGGAGGTTACCAAGCCCGATCGCCGATTTGACCGTGCCCGAAACCAGCCCTCCCGCTTCGGTGATGCCCAGATGGATGGGCGCGTCTGTCGCGGCGGCGAGTTGCTGATAGGCGGCGGCGGCCAGAAACACGTCAGACGCCTTCACGCTGATCTTGTAGTCGTGAAAGTCGTTGTCCTGCAGCAGCTTGATGTGATCGAGACCGCTTTCGACCATCGCCTCGGGGCAGGGTTCGCCGTATTTTTCCAAAAGGTGTTTTTCCAGCGAACCGGCATTCACCCCGATGCGGATCGAACAGCCGTGATCGCGCGCCGCCCGCACCACCTCGGCCACGCGCCGGGCGTCACCGATATTGCCGGGATTGATGCGCAGGCAGGCAGCGCCCGCTTCGGCCGCCTCGATCGCGCGTTTGTAGTGGAAATGGATGTCCGCCACGATCGGCACAGGGCTTTCCGCGATAATCTCGCGCAGGGCGCGGGTCGCATCCTGATCCGGGGTCGAAATCCGCACGATGTCGGCCCCTGCCACGGCACAGCGCTGCACCTGCTCGATCGTCGCTTTCACGTCGGAGGTGATCGTATTGGTCATGGTCTGCACCGAAATCGGTGCATCGCCGCCCACCGCGACCTTGCCCACCATAATCTTGCGTGATGGACGCCGTTCGATGGAACGCCAGGGACGGATCGGATTGTGGGACATAGGGCTGCTCACGGATTTGGTCTGATCAGGGCACAGGGCCTAGATAGGCCCCCTGCCCCGACAAGGCAACCGGTCGGGCTATTCGGTCGGCTGATCCGCCGCAGGCAGAACCGCCCCCGGCGTCGTCGCGGAGGCCAAGGCCACGGCGCGCGCCAGATCTTCATCGCTTGCCGGATCAGCCGCGACATAACGCTCGGTCAGTGCATCGGGCGTCAGCAGGATATTCTTGGTCACAGCACCAGCATCACCCGCCGGGCCATAGGTCACACCGTTGACGGCAAAATAGATCGCGCCGGATTCCCCCGACCGGAGCAAGGGCGGCTCGTCCGTTGCGGGGATCGTATAACGCTCCCCCGCATCGAGGACTTTTTCAAACAGGACCGTCCCGTCCGCCGCCGACACCCGGACCCATGACGGGCGCGCGGCAATCAGCTCCATCGCGGGCGCATCTGCCTGCACCACCTGCACCGACGTGCCGCCCAAGGCGGGCACAGCCACCGCAGAAGCCACGGTTTCGGCCACCGGATCCGCAAGAACACCTACCGACTGCGGGTCGATGGCGGCAATAGGCCCGTCGCGCGGCACCAGAACCGGCGTATCGAGCGCTTGTGGCCGGTAAAGACGGTCCAGCGCTTCGGGGTCGGGCTGAAGATCGTTGGTGGGCAGCGCCGCCAGGGCTTCCTCGCCCTCGGCACTGCTGCCGACCGCGCTTGTCACCGGATCGAGTTCGGCCACCACGCCGGGGGCCTGATCGACCGGAGCAACACGGACGCGCTGCACCTCTTGCAGAACCGACCAGCCGCCATAGCCAATGCCGCCAACCAACATGAGCAGTACGGCGATGGAGCCGAAAGCGCGCGGTTCGAACCCCGAAAAGAAGCCCGGCCCGCGCGGTACGAAACTGGCGTTGGGATTGGCAAGCGGTTCGGCATATTCCTTCTTGCGCTTGGCCCCCGGAACCGGTCCAGACGCTGCGGCGGACATGCCATGCGCCACGGTGAAATTCGCCTCGCGGCAAAAACGGTCGAATGCCCAGTCCGGGTCCATGCCCAGGTAGCGCGCATAGGACCGCACATAACCTGCGATGAAACCGGGCGTGTCGAACGCTGCAATGTCGCAGTTTTCGATGGCGGCGATATAGCTGGCCTTGATCCGAAGCTCGCGCTGCACATCGAGAAGGGACTTCGACAGCGTGGCCCGTTCGCCCCGCATCACGTCGCCCAGACGCAACTCGAAATCGTCAAACCCTTTGGGTTTGTCCGCTTCGTCCGTCGAAGGTTTTGCCCTCCGTCCGATCATGCCTGAATGCGCCCCTGTCCCCGATACTCTTGCGATCACCGATTCGAGCCGAACCGTGCCGCGCTATTTAAGATTCCTTAGCACAGGGCAACCCCCGATGCACCGGATTCGCGCCATCAGGCCGACTGTTCAGCACGATTCAGCGCACAATGCGCCCAAAGCTGATCCAACGCGCCTACAAGATGATCAAGATCCCGTGCCGTATGGACGGGCGATGGCGTAAACCGCAACCGTTCCGTACCCCGTGGCACAGTTGGGAAATTGATCGGCTGGGCATAGATTCCGAACCGATCCAGCAGCATATCCGACAGCATCTTGCAGTGGATCGGATCGCCCACGTGCACCGGCACGATGTGCGACCCATGATCGACGATGGGCAGACCCAACCCGCGCAGACGCATTTTCAGAATGCGCGCCTTGGTCTGGTGTGCCTCGCGCAGCGCCTGATCTTGCTTCAGATGTGCAACCGATGCCGCCGCCCCGGCCGCGACCGCTGGCGGCAGCGAGGTGGTGAAGATAAAGCCCGGAGCGTAGGACCGCACGGCATCCACCATCTTCGCGCTGGCTGCGATATAACCGCCGAAAACCCCGTAGGCCTTGGCGAGCGTGCCGTTGACGATGTCGATGCGATGCGCCAGCCCGTCCCGTTCGCTGACGCCCCCGCCGCGCGGGCCGTAAAGGCCGACGGCATGCACCTCGTCCAGATAGGTTAGCGCACCGAACTCCGCTGCCAGATCGCAGATTTCGCGCATCGGGCCAAAGTCGCCATCCATGGAATAGAGCGATTCAAAGGCGATGAGTTTGGGCACCGCAGGATCGTCGGCGGCCAGAAGTTCACGCAAATGCGCCACGTCATTGTGCCGGAAAACCCGCTTGGCCCCGCCATTGCGCCGCACACCTTCGATCATCGAGGCATGGTTCAGCGCGTCCGAATAGATGATCAGGCCGGGAAACAGCTTCGGCAGGGTCGAAAGCGTGGCGTCATTGGCGGTATAGG
>DAORUY010000012.1:0-26998 GCA_035433445.1 Paracoccaceae bacterium
TGGCTTTCCGTTGACCGAAAAGCCCTGTAAAGGGGCGGCTTCCTGAAAGAGGTGCCCGCCATGAGCTTTACGCTTGCCATCGTCGGCCGACCGAATGTCGGCAAGTCGACCCTGTTCAACAGGCTCGTGGGCAGAAAGCTTGCGCTGGTGGATGACACACCCGGCGTGACCCGCGATCTGCGCGAGGGCGAGGCGCGCCTGGGTGACCTGCGCTTTACCGTGATCGACAGCGCCGGGCTGGAGGATGTGACCGACGACAGCCTGCAAGGCCGGATGCGGCGTTTGACGGAACGCGCGGTCGAAATGGCCGACATCTGCCTTTTCGTCATCGACGCGCGCGATGGGGTGACGGCCACCGACCGGGTGTTCGCCGAAATCCTGCGCCGCAAGAACGCCCATGTGATCGTCGCCGCCAACAAGGCCGAAGGCCGCGCTGCGGATGCGGGCGTGATCGAGGCGTGGGAACTGGGCTTGGGCGAACCCGTGCGCCTGTCGGCCGAACATGGCGAAGGGATGGACGAGCTTTACCACCTTCTGCGGCCCCACGCCGATGCCTTTGCCGAACGGGCGAAAGCGGATGCACCCGAGGTGGATGTTGATGTGTCCGACGACGATGAGGAAGGCGCGATCCGCATGCCGACCGACGCCCGGCCTTTGCAACTTGCCGTCATCGGCCGCCCGAACGCGGGCAAATCGACGTTGATCAACAAGATCATCGGCGAGGAGCGTCTTCTGACCGGCCCCGAAGCGGGCATCACCCGCGACGCGATCTCGGTTCCCGCGAAATTCTTCGGCACGCCCATGCGGATTTTCGACACTGCTGGAATGCGCAAGAAGGCCAAGATCACGGAAAAGCTGGAAAAACTGTCGGTCGGTGACGGGATCCGCGCCGTGCGCTTCGCCGAAGTGGTGGTGGTGCTTCTCGATGTGGGCATCCCCTTCGAACAGCAGGATCTGCGCATCGCCGACTTTGCCGAAACCGAAGGGCGCGCGGTTGTGGTCGCCGCGAACAAATGGGATCTTGAGGAAGAGAAGACCGAAAAGCTGAAAGAACTGCGCGAAGCGTTCGAGCGGCTTTTGCCGCAGTTGCGCGGTGCGCCGATGGTGACGGTGTCGGCCAAGACCGGCAAGGGGCTTGACCGGCTTCATGCCGCGATCATGACGGCCTATGACGTCTGGAACCGCCGGGTGTCGACCGCGCGGCTCAATCAATGGCTGGGCGCCATGACCGAAGCGCACCCGCCGCCCGCCCCCGGTGGCCGCCGGATCCGGTTGCGCTACATGACCCAGGTCAAGACGCGCCCACCGGCCTTCGTGGTGATGACCAACCATGCCGACCTGCTGCCCGAGAGCTATTCGCGCTATCTGGTCAATGGCTTGCGCGCCGATTTTGACATGCCGGGCACGCCGATCCGACTGCATTTCCGCGATCAGGGCGACAAGAACCCCTACAAGGACCAGAAATTCCACACGCCGTCGCGGCTGCGGAAACACAAGGAAGGCCGCAACCGCGAGGATTACAGCAAGCGCTGATCCCGGCGAACTCCTGCCCCTTCATTCTGGCCTAAATATCCCGAGTGTGTGGGGGCAGCGCCCCCACCCTGGTCAGACCAGCAGACCTTCGGGGGTCAGCCGCGACTTGCCGCCGAGCCATGGGGCCAGCGCTTGCGGCAAGATCACCCCGCCATCCTCGGTCTGGCCATTTTCCAGAACCGCGATCAGGCAGCGCCCGACCGCCAGGCCCGATCCGTTCAGAGTATGAACGAACTCGGGCTTGCCACCCCCCGCCGGACGGAACCGCGCATTCATCCGCCGGGCCTGAAAATCGCCGCAGACCGAAACGGACGAGATTTCGCGATAGCTGTTCTGGCCGGGCAGCCAGACTTCAAGATCGTGGGTCTTCTGGGAGCCAAACCCCATGTCTCCGGTGCACAGAACGATGGTGCGATAGGGCAGGCCCAACCGCTCCAGCACCGCTTCGGCGCATTTCGTCATTCGGTCATGTTCGGCCAGCGAGGTGGCGGGCGTGGTGATCGACACCATCTCGACCTTCTCGAACTGATGCTGGCGGAGCATCCCGGCGGTATCCTTGCCCGCACTGCCCGCCTCGGACCTGAAGCATTGGGTGTGGGAGGTCATGCGGATCGGCAGCGCGCCTTCGTCCAATATGTCGCCCGCGACCGTATTGGTCAGCGTGACTTCCGAGGTTGGGATCAACCACCAGCCATTCGTCGTCTGATAGCTGTCCTCGGCGAATTTCGGCAACTGGTTGGTGCCATACATCGCCTCTTCCTTGACCAGAACCGGGGTGATCATCTCGGTCAACCCGTGGTCGGTGGTGTGCAGGTCCAGCATGAATTGCGCGAGCGCCCGATGGATACGCGCCACCGCGCCTTTAAGCACCACAAAGCGCGCGCCGGAAAGCTTGGCGGCGGTTTCAAAATCCATCCCGGCCTTTACGCCCGGAATGTCGTAATGTTCGCGCGGGGCGAAACCGTAGGTTCCGGGCGTGCCCCAGCGGCGGATTTCGACATTGCCGCTTTCGTCCGGGCCGGTCGGCACTGCGTCCAGCGGCAGGTTCGGGATGGTCAGCAAGAGCTGGCGAAGCGCTTCGTCCTTCGTGCCCGCATCTTCGGTCAGTCGGGCGATCTCGGCCTTCTTGTCCGCTACCAGCGCCCGCAGCCGTTCGAATTCCCCATCATCGCCCCGCGCTTTGGCGGCGCCGACCTCTTTGGATGCAACGTTTTGGGTGGCTTGCGCGGTTTCCGCCGCCAGGATCATCGTGCGCCGCGCCTCATCCAGCGCGAGAATTTCCGACGACATCGCAGCTTGCCCCGGGCGCCGCGTCAGACGACGGTCAAATTCGGCGGGGTTTTCGCGGATGGCGCGGATATCGTGCATGATGAAGCCTTTCGTGATGCTCTTGCCCGGCTATGCCACAGTCCGCTGACCCATGAAAGACCCGGCCAGATCAGGCGTTCGTCGCCGCCTTGCAAATGAAGGGGCGCGACTATAGGTTCCCGGCCAACCATCGGGGGTCGTCCCCCGACCACAAGAAGGGGCCCCGACATGTTCATCACTCCAGCCTATGCACAGGCCGCAGGCGGCGCCGGTGGCGCGGCCGCATTCGCGCAGTTTATTCCGCTCGTCCTGATTTTCGCGATCATGTATTTCCTGCTGATCCGCCCCCAGCAGAAAAAGCTGAAGGATCATCAGGCGATGGTCGGTGCGCTGCGTCGCGGTGATCTGGTCGTCACGGCGGGCGGCATCCGCGGCAAGGTGACCAAAGTTCTCGACGATGCAGATGTCGAGGTGGAGATCGCCGACGGCGTGAAGGTGCGGGTGGTCAAGAGCACCATTTCCCATGTCGTGTCGAAAACCGAACCCGCCGCCGGCACCAACTGAGCTGATCTGTCATGCAATTGCCCCTGTGGAAGCGCCTTCTGATCTGGGGCTTTTGCCTTGCCTCGCTGATCCTCGCTGCGCCGAACGTCTTTTATCCCCGCGTCGAGCGGCACAATGATGCCGTCCTGAAGCTTGAGCGTGGGGCGCTGGAAACGCCTGAACTTCTGACAGACAAGGCGCTTTGGCCGGAATGGCTGCCATCGAAGATCGTGAACCTCGGGCTCGACCTGCGGGGGGGCGCGCATCTTCTGGCTGAAGTGCAGACAAGCGATGTCTACAAGGCACGGATGGACGGCTACTGGCCTGAACTGCGCAAGGCCCTGGCGTCCGAGCGGGCAACAGTGGGTGGCGTGCGCCGTGCGCCCTCAGCCCCCGATGAATTGCGCGTGACGATCGAAAAGCCTGACGGCATGGTCAAGGCAATAGAGGTCGCCAAGACGCTGGCCACGCCAGTGATCACCCTGACCGGCGTCGGGCAAAACGACATAGATGTGCGCGCCGAAGGCAATCTGTTGATCTTGCATCTGACGGATCCTGAAAAGGCCGCCACCGATGATCGCACCATTCAGCAATCGCTCGAAATCGTGCGCCGTCGTGTGGACGAGGTTGGCACACGCGAACCAACGATCCAGCGCCAGGGCGAAAACCGTATCCTGATCCAGGTTCCGGGCATCGGCTCGGCGGCTGAACTGAAGGCCCTGATCGGGACGACTGCGAAACTGACCTTCCACCCTGTGATCCGCCGCACCACCAACGCCACCGAGCTCGCCGGACCCGGCAACATGCTTTTGCCGTCGATCGACGAGGAGGGCGTCTATTACGTGCTGGAAGATACCCCCGTCGTGACGGGTGAGGATCTGGTCGATGCCCGCCCCGATTTCGACCAGAACGGCGCGCCTGCGGTCGGCTTCCGGTTTAATCCGACAGGCGCCCGCAAGTTCGGCGACTATACGGCCGAAAACATCGGCCAGCTGTTCGCCATTGTGCTCGATGACGAGGTGATTTCGGCTCCGCGCATCAACCAGCACATTCCCGGCGGGTCCGGCATCATCACCGGCAGCTTCACCGTCGAAGCCGCGACCAATCTGGCCGTTCTTCTGCGTGCGGGTGCCCTTCCGGCCGAGATGACCTTCCTTGAAGAACGCACCATCGGCCCGGAACTGGGGCAGGATTCGATTGATGCGGGCAAGGTCGCGGCAGTGGTCGGCTATGCGGCGGTCTTCCTTTACATGATCGCAAGTTACGGCTGGTTTGGCGTGATGGCCAACATGGCGCTTGCCTTCAACATCGCGGGGCTTTTTGCCATCCTGTCGCTGCTTGGCGCTACGCTGACGCTGCCGGGCATTGCCGGGATCGTGCTGACGATGGGGATGGCGGTTGATGCCAACGTGCTGATCTATGAACGAATCCGTGAAGAACTGCGGTCGGGCAAGGGGCCAGCGCGGTCGATCGAGCTCGGCTTTGACAAGGCCTTTTCGGCGATCATGGATTCGAACGTGACCGCCATCCTGACCTCGATCATCATGTTCATGATCGGCTCAGGCCCGGTGCGCGGCTTCGCGGTGACGCTGGGGATCGGCATCATCACATCCATGTTTACGGCCGTCTATGTGACCCGACTGATCGTCCAGACCTGGATGAGCTGGCGGCGCCCCAAGACAATCGTGGTCTGAGGAGACAAGTATGGCCTGGCGCCTGCGGCTGGTTCCCGAAAAAACCAACATCGACTTCTTCCGTTGGCAGAACATCACGTTCGGCGCTTCGCTTGCCGCGGTTTTGCTGACTTTCGTTTCCCTTGCGGTGTTCGGGCTGAATTTTGGTATCGATTTCCGAGGCGGCACAACGATCCGAACGGAATCGACCCAGGTCATAGATGTCGGCGACTATCGGGCGGCGCTGGCGGCGCTCAACCTCGGCGATGTGTCAATCACCGAAGTGTTTGACCCCGCCTTCCGCGAAGACCAGCATGTCGCGCAGATCAGGATCGAGGCGCATGCCGATGCCGAAGCCGCCAGCCCGGAAACCATCATGAAGGTGGAAGAGGCTCTCAGGGCGGTTGATCCTTCGATCACCTTCCCGTCGGTCGAATCGGTCGGGCCGAAAGTGTCGGGTGAGTTGATCAAATCGGCGCTGCTGGCCGTGGCGGCCGGCGCGCTTGGGATCGGGGTCTATGTCTGGCTGCGGTTCGAGTGGCAGTTTGCCGCCGGCTGTGTGGCCGCCCTTTTGCACGACGTGATCGTCACGGTAGGGGTCTTTTCGGTCTTTCAGCTCAAGTTTGATCTGACCATCGTCGCGGCACTCCTGACCATCTTGGGATATTCGGTCAACGACACGGTGGTCATCTTCGACCGCCTCCGCGAAAACCTGCAAAAGTACAAGACCATGCCGCTGCGCGACATGATGAACCTGACCACGAACGAAACCCTGAGCCGGACCATCATGACTGCGTCGACGACGCTCATCTCGCTGACCGCGCTGCTGATCTTCGGCGGCGATGTGATCCGTGGTTTCGTGTTTGCGATGCTCTTTGGGGTGATTGTGGGCAGCTATTCGACGCTCTATGTCGCCAAGAATATCGTCCTTTACCTTGGCGTGAAGCGCGACTGGTCGAAACCCAGCGATGATCTGCCCGGCCCGAAAGGCGCGCAGCTTTATCAGGGCAAATGATCACGCTGACGGAAATCGACTGGACCGGCCCCGGCCGCCCGATCGAAGGATACGGGCCAGGGTTCTTCCGGGTGGGCGGCGCGGTCTTTCGCGGCGCCATTCTGGTGACACCGGGCGGCGTTCGGCCCTGGGCAGGGCTTGCGGATGCCGACAGCCTTCTGTCCCTCGCGGGGCAGGTCGATGTTATCTTGCTGGGCATGGGAGGTGACGTTGTCTGGCCCGAGCGCGCGCTTCGCGACCGGATCGAGGCGGCGGGCCTTGTGGTCGAGCCGATGTCGAGCCCTTCGGCCGCGCGCACCTATAACGTGCTTTTGTCCGAAGGCAGACGGATTGCCGCGGCCCTGCTGCCGGTCTGACAAGCGGTTTCCTTCATAAGCCAAATCGGCTAACCCAACAGGCATGGTCAAACTCGCCCTATCAGCTGTTTCGGTCGCACGCGGTGGCATCGCCGTCCTGTCGGGCGTCAGTTTTGAAGTGCCTGCCGGGCAGGCGCTGATCCTGCGCGGGCCGAACGGGCTGGGCAAGACCACGCTTTTGCGCACCATCGCGGGCCTTCAGCCGCCGCTGGCCGGGCGGATCAGCCCCGGCCCGGATCACATCGCCTATGCCGGCCATGCCGATGCGGTGAAAGCTGCCCTGACCGTGGGCGAAAATCTGGCTTTCTGGGCTTCCGTCTACGGGGCGCCCGGCATTGACGCGGCACTTGCCGACATGGACCTCCAGACCCTGCGCGACCGGCCGGCACAAAATCTCTCGGCCGGGCAAAAACGCCGCCTCGGGTTGGCGCGCCTTTTGCTTTCGGACCGGCCGGTCTGGGCGCTGGATGAGCCGACGGTGTCACTCGACACCGACATGGTCCGGCTCTTTGCGGGCCTGTTGACCCGGCATCTGGCGCGGGGTGGGGTCGGGTTGTTGGCGACCCATGTCGCGCTTGACCTGCCGGACGCCGTTACGCTCGACCTGTCGCCTTGGCGCGCGGGCGGTGTTTCGCCTGCCGTCCGCCATGCCGGTGCCGCAGGCTTTGACGAGGCCTTCCTGTGATGCGGTTTCATCTTGGCCCAAATACTCCCGCCGGAGGCAAGTGCATTCAACAGCCGCATCCGGTCAGCCATGGTGCGCCGCGATGATCGCCCTACTTCTCCGCGACCTCAGGCTTGCGACCCGCGCGGGCGGGGGTTTCGGCCTCAGTATCGTCTTTTTCCTGATCCTGGTCACGCTCGTGCCTTTTGGTGTCGGGCCTGAAAGCCCGCGTCTGGCCACGATCGCCCCTGGCATCCTTTGGGTCGGTGCGCTTCTGGCGGCCCTTCTGTCGCTCGACCGGCTTTTCGCGCTCGATCACGAAGACGGCACGCTCGATCAGTTCGCGACAGCGCCCCTGCCGCTTGAAGCGGTGGTGGCGGTCAAGGCGGTGGCGCACTGGCTGACCACGGGCCTGCCGCTTGCGCTTCTTGCGCCGCTTCTGGGTATCCTTCTGAACTTGCCGACTGAGGCAATGCTGCCCCTCAGCCTGTCTTTGCTGATCGGCACGCCGGCCCTTTCGGTGATCGGCGCTTTTGGGGCGGGATTGACGGTGGGACTGAAGCGCGGCGGGCTTTTACTGTCGCTTCTGGTCCTGCCTCTCTATGTACCGACGCTGATCTTCGGCGCCGAGGCCGCCCGGCGCGGGGCAGAGGGCGCGGCGACCGCGACTCCAATGCTGTTTCTGGGTGCCATAACGCTTGCGTCCCTCGCCGCGCTGCCGTACGCGGCGGCTGCGGCAATCCGTATCAATCTGCGCTAGGCGGATCGGTGCTATGAAGATGTCGCGAAACAAAAACGGATGATCATGTCGATCTGGGAATATGCCAACCCCAAGAAGTTCATGCAGACATCGGGCGCGCTGCTTCCGTGGGTGACGGCGCTGTCGGTGATCACCCTGGTCGGCGGCCTCTTCTGGGGTTTCTTTCTGACGCCTGATGACTACAAGCAGGGCTCGACGGTCAAGATCATCTACATTCACGTGCCCGCAGCACTGATGGCGATCAATGCCTGGGTGATGATGCTGGTGACGTCGCTGATCTGGCTGGTCCGCCGCCATCACGTTTCCGCCCTTGCGGCCAAGGCCGCGGCACCCGTTGGCATGACGATGACGTTGATTGCGCTTTTCACCGGCGCGATCTGGGGGCAACCGATGTGGGGCACATGGTGGGCCTGGGATCCGCGCCTGACGTCCTTCCTGATCCTCTTTCTGTTTTACCTTGGCTACCTCGCGCTTTGGGCCGCCATCGAAAATCCCGATGCGGCGGCTGACCTGACATCCGTTCTCTGCCTTGTCGGGTCGGTCTTTGCCTTTCTCAGCCGCTATGCGGTCCTGTTCTGGAACCAGGGCCTGCATCAGGGGGCAAGCCTTTCACTCGACCGCGAGGAACATGTGGCCGATGTCTTCGCCTGGCCGCTCTGGACCTGCATCGCGGGCTTTGTGAGTCTTTTTGTCGTTCTGGTCCTGATCCGCACCCGGACGGAAATCCGCGCCCGACGGCTGAGCGCGCTTGTCGCGCGGGAAAGGATGGCGGGCTGATGGTCGAGCTTGGTAAATATGCAATCACCGTCCTGTCGGCTTATGGGGTGACGCTGGCGCTTCTTGCCGGGCTGGTTCTGGCGACGCTTTGGCAGGGCGCGCGCGTGCGCCGCGCGCTCGAGGAACAGGAAAAACGGATGAACAATCGTGGCTAGGATTTCGCCGCTGATGATCCTGCCATTGGTGGCGGCAGGTGGTTTTTTCGCGATGGCGCTTTGGGGGATGAAGCGGGAAAATCCCGATGTCTTGCCCTCGACGCTGATCGGGCAGCCTGCGGCTGCGGTGCAGATGGTGGCCCTTGGCGATCTGCCGTTCTTCACCGAGGCCGATCTTGCCGATGGTCGGGTCAAGATCGTGAACTTCTGGGCGTCATGGTGCGCGCCCTGTCGTGCTGAGCATCCCAACCTGCTGCGTCTGAAGGGCGAAGGGCTGCCGGTCTATGGCGTGAATTACAAGGACGATCCCGAAGCCGCCTTGGCCTTCCTGAGCGAACTGGGTAACCCGTTCGAGCGCGTTGGTGCCGATGACAGCGGGCGCATGGGTATCGACTGGGGGCTATACGGCGTTCCCGAAAGTTTTGTCATCGACGGGGACGGCAGGGTGTTGCTGCGCTTTCCCGGCCCGATCACCGAACGCGCGCTGGACGCCGAAATCCGTCCTGCGCTGGCAAAGGCCAAGACCGCCCCCTGAAGGCTGCCGGATCGCCGCGTGCGTCAGTGCGGCTGGCCAAACAGGATGAGCATCACAAAGCAGGCAGCTTCAAGCCAGGGCATGCTCGGTAAAAATCTCATTTGGCGAAAAAGGCTTTTCATGTTGGCTAGTTCTAATGGCGTTTAATCGCCTGTGATAGAATGTGCCGTACCCTAAGCGGCGCGGCGGCCGAAAATCACTGTTTCTTTCGGCCAGAAGGTTGCTAACTTTTAGACAGGTTGGGGTCGGAACTGCGTGCGTCCGGCGCTGTTCCGACAAAAGAGAACGCCCCGTCCGGCGGGGCGGGGCGCTCTTTGCAGCTTTTGGTCTGCGATGGAAAATCCCATCCTTACCGATCAATTTGGCCCGCAGCTGCGCGCCAGTTCACCAACTCAATCGTGTCGCCAGCATCAGTAGGGCAAACCCCACAAATTCGATCCAAGGCGCAGTCGGGGTAATGTTCAGTGAAAATATCTTAGTTTCCATAAAGTGAAGGTACGCTGGTTCTGGAAAAAAATCAATGAATAACCATTGGTTAGCAAAGCTGCCACGTGAAAATGACTGTTTCTCAGTTTTTGGCGGTTACTAACTTTTGGACAGGTTTCGGACGCGAGAGCGCGTTTGGGCCTACAACGGACGAACCAATGCGCGGGTGATGGGCAATGCGATGGCGGATCACTGTGGCTTGGTTTCGGCAACGTGCGGGTCAAAGTGGCCCCCTCGTCGTCCAAACAGAAAACGCCCCGTCCGGCGGGGCGGGGCGTTCTCTGGATCATCGTCCTGCGATAAAATAACCGCTTCACTTGCAATATTCGCCGCGAATAAAATCTGCGACCATTAATCAAAAACAAGATATCGATCTAATGGCAATAATTTCCATTTATCGACCGCTACTCACTTACCTACTACACACTGAAAATCGTCTCGTCTCTATGGGTTCAATATAGCCCGACATGCGTTCAAACCCAAGAGAATAGGGTTAGCAGAACGGCGGGGGCGCTGAAATTCATTGTTTCAGCCTCCTGTGGGGATACTAACTTTTGGACAGGTTTGGGCGGTAGCGAGGGCTATTTTGGCCGGTTGGCGCAACAGATGGTGGTCGCTTGCGTTAACGATGTCCCTGCGGATGCGCGCTGTGAAGGCCGCTTGCGGCAGGTGATTCTTGCCGAAGTTGCGCAAGAATCGTCGCCGATTCCGGCGATAGAAAAGCAAAAAAGCCCCGACGCGGCGCCGGGGCATTTCATTGCCAGTCGTTTCAATCAGTTTTGCGCGAGGTTTCTCAACACATAATGTAGAACACCGCCGTGTTCGACATACTCGATCTCGACTTCGGTATCGATGCGGCACTTGATCTGGATCGTCTTTTCCGTCCCGTCCGCGTAGCGGATGGCGCAGGGCACCAGGCTCAGCGGCTTCAACTCATCCGATAGGCCGTGGATGGCGATGACCTCGTCCCCCTTCAGGCCAAGCGTCTTGCGATTGTCGCCGTTCGTGAACTCAAAGGGGATGACGCCCATGCCCACGAGGTTCGAGCGGTGGATGCGTTCGAAGCTTTCGGCGATGACCGCCTTGACCCCAAGCAGATTGGTTCCCTTTGCCGCCCAGTCGCGCGACGATCCCGCCCCATATTCGATGCCGCCAATCACAACAAGCGGCACGCCAGCGGCCTGATAGGCCATCAAGGCATCGTAGATCGACGTCTGCGCGCCATCGGGGCCCTTGGTATAACCGCCCTCGACCCCGTCCAGCATCTCGTTCTTGATGCGGATGTTGGCGAAGGTGCCACGCATCATCACTTCGTGGTTGCCCCGGCGCGACCCATAGCTGTTGAAGTCCGCGGGCAAGACCTGACGTTCGGTCAGATATTGTCCGGCCGGGGTGGTGGCCTTGAACGAACCGGCCGGGCTGATGTGGTCGGTGGTGATCATGTCGCCGAAGATGCCCAGAAGCCGGGCGCCGTCGATATTCTTGATCTCGCCCTTGGTCTTGGACATGCCGCGGAAATAGGGCGGGTTCTGGATATAGGTCGAGGTCGGCGGCCAGTCATAGGTTTCCGATTCCGTTACCTTGACGCCTTGCCACTTCGCATCGCCCTTGAAGACATCGGCGTATTTCTTCTGGAAAGCCTCGCGCGTCACGGTCGCTTGGACCAGATCGGCGATTTCCTTGTTTGTGGGCCAGATATCCTTGAGGAAGACCGGCTTGCCGTCCTTGCTGATGCCAAGGGGTTCCGTCGTCAAATCGATGTTCATGTCACCGGCCAGCGCATAGGCGACGACCAGCGGCGGCGAGGCCAGGTAGTTCGCGCGCACGTCCGGGCTGATCCGACCCTCAAAGTTGCGGTTGCCCGACAGGACGGCGGTGGCGACCAGATCACCTTCGGCGATTGCCGCAGAGATTTCCGGTTGTAGTGGCCCGGAATTTCCGATGCAGGTCGTGCAGCCGTAACCCACAAGGTTGAAGCCGATTGCGTCCAGATCTTCCTGAAGGCCCGCGGCATTCAGATATTCACTGACGACCTGGCTTCCCGGCGCGAGCGAGGTTTTGACCCAAGGCTTGCGGTTCAGGCCCAGCGCACGCGCCTTGCGCGCCACGAGGCCTGCGCCGATCAGCACGTAGGGGTTGGAGGTGTTGGTGCACGATGTGATCGAGGCGATCACCACCGAACCATCGCGCAGCTTGTAGTCCGTCCCCGCGACGGCCGCCGATTTGCGGGCATCAATCGTGGTGGTATGGTTCGGCCCTTCGGCGCCCATGTCTTTGGCGGCGTCGCTGGCATCAACACCACGATAGTCGCACACGACTTTGTAGAAGCCCTGCGCGGCCGCCGTCAGCGGCGTATAGTCCTGCGGCCGTTTCGGGCCGGAAATGGCCGGGACGATGGTCCCCATGTCGAGTTCCAGCGTCGAGGTATAGACCGGCGCATAGTCCGGCCCGCGCCACATGCCGTTTTCCTTGGCATAGGCTTCGACCAGCGCGATCCGCGCCTCGTCACGCCCCGTCTGCCGCAGGTAGCGCAACGTCTCGCCGTCCACGGGGAAGAAGCCACAGGTCGCACCATATTCAGGGGCCATGTTGGCGATGGTGGCACGGTCAGCCAAAGGCAGGTTATCCAGCCCCGGCCCGTAGAATTCGACGAACTTGTTGACCACGCCATGCTTGCGCAGCATCTGCACGACCTTCAGCACCAAATCGGTCGCGGTGGTGCCTTCGGTCATCGCCCCGGTCAGCTTGAAGCCGACCACCTCGGGGATCAGCATGCTGACGGGCTGACCCAGCATCGCGGCTTCCGCCTCGATCCCGCCGACGCCCCAGCCAAGAACGGCCAGACCGTTGACCATCGTGGTATGGCTGTCGGTGCCCACGAGCGTGTCTGGATAGGCGACCTCGACCCCGTTCTGGTCGCGGTCGGTCCAGACCGTCTGCGCCAGATACTCGAGGTTTACCTGATGGCAGATGCCGGTGCCGGGGGGCACGACCCGGAAATTCTGGAAGGCGTTCTGACCCCATTTCAGGAACACATAACGTTCCATATTGCGCTGATATTCCAGATCCACGTTCTTTTGGAAGGCGCGGGGGTTGCCGAATTCGTCAATCATCACCGAATGGTCGATGACCAGATCAACCGGGTTCAGCGGGTTGATCTTCTGCGCATCACCGCCAAGCGCCTTGATCCCGTCACGCATCGCGGCCAGATCGACAACCGCCGGAACGCCGGTGAAATCCTGCATCAGCACCCGGGCCGGACGATAAGCGATCTCTCGCGGGTTCTGACCGCCCTTGGTCGCCCATTCCGCGAAAGCCTTGATGTCTTCGACCGACACGGTGCGACCGCCATCCTCGAACCGGAGCATGTTTTCCAGAACGACTTTCAGCGAGGCGGGCAGGCGCGAGAAATCGCCAAGCCCCGCAGCCTCAGCCGCTGGGATTGAGTAATAGTCGACCGAAGCGCCGCCGGCCTTCAGGGTGCGGCGGGTCTTGGCTGTATCGGTTCCGGTGAAGACGGTCATGTTGGCTCCCTTTCGGCGGTCGCTTGCGTAACGGCAAAAGGCTAATGCCTGATCAATGCCATCGGTTCAAGTGGAGGTTTTATGAATTGTATACATTAGTATGCAATACAATGCAAGCGGCTGCCCCGCGACAATCTCAGAGGTAATGCTCACACAAACTTGCATCAAGACGTAACAAGTGTGAGTGGCTTGCCCCAGCCGGGCTGACTATGGTGATATCGACAAAAGGGCCAAGGGATTTCAGATGGACCTGCGGGTAAGACGATATCTGGGATTGTTGGCCGGGCTGATGTTGACGCCCGTTTGCGGCTTTGCAGATGACGTGCGCCCAACGGTGATTGAGCTCTATACTTCTCAGGGCTGCTCCTCTTGTCCCCCCGCCGACGCGCTTCTCATGGAACTCGCGACTCGCGACGACGTCGTCGCGTTGGCGCTGCATGTGGACTATTGGGACTATATCGGCTGGAAAGATACATTTGCGGATCCGATCTACAGCAAGCGGCAGAAGGCTTATGCGCGTGCGCGCGGTGAAAAGATGGTCTACACGCCCCAAATCGTCGTCAACGGCACCCGGACGCTTGTCGGTGTGGATGCCACAGGGCTTGCGGCGCTTCTCAGGACAGATACGAGCCGTGCCCTGATCGAACTCGACATCGAACGTTCAGGCGACAGCTTGTCGGTCAGGGCGGCGGGGGACGGAGCGGTTCCCGCGGGAAGCTTCGTTCAGCTTGTGCGGTATATTCCGCAAGCAACGGTCCAGATCGAGCGTGGCGAAAATGCGGGGCGATCAATCACCTACAGCAATGTCGTCACGAGCTGGCAACAGGTCGTGGTCTGGGACGGAACCGAACCGCTTGACCTGACGCTAAACGTGCCGGGTGATCTGGGGGTGGCGGTCTTGATCCAGGCGCCGGGACCAGGGCAGATGGTCGCCGCAGCCGCGCTGAAACAGTAGCCGTCAGCGGTTGAACTCTTCAGGGTACGCTGTTAGCTCTTTGTAACAAAGGGGCAGTGTCAGTGTCGTTCAAACGAAAGATTTTTGACTGTTTTACTTTCTACAACGAACTCGATCTGCTTGACCTCAGGCTGAACGAACTCGCGACCGTGGTCGATTACTTCGTGATCGCCGAAGCAAGTATGACCTTCACCGGCAAAGACAAACCGCTGTTCTTCCACGAGAACCGAGAGCGGTTTTCCAAGTTTCGCGACAAGATCATCCATGTCGTCGTTGATGATTTTCCAGAGACGACTTCAAGCTGGGAACGCGAAATTTACCAGCGCGACTGCGTTCGCTGGGGGCTGCGGCAGGCTGCTCCGACCGACGTTCTGCTTCTGTCCGATGTCGACGAAGTGCCAAGGGCCACAGCAGTGGCTCAGCTTCGCGAAAGGCCGCCCTTGCGCAATGAGGTGGTCTGCTATGAGTTGGACTGGCACGCCTATTATATGAACGTGCGCCTTAAGGAAAAATGGGTTCGCCTAGGGCCACGTGCAATCCTCGTCGGCAGTTTGGCGACCATAAATGGCCTGCGTGGCGTATACGCTCCCGCTTCAGGCTTTGGTCGCGACGCCGTACGATGGTTAAAGGCCTGCAAACGAATGAGAACGTTGGTCAGGCGGCGTGTTGTGTGTGACGCAGGGTGGCATATGAGCTGGCTGGGCGGGATAGATGCTGTGGCCGCGAAGGGCAGTTCGATCAGCGAGCATTCCCATGTTGCCAAGGGCGACAAGACGGATGACTGGGCACGGGCACGCATTGAGGGGCAACTTGGTGACCGACAATCCTACGATCTGCTAAAGATCGACTCAACGTTCCCCGACTATGTGCAAGCACACCCCGAGATATTCGCTCGCTACATTCTGCCGGACAGGGCAGAGGATTGAGGGGCGGCCTAGCTGTCTGCCTCGTTGATGTAGTGGTCCTTCGCGACCCGCCAGCGGCGGTGGATCCAGAACCACTGGCCGGGATGGGCAATGATGCGCGCTGCAAGGCTATCGTTCAGCGCCTCGGTCATGGTCACAGGATTGGACACGGGCACTGGCGCTTCAAGCGTGATCTCAAAACTTGTCCCGTCCGGCTTTCGGGTCGCATAGAAGGGGATCAGGGCGGCGTCGTAGCGCAAGGCAAGCTCTGCCGCCGAAGTTGCGGTGGCCGCGCGTTTGCCCAAAAAGTTCATCAGCTTGGCGCCATGAACATTCTGGTCGAAGAGCAGGACAAGCTGCCCGCCTGACTTCAAATGGCGCACGAACCCGGCAGTCCCCTGACGCCCCTGCGGAAAGACCGGACCGCCGAAAGCCTCCATCGTGCGCACGTAATGGTCGTTGAAGAACGCGTTTTTCATCGGACGGTAAAGCCCGCCGATCTGATAGCCGCGACCGACCAACGCGGCCCGTGCCGCTTCGTAATTGCCAAAATGGCCAGAAACGAGGATGGCAGGTTTCCCGGCGGCTTGCGCGGCCTCCAGCGCGGCAAGCCCCGGCCCCTCAATAGGTGTCTGGGCCATGCGCGCCATCAAAGTGCGTGTCGAATAGTTTTCGATCAGCGTGCGACCGGCATTGTCGCAACAAGCATCGGCAATGGCGTGGCGATCGGCTTCTAGCATGTCGGGCCAGATCATCGCCAGATTGTCGCGCGCCCGTCGGCGGTAACCCACAAGCGGCGCAATCAGCCGACGGGTCAGAAAGCCCATCAACGGGACGCGCGTTTCATAGGGCAGGATCAGCGCCAGACCAATCAGGAACCGCAGCACCAGATTGGCGAAGAAATCCGCTGCGATCTGTCCGCCTGTTCTGTCTTTGGCCATATCGGATCTGTTTAGGGTCGCTCCAGTGCCCCGCGGTCTGCGGGCTGGCCCTTTTGATTAGGACGCGGCAACAACGATCACAAGTGGCGAACGCCAGTGCGTGTCGTTGTGTAGGCGCCGCCTTGCCGGCGGCGCCTGTCATGTCATGCGATCAGAAGCCCGCCTTGATCTTTTCGAACTCTGCCAGTTGCCGTTCACGCAGGGCTGCGTCGTTCGGTACCTGTGCCAGGATCGGTGCATTGATCGGGCCAAGACCTGCTTCGGCCACAACCGCCTGATCCATCGCCGCCATGGCCTTCATGTTGGAATGGCCGTAGCCGATCGCGTCGGCCAGCGCCGGTGCCGCATCGGAGCGCAGCCAGGAGTTGATGAAGTCATAGGCCTTGTCTTCGTTGCCCGGCCCGTCTTTCATGTTGACATAACCGCAGAACCAGGTCGACGAGCCTTCCTTGGCTTCGCGCTGGAAGCCGACCGGATAATTGTCGTCCTTCAGATAGGCGACGCCGTCGTTCCACGACCAAGCGATCAGAACCTCGCCAGAGGCCATGATCTGGGCCATTTCCGCCGGATCGTTCCAGTAGGACCGGACATTGGGGTGAACGGTGCGCAACCAGTCTGCCGCAGCGGTGAACTGTTCATCAGTGATGGCGGTCCAGTCGGTCACGCCGGTCGCCAGATAGGCCAGCGCCCAGACGTCGTCCGAGGAGTTCGGCAGCGACATCCGGCCCGCATATTTGGGATCGGCGAAGACCTGAAGGCTGGCCACATCTTCAACTGGCACTTCTTCGGTATTGTAGGCAACTGCGGTCACCCCCCAGTCGGTCGGGATGTACCACACGCCGCCATCATCTTGGAATACGGGCGAGTTCAGGAACTTGGGGTCGAGATTGGCGAAATCCGGGATCTTCGAGACATCCCAAGGCTCGATCAGTCCCGCTTCCCGATATTTGCCCACCATCTGCGAGCAGGGATGGGTCACATCGGACTTGTAGCCGGAGGCAACTTTCTGGAAGGCCTCGTCGTCGGAGCCGAAGAATGTATAGGTCGGGCCGTCACCATTCTTGTCCTTGTAGGCCTGAATCAGTCCGTCGACCTCAAAGCCAGCCCAGTCAAGGACGAGAAGCTCGGGGTCGGCGGCGCGGACAGGTGCCGTGAGGGCAAGGACCGCGACCGAAGCCGTGAGCAGAGCATTAAGTTTCATGTCGCCTCCGGAAAAACCCGCGCGTGCGCGGAAGTGAGTGGTTGGTGGGATTAGGTAATCCCTGTCATGCGCGGGTTGCAAGCCCGCCCGTAGGTTATGCGCCGGACTTTGCATGCCGGCCAAGGATTTGCCTGTCTGGCAGGCGGTTTGTTGCTTCGCTCCGCCCGCCAACAGGTCATGACGAAGTCAGAACCCGGCCTTTATGTTCTCGAACTCTTTGAGCATGCGTTCATGCAGGGCGGGATCCTTCGGCGTCTGCGCCAGGATCGGCGCATTGACCGGACCCAACCCGCTGGCCACCAATGCGTCGGCAGAGATCAAGCCCATGCCCGTCGTGTTGGAATGGCCATAACCCATTGCCTCCTGAAGGGCGACGGCACTTTCCGGGCGCAACCAGGCCGCCATGAATTCATGGGCCTTTTCCTCGCTTCCGGGGCCATCCTTGGCATTCACATAGCCGCAGAACCAGGTCGAGGATCCCTCCTTGGCTTCGCGCTGATAGCCGACCGGGAACCCTTCATCCATCAAGATCGCGACGGCATCGTTCCAGGCCCAGGCGACCTGCACCTCGCCCGACGCCATCAGCTGGCTCAGTTCGGCGCTGTCGTTCCAATAGGCCCGCACATTCTGGTGGGCCTGACGCAACCAGGCCGCGGCTGCATTGAACTGATCATCGCTGATCGTGGTCCAGTCGGTCGTGCCGGTGGCAAGATAAGCCAAGGCCCAGACATCGTCCGACGAATTCGGCAAGGACGTGCGCCCGGCGTATTTGGGATCAAGGTAGACCTGAAGTGTCGCCACGTCTTCGGGCGGAACATCATTCGTATGGTAAGCCGTTGCCGTCACGCCCCAGTCGGTCGGCAGGAACCAGACGCCCTGATCGTCGCTGAAGGTGGGCGAATTGAGAAACTTCGGGTCGACATTGGCGAAGTCGGGAATCTTCGAAACATCCCAAGGCTCGATTAGGTCCGTTTCCCTGTACTTGGCCACCATTTGCGAACAGGGGTGGATCACGTCGGCCTTGAAGCCTGACACCGCCTTTTGAAACGCTTCGTCATCTGACGCGAAGAACGTGTATGACGGGCCGTCGCCATATTTTTCCTTATACGGCGCAAAAAGCCCCTCGATTTCGAAGCCTGCCCAGTCGAGAACTGTCAGCTCAGGGTCGCCCGCAAACGCGGGTACGCCAAGAAACAGCACGGCCGTTGCGGCCGCCACAGTGTATCGTTGCATGGATATATCCTCCCCAGGAATATGATCAAATAATAGCGCGATTGACGCATATGGCAAGCGTTGCGTGATGGATGGGCTTTTCTCGCCAAAGATCAGACGTTAGTCATTGGGCGATTCTGTGTTGTCCGGCTTTCGGACAACACAGAATCTGCCGTGGACTTCCTGGGAAGGGAGCGGTCCTAACGGCTCGGCTGGAAGACCCGCCATGCCTCCGACATAGGCCGGCATGGTCTGTTGGGGGCGGAGTTGTAGATGGATCAAACGGAAGGTTCCCAAGATGACCAGACTAGACCTGACTTACGTGCGCAGCCAGTTTCCCGCCTTTGCGGTGCCTGGACTGAAGGATCAGTCCTTCTTTGAAAATGCAGGCGGTTCTTACGCCTGTGTGCCGGTGATCGAGCGGCTGACCCGCTTTTACCGCGAACGCAAGGTGCAGCCCTATGCCCCTTACGCTGCCGCTCAGGCTGGCGGGGCAGAGATGGACGAAGCCCGCACCCGGCTCGCGGGCTTGATGGGGGTGAAGCGTCACGAAGTCAGCTTCGGCCCATCGACCACCGCCAATACCTATGTTCTGGCGCAGGCCTTCCGCCGGGCGTTGAAACCCGGCGAAGCGATAGTCGTGACCAATCAGGATCACGAGGCGAATTCCGGCCCCTGGCGGCGGCTTGCCGAGGAGGGGGTGGAGATCCGCGAATGGCAGATCGACCCGGCGACGGGCCATCTGGACCCCGCGCGCCTGTCGCCGCTTCTGGCAGACGGCAAGGTCAGGCTTGTGTGTTTTCCGCATTGTTCGAACGTGGTTGCCGAAATCAATCCGGTCGCCGATGTGGTGCAGATGGCCCACGCGGCGGGTGCCGTCACCTGCGTTGACGGGGTCAGCTATGCCCCGCACGGGTTACCGGACGTTCCCGCGCTTGGGGCGGATATCTACCTTTTCTCCGCCTACAAGGTGTATGGCCCGCATCAGGGTATCATGGTGATCCGCGAGGATCTGGGCAAGCGGCTTCCCAATCAGGGCCACTATTTCAACGGCGAGACGCTTTACAAGCGCTTCACGCCCGCCGGCCCCGACCATGCGCAGATTGCGGCAAGCGCTGGCATGGCGGACTATTTCGACGGGCTTTATGCGCATCACTTCGCAGCCGAAGCCGATCCGGCGAAACGCGGCGCGGCCATCCATGACCTCTTGCGCGCGCATGAAGTGGCGGTTTGCCAACCTCTTCTCGACTATCTTGCTGCGCGCAATGATCTGCGTCTGATCGGCCCGCGCGATGCGTCGCGCCGTGCGCCGACGGTGGCGGTCGCGCTTGATCGCGTGGCAGAGCCGGTGGCCGAAGCGCTGGCGCGCGAAGGGATTAACTGCTGGGCCGGTGATTTTTACGCCGTGCGACCGCTCACGGCGATGGGTGTTGATCTTGATCGTGGTGTCCTGCGCCTGTCGATGGTTCACTATACGTCGTCCGAGGACGTGGCGCGGCTGATCGGCGCACTCGACAAGCAGCTATAGGGGCACAGCGCATTGGGCGAGGGCGGACCTGTCATCCTGTGGTTCCGCCGCGATCTGCGGCTGGACGATCATCCTGCGCTGGTTCAGGCTTGCTCTGCCGACGCGGGCGTCGTGCCGGTTTTCATCCATGACGAAACGGTCGAAAGCCTTGGCGCCGCGCCGAAATGGCGGCTGGGGCTTTCGGTCGCCGCACTTGGGGAAGATCTTGCGCGCCTTGGGTCGCGGCTGATCTTGCGGCGCGGGTCGGCATTGCCAGTGCTGGAGGAGCTGATCCGCGAAACCGGCGCGCGGGCCGTCTACTGGACCCGCTATTATGCGCCGGACCACATCGCGCGCGATATGGGGGTCAAGGCTGCGCTCAAGGCGAAAGGCATAGTCGCGCAAAGCTTTTCCGGCGCGCTCTTGCACGAACCTCGCGACATTCAGACCGGGGCAGGGGGCCCATACAGCGTCTTCACGCCATTTTGGCGGGCAGTCCGGTCGCGTGACCCGGGCGCGCCATTGCCGGCGCCGCGCGGCCTCCGGCCCCCTGATGTCTGGCCCATGTCCGACAGACTGCCGGACTGGAGTATGGGGGCGGCAATGCAGCGCGGCGCGGCGGTTCTTGCGCCATATCAGACAGTGGGGGCGCGGGCCGCAGACAGTCGGCTTTCCCAGTTTTTGCACGAACGGCTGACAGGCTATACCCGCTTGCGCGATATGCCTGCGGTGCCGGCCACTTCTGGCCTGTCGGAAAACCTGGCTTGGGGCGAAATCTCACCGCGCCGGATCTGGCATGAAACCCTAACCCGTGCCGACTTGTCCTCAACCACGTCCACCGGGGCAGAAAAATTCCTGTCCGAACTGGGCTGGCGCGAGTTTGCCTGGCATCTGATGACCCATCACCCCACGCTGGCCCAACAGAACTGGCGCAAGGGATGGGACGGTTTCCCCTGGCAGTCCGACAATGAGGATGCTGAACGCTGGCGCCGCGCGCTGACCGGCGAGCAGATGGTCGATGCGGGCCTGCGGGAAATGTATGTGACGGGCAGGATGCACAACCGGGTGCGGATGCTCGTCGCCTCTTACCTCACCAAGCATCTTCTGACCGACTGGCGGGTGGGCCTGCGTTGGTTTGAGGATTGTCTGACAGACTGGGACCCCGCGGCAAACGCTTTGGGCTGGCAGTGGGTGGCGGGCTCGGGTCCTGACGCTGCCCCTTACTTCCGCATCTTCAACCCCGCGACGCAGGCCGAACGGTTCGATCCCGGTGGAATTTACCGCCGCCGCTATCTTGATGCCCGAGAAGCTCCGGCACGTGCGTACTTCGATGCGGTTCCCTTGTCTTGGGCGCTGTCGCCTGACGGGAGGCAGCCGCGCCCGTTGATAGACCTAACGAAGGGCCGCGCGCGTGCGCTGGCCGCCTATGAACAGGCCAGATCCGGCAGGTAACGAAATCGTTGCCGAACTTGTCCGGGCTTTGCTAAGCTTCTGTTCAGGGGATGACATGATGGATGTGCTGACGACGACGGAAGGGCAGAAAGACCTGCCGCGCTATTTTGCGCAAGTCTTTCGCACGACGCGAACTTTGAACCGGGGGCGCCTTGATTTCGTGCTGGCCGATGGCCGCCGGTTCCGCGCGGAAGGGCGGGCGCCGGGTGCTGTTGCCGAACTGAGGGTGCATGACCCGGATGTCTTTGCGCGGCTGATCCGCGAAGGCGATCTCGGGTTTTCCGAAGCCTATCTGGAAGGCGGCTGGTCGACGCCCGACCTTCAGGCCTTTATGGATCTTGTCCACGACAGTAATGAAAGCGTCTACGACGGGTTCCCGGGTATGGGCTTCCTGCGCGCCATCGAGAGGCTGCGCCACTGGATGAACTCGAACTCGAAAGAACAGGCCCGCAAGAACATCGCTTATCATTACGATCTGGGTAACAACTTCTATCGGCTCTGGCTGGATGAGACGATGACTTATTCCTCCGCCCTGTTCCGCAGTGGGCAGGAAAGTCTTGAGGCGGCACAAACCGCCAAGTATGCCTCAATGGTGGACCGGATGGGTGCGGCGCCCGGCGATCACGTACTGGAAATCGGCTGCGGCTGGGGTGGGTTTGCCGAATATGCGGCGCGCGCGCGCGGGCTGAAGGTCACGGGCCTGACGATCAGCAAGGCACAACATGATTTCGCCGTCGAGCGGATGCGCCGCGCTGGCCTTTCGGACCTGGTCGAGATCAAGCTTCAAGACTACCGTGACGAGAGGGGTCGTTATGACGGCATCGCCTCCATCGAGATGTTCGAGGCGGTCGGCCAGAAATACTGGCCCGTCTATTTCGATACGGTGCGCGAACGGCTGAAACCCGGCAAGAAGGCCACGCTTCAGATCATCACCATTGATGAGCGGCGGTTCGAGGTCTATCGTAAAGGTGTTGACTTCATTCAGAAATATATCTTTCCCGGTGGCATGTTGCCTTCACCCACCGCCTTGCGCGACGAAGCTCGCCGCGCGGGACTAGGGCTGATCGGGTCGCTCGAATTCGGGCAAAGTTACAGCCAGACGCTCCGGCGCTGGCATGATACGTTCAATGATCGCTGGGACGATATCCAGAGGCTTGGTTTTGACGACCGTTTTCGGCGCATGTGGAATTTCTACCTGACCTCGTGCGCGGGGGCCTTTCGGTTCGGCAATTGTGATGTAACGCAGATTACCCTGGAAAGGCCGGTTTCCTGAATGCCTACCGCAGCTAAGCTGTTTGCCGCCATCGCCTTTACCCTGGTCGGCTTCTTCGCCGCCGAGGTATTCAAACCGCATATGAGCGAGGGCACCCAGTTCGGGGTCTTCAGCCAGGTCAGCGCCCTGATCGGGCTGGTGTGCGGCTGGCGCATTTTGGGGCGCGAAGTCGGGCATGGCTGGTGGGAATCCGCAAATTCGGGCATGAAGACCACCGTGTCCATGGTCGGTCTGGCGCTTGTGATCTTCTCCATCGAAGAGATGCTGGTGCTGGCGATCCGGCGCAGCTACGACAGCCCGATGGAGGCGGTGGTTGGCGCGATTTCGATCGGCGTCGATTTCGTGCAGAAAATGTTCGTCGCCGATGTGCTGATCGTGCTGTTCGCCGGTGGCATATTGAGCGGACTTCTGGCCGAATGGGCAGCGCGCCGCTGGCGCTGAGACCGGAAGGGACAATCAATTGAACGACGTATTTCTTGCAGGGCCACTGCGCGACGAGGTTTTGCGCGCCATCGTTCTGGAAGGGGCGCTTCCATCGGAGGATGCGCAGGTCGTGACCTCGGACCAGGCGGTGGAAGGCGTGATGGTTTCGGGACTGTCGGCTCTTCAGTTGCAGCGGCTCGCGTTCTACGCGGATGCTTCGGGGTTGGAGGCGGCCGAGAGGTTGGTGCGCGCCGCGGCGCATGGCGGGCGCAATATGTTGGCCTTCCTTGCACCGGATGGCGACGCGACGGTCCGGGATTTCGATGATTGGTCGCGGCGCTGGGCGGAGACGTTCAGGGCCACGGCGGCGGCGGTCATGGCGCAATTCGGGGCGTGCTCGCCCGAAGAACTGCGCCGCAGGTGGGGGCAGTTGCTGACCCGCGGCGGCGCGACGGTGCGGGCCGGCGACCTGCGGCCCGGCACCGAGGCCCTGCGACGGCAGGCAGCGCCGCAAGATGTGGTCAGTCAGACGCGCCGATGGCCCTATGCCAACTATTTCGCGGTCGAGGAACATGACCTATGCTTTCGCCGTTTCGATGGAACGATGAGCGCGGCCCTTGACCGGGCTATCTTCATCTCGGGCGATGCCGCGGTTGTGTTGCCTTACGATCCGGTGCGTGACCGGGTGATGGTGATCGAACAGTTCCGCGCCGGACCGTATGCGCGGGGAGATGCGAACCCCTGGTTGATCGAAACCGTGGCCGGGCGCATTGATGGGGGCGAAACGCCCGAAGAAGCCGCGCGGCGCGAAGCCGAGGAGGAGGCGGGGCTGACGCTAAAGGCGCTGATCGCCGGGCCGCGATACTATCCATCACCGGCGGCAAAGGCTGAATACATCTATTCTTTCGTGGGGATCGCGGACCTGCCGGACAGTGCGGCCGGGCTTGGTGGACTGGCAAGCGAGGCCGAGGATATCCGCAGTCATGTGATTTCCTTCGACCGGCTGATGGCGCTGGTGGACAGCGGCGAAATTGACAATGCACCGCTGCAACTGATTGCCTTCTGGCTTGCGCGCGAACGCCCCCGGATCAGGGCCGACATCTGACCCGCACACGAGAAAGCCGACGCAAGTTTGCGTCGGCTTTGGCTTTTTTTGGCAATGGCCTTACGCTGCTTTCAGCAGTCCGTCGTCCTTGAGGCCGGCATAACATTCGTCCAGCGATTTCCGCGCGCGCGCCATCAGCACGTCTATCTCTTCCGGCTTGATGACCAGCGGTGGGGCGATGATCATCCGGTCGCCGACGTGGCGCATGATCAGATTGTTGGCAAAGCAGCGTTCGCGGCAACGATAGCCGACGGTGCCGGATTCCGAGGCGAATTTGGCGTGCGGCGTCTTGTTCGGCGTCAGCGCGATCGATCCCATCAGACCTACAAGCTTGGCCTCGCCCACCAGCGGGTGATCGGTCAGCGCCTGCCAGCGTTCGTTCAGATAGGGATGCGCCACGTTGCGGACGTGATCGACGATGCCTTCCTCTTCAATGATGCGCAGGTTTTCCAGCGCCACTGCCGCCGCAACCGGATGGCCGGAATAGGTGTAACCATGGTTGAAGTCGCCATGACTACCCAGCACCTCAGCCACTTCATCGCACATGATCGAACCGCCGATCGGCTGATAGCCCGACGACAGACCCTTGGCGATCGTCATGATATGCGGGCGGATGCCGAAGGTCTGGCTTCCGAACCAGTTGCCGGTGCGGCCAAAGCCGGTGATGACCTCGTCGGCGATCAGCAAGATGCCATACTTGTCGACGATGCGCTGAATCTCCGGCCAGTAGGTTGACGGCGGGATGATCACGCCGCCTGCGCCCTGCACCGGCTCGCCGATGAAGGCCGCGACCTTGTCGACACCGAGTTCAAGGATCTTCGCTTCCAGCTCCTGCGCCCGCATCAGCCCGAAGGCCTCGGGCGTCATGTCGCCGCCCTGCGCCCACCAGTTCGGTTCGCCGATATGGACGATCCCGTCGATCTTGCCGCCATGGGCGTGGATCGGGGACATACCGCCCAGTGAACCGCCGCCCATCGTGGACCCGTGATAGCCATTGTGGCGCGCGATGATCACGCGCTTTTCCGGCTGACCCTTGATGTCCCAATAACGGCGGACGGCACGAATGTTGGTGTCGTTCGCCTCAGACCCCGACCCGGCAAAGAACACATGGTTCAGATCGCCCGGTGCCAGCTCGGCAAGCTTCGCGGCCAGCGCGATCGCGGGCACATGGGTGGTCTGGAAGAAGGTGTTGTAGTAGGCCAACTCGTCCATCTGGCGCTTGGCGACCTCGCCAAGTTCCGTGCGGCCATAGCCGATGTTGGTGCACCACAGGCCCGCCATCCCGTCGATGATCTTGTTGCCCTCGCTGTCGGTTAGCCAGACGCCTTCGCCCCGCACCATGATGCGGGCGCCTTTGCGCGCCAGTGCCGCGTTTTCGGTGAAGGGGTGCATGTGATGGGCGGCATCCAGTTTTTGCAGTTCCGCCGTCGGCATGTGGTTGGTGATCTTGGTCATCGTGCCCTCTTGAAACGGGGGTGGTGTGGTCCTTTTGGCGGGGCGCTCTGGGAATCATCCTGCTGCCCGACAAGGTGCCATTACCGACAGAATAGGGGCGCGCTGGGACTTGTCAATATAATTTGATCAAATTAAATGTCGGATGGCGAAACTCAGATTTCGCCGGCTTGAAGCGCCTGTCGCACATATTCGACACCTTGCGCTATGTCGGCCTCCACCGCGCATGCAAGGGCTTTGCCATCGCCTGCCCGCATCGCCTTGATCGCATCGCTGTGACGATCCGGCAGCCGACTTTTGCTGTAGCGGGACGAGACGACGCGTAGCGAGGGGCCGAACCGCAACCACAGCGATTGCGCCATATCGGTCAGAACCTGCGCGCCCGATGCGTCGTAAAGCGTAAAGTGAAAGCGATGATTGCCGGACAGATAGCCGGGGATATCGTCTTGCCGCATCGCCTCGTTGATCGCCTCGTCGATACGGGCCAATTGGGTGATCGTCGCCTCGGTCAGGCGGGGCGCGGCCATTTCGGCGATCTTCGGTTCGATTGTCAGGCGGGCAAAGGCGATCTCGTCCAAAAGGGTGGGGGTCAGGCGCGGAACAGAGACACGACGGTTGCCATGAAGCTGCAAGGCCCCCTCGGCCGTCAGCCGTCGGATGGCTTCGCGCACCGGCGTCATCCCCGCGCCAAGATCACGGATCAGCCCCTGAATCGTCACCGCCTGTCCGGGGGCCAGACCGCCCGTCAGCACCATATTACGCAACTGCACATAGGTCACTTCATGGGTGGGCACCTTGCGCTCTGCTACTTCGCCATCGCCCATGATCATCTCTGAACTGTCCCTGAAATTTTGAGCAAATTAGTCGGCCTGACCCTGCGTTTCAACCCTTTGCTTGCCCCTTCGTCATGCAAGCCAAATTGCGCCGTTGCGTAACTACTAATGTTTTAGTTTGACAAAATTCCGAATCCGGCTACTCAATTGTGCAGCCAGCAACGACTGGCTCATCATACTTCAGGGAGGAGACAGGATGCGCAAGTATCTGCTCTCCGCAGCGGCAGTTTCGGCTGTCATTGCGGGGGCTTGGCCGGCTTTTGCCGACGAAGCCGCAGCACAGAAATGGATCGACGAGGAATTCCAGCCTTCGGCACTGTCGAAGGAAGAGCAACTTGCTGAAATGCAGTGGTTCATCAAGGCCGCAGAGCCGTTTGCTGGCCTGGAAATCAACGTCCTGTCGGAAGGCA
>DAORUY010000013.1:0-26584 GCA_035433445.1 Paracoccaceae bacterium
CCGACCCCATCATTACGAATGACGTGCTCTACCAGCTGAGCTACAGCGGCACTTTTCTGGTACGGACCTACTATGGCCCGGCTTCATCCAAGTCAAGCCCGACAACCGGCTGGTTTCGTGCGTCATTTCGGGCAGTGCCCGAACAGCGAATGACGGCTTTGCCAGCGGAGTTTCCGTGCAGTTCCCGGACCGGGCTTTCGCCCTTGGCGCGCCTGATAACACCATAAGGGCGGGGAGTGTAGCCCTAAAGTGCCCGTTTGCGCACGGTCGTATCGTCGAAGAACTCGGCGTCATAGACGGCGTGGGGGTCGGCGTCGGCCGGCTCGTCCTCCGTAGCCTCCGGTGCATCTTCCATCGGCTCCTCGACGGAAGGCCGAGCGGCGGGTTGCACGATCAGCGGCAGAAGATCGGTGGCCGAAGGGACAGCGGCGGACGCGGGCGGCTCGCGCCAGCTCAGCGTATCGAAGCCGCCGCATTTTTCGCAGACGGGCGACCAGACCGCATTCACCGTCTGGCATTTGTCGCAGACCCATTGCGGGCCACGGCTGGCCGAAAGGGCGCGCGTCAGCCAGCCGCGCACGACCGCGTCATCTGCCCCTTCGCCGCGTTCGATCGCAGCCATGATGGTCAGCGCCCGCGTTGTCGGATGTTTTTCTGCCAGATCGGACATGGCGCGTCGGGCTGCGGGGAAATCTTCCGCCGCCACGTTAAGTTCGGCCTTCAGAAGCTGGGTTTCTTCGTGCGCGGGATTGGCGGTAAAAAGCTGTTCGAAGCGTTTCAGTCGCTGCACCCGCGTCTCATCCGGTTCCAGTGCCGCGAATGCGGCGGCCAGATCGGGGTGAGGCTGCACTTCCCACGCTTTCTTCAGGACGCGGACGGCGTATTTTTCCTTGCCGTTGGCCTTGTAGCCATGCGCGGCCAGGACCGCCGCCGGGATAAGGTCGGGGGATTGCTTGTTGGCCAGGATGGCCGCTTCGCGCGCCTCCACCGGCAGGTCGCTGTCGAAGACCGCGCGGGCCTCTTGCAAGGCGAGGATGGCATCGCGGCGGCGGTGAACATCGCGGGGCAGATGGCCATGTTTGGTTTTCGCGCCAAGAACCTTGCGCGCGCCGGCCCAATCGCCTGACGAGGCCTGAAGGTCGAACAGCACGTCCTGCACATCCTGATTGGACGGCTGCATGAGAAAGGCGCGTTCAGCGAGCTTGAGGGCGGTCTCGCGGTCGCCCTCGGCCAGTTTCTGCTTCAAAAGGCCACGGATGCCCACAAAGCGGGTGCGGTCGTCGGCCACGAGCCGTTTGTAGATTTCGGTGGCCTTGCGGCTGTCGCCTGCGGCTTCTGCGGCCTGGGCCGAGACGAGGTTGGTCAGTTCGGGCTTGCGCAGAAGCCGTTCGGCGCGCGTTGCATGACCGAGCGCGGTTTTGCCATCGCCAGAAGCAAGCGCCATCATGCCGTCCGTCAGCGCTTGATAGCCCTTGCGTTCGCGGTTGCGGTCGAAATAGCGGCTGATGGCGGTTTCGTCGCCGTTGATGAAGCGCACGATCGCAAGCGCAAAGCTGAGGATTTTCAGCAAAAGCCACAGGGCAAGGACGGCCAGGATCAGCGCGACGACGGACTGGACCGGGCCAAGGCTGAACTCCCGCTGCGCGATTGCAAGGCGGATACCGCCGCCGGTGTCGGCGAAGTAACCGGCAAGGACCGCCGCGCCCGCGATGAGGATGAAGAAGAAGGCGACCTTGATGAAGGACCAGATCATTGGCCGACCTCCGCATTCAATGTGGCAAGCGCCGTCAGGGCTGCCTGTCTGCGGCTGGCAAGGCCCGCCCATTCTGCCATGCGGGCCTGACCTTCGGGCGGAAGGGCGGACAGCTCGGCCAGCGCTGCAGGCAGATCGCCTGCAACAACCGCAGCTTCGGCACGGCTGAGGATCGCGTCGGGGTCCGTCCCCGCAACCGGGGCGAGCGAGCGGGCGCCGGTCTGGCTGCGCACAAAGGCGGTGAAGCGCGACCAGAGGTTGCCATCTGCGGTGGCACGTAGCGACAAGGCCAGAGCATCACGCGCGGCGGGTGGAAAGGCCTCGCGCAGTGCCCGCAGGGTGGGCGCGCCCTGAGCGACATCGGTCAGCCCTGTGGGCGCAGCAACGCCCGACTGTTCCAGAAGATCCAGCCCGGGTTGCAGCGATGCGCCGCTTTCCAGCGCAGCGGCAAGCTGCCCCGACGCGGCCATCAGCGCCGCCCGGCGCGTCGCGACTTCTGCCTCGGCCTTCAGTTTGGCGGCTTCCTCCCCGGCCTCTTTGGCGGCTTTGGTCACGGCTTCGGTCGCGGCGGCGACATCAAGGGCAGTGCCGCCCCCCGCACCCACCGGGGCATTTTCGATCCGTGCGATGCGGGAGGTGAGGCCTTTCAGGCCCGCCTCCAGCGCTTGCTGGCGGGTGGCGATGTCCTTCAGGGTTTCAAGGGCCTGCGCGCTGGTTTCGGATGGGGCCGAAGCGGCCGGAAAAGCGGCGAGCGTTTCCTTCAGCGCCGCGATCTGGGTGTCTTGCGCGGCGATCCGTTCGGCCAGGGCCGCGCTGCCGTTATCGGTGGAAAGGCCAGGCGAAAGGCGCAGCGCATAAAAGCTGGCGCCGGCCCCCAGGGCGGCGGCGATCATCCCACCCAGAACAAGTGGCACGAAGCCACCACGCCGTGCCGGTGTACGGCTGGCCTCGGCCGGAGGCGGGGATGTTTCGGCGCTCAAGGGTTCGGCCAGCGCTTCGGGCACTTCCGGCGAAAGCGCCTCCGGTTCGGGGACTGGGGTAGCCTCGGCCTCGGTTGTCTGTGCCATCTTGCCCCCTGAGGTCTGTCTGCGGCGGGAATCTGCGCCTGAGACTCAATCTAGTAGCACGTTCCCGAAGGCTCAACCGTCCGGCTTTGGTCAAATCAGCGCGGCAAGGGCGGCAAGCAGACTTTCGCTATCGGGTGTGCGGGCAATGGACAGGCGTTCTGGTGCAAGGCCAGCCGCCGCGTTGGCGACCGCCGGGCTGAGTGCTGCAACCCGCAGGGGGGCTGCATGGGCGCCGAAGGCAGTCACCGCCAGTCGTGCGGAACGCGGAGAAAAGAGCGGCAGCAGAACTGGGGCGCCGCCCGCCAGAAGCATTTGTGCGGCAGGCGTGGGGGCGAGGGGCTGTTGGGCGTAGACCAGAAGGGCCGTCACGTCGAAACCGGCAGCACTCAGGTCAGCCGCCAGATCGTGGGCCGTTTGCGCGCCATGGGGCCACAGGATTGCACCTGCCGGTCGTTCAGTGCGGATGATGCGCGCCAGCGCGTGGGCATCACCCGCCCCTTGCCGTATCGCAAATCCGGCAGCCTTCGCCGCGAGCGCCGTCCGCTGCCCCACGCACCAGGCGGTCTGGGTGCGGTCGGCGGTCAGCCGGGCAAAGACCGGCACCGCGGCTTGTGAGGTGAAGGCAATATGCGCGAAGGGCCGTTGTGGCAGTTCGGGCGAAAGGGGCTGCGTTTCCATCAGCGGGCTGAGGAGCGTAGGCCAGTCCGCCCCGAACCGCGCTTTGAAGGTTTCGGTAAACTCCTGACCAGCGGCAAAGGGCCGGGTCAAAAGCAGCGTGGGGCGCGGGTCGGTCACGGTCGCTCCGGGATTGTGCGGGGGCTGGGCCGGTGTTACCTGCGATAAGGACATCAGGCAACGCTGGAACGATGGACAGGGCAATCACCTTTCTGGGGCTGGAAAGCAGCTGTGACGACACCGCCGCAGCAGTCGTGCGGCAGACGGCGCGCGGGGCCAAGGTGCTGTCGTCGGTCGTTTATGGCCAGACTGCACTCCATGCCAGCTATGGCGGCGTGGTGCCTGAAATTGCCGCCCGTGCCCATGCCGAAAAGCTTGACCATTGTGTCGAGGAAGCGCTGGCCGGGGCCGGGCTTGGCCTTGGCGATCTGGACGGGGTGGCGGTGACGGCCGGGCCGGGGCTGATCGGTGGTGTTCTGTCCGGCGTCATGTGCGCCAAGGGGATCGCGGCGGCGACCGGCCTGCCGCTGGTGGGCGTGAACCATTTGGCGGGCCATGCTCTGACCCCGCGCCTGACCGACGGGCTGGATTTTCCTTATCTGATGCTTCTGGTGTCGGGCGGGCATTGCCAGTTCCTGATGGTGCGAGGAGCCGAGGATTTCACCCGTCTGGGCGGCACCATCGATGATGCGCCGGGCGAAGCCTTCGACAAGACCGCGAAACTTCTGGGCCTGCCCCAGCCCGGTGGCCCGGCGGTGGAGGCCGAAGCGGTGGCGGGCGATCCCGACCGTTTCAAGTTTCCGCGCCCACTTCTGGACCGACCGGGGTGCGACATGTCTTTCTCGGGCCTCAAGACCGCCCTGTCGCGGGCGCGCGACGCGGTTGTTGCCGAAAAGGGCGGGCTGACGCGGCAGGACCGCGCCGACCTTTGCGCCGGGTTTCAGGCGGCGCTTACGGCGGTTCTGGAAGAAAAGTCGCGCCGCGCGCTGACACTCTATCTGGCGGAAAACCCGGCCGCACCCGCCTTTGCCGTGGCGGGCGGGGTTGCGGCCAATGGGGCGATCCGCGAGCGGCTGACTGCGCTGTGCGTGAGGATGGGCGTGCGTTTTCTGGCACCGCCCTTGGCGCTTTGCACCGACAATGCCGCGATGATTGCCTGGGCCGGGATCGAACGGTTCAACCTGGGCCACCGTGACGGGCTCGACCTGTCGGCGCGGCCACGCTGGCCGCTTGACCAAAGCGCGCCGGCCCTTCTGGGGTCGGGCAAGAAGGGGGCCAAGGCATGAAGGTCGCGGTCCTGGGGGCGGGGGCGTTCGGCACCGCGCTGGCGGTGGCCTTGGCGCGTGCCGGTGCGCCGGTCGGGCTTTGGGCGCGTGATCCCCTGCAAGTGGCCGACATGCGCGACCGGCGAGAGAATGCGCGGCGTTTGCCCGGTGTGACCCTGCCACCTTCGATCATCCTTTCGGCGCAACTGGACGATATGGCAGAGGCCCCCGTGGTGCTTCTCTCCATGCCCATGCAGCAGCTTTCCGGCTTTGCGGAGACCCATCCCGGCGCGCTTCGGGGCAGGCAGCTTGTTGCCTGTGCGAAGGGGGTGGACCTTCGGTCGGGGCGTGGGCCTATGGCCATCTTGCGTGCGGCATTTGCCGGATCGCATCCCGCCATCCTGACCGGGCCGAGTTTTGCCGCCGATATCGCGCGGGGCCTGCCCACCGCGCTTACACTGGCCTGTGACGACGACCGGATCGGCGCGGCCTTGCAAGACCACCTCTCGACGCCGGTTCTCAGGCTATACCGCACGACCGATACGGCGGGCGCCGAACTGGGCGGGGCCTTGAAGAACGTGATCGCGATTGCCGCGGGCGTGGTGATCGGCGCTGGTCTGGGCGACAGCGCGCGCGCGGCCCTGATGACCCGCGGCTTTGCCGAGATGATGCGGCTTGCGACCACCCTTGGTGCGCAGCCCGAAACGCTTTCGGGTCTTTCCGGCTTTGGCGATCTGGTCCTGACCTGCACGTCCGAACAGTCGCGCAATTTCCGGTATGGCCGTGCCCTTGGCGCGGGCGAGGCCTTTGACCCCACAGTCACGGTCGAGGGCGCCGCAACGGCAAAAGCCGTGACCGCGCTTGCCGTCACCCACGGGATCGAGATGCCCATCGCCGCAATGGTTGCGGCACTTGTTGACCGACGCCTCACCGTGGGAGAGGCTATGGCCACCCTGATGTCGCGTCCTTTGAAAAAGGAATGAACATGCGTTTTGCCGTTGTCTGCCGCGACAAGCCCGGCCATCTGGAGGTGCGCCTTCAGAACCGCGCCGCCCATCTGGCCTATATCGAGACGACCGGGATCGTCGAGATGGCGGGCCCCTTTCTGGAGGACGGGCAGATGTGCGGCTCGCTTCTGGTGCTGCAAACCGACAGCCTGAAGGCCGCGCAGGATTGGGCGGCGGGCGATCCCTATGGCAAGGCGGGGCTGTTCGAAAGCGTAACGGTCACCGAATGGAAGAAGGTGATCGGCTGATGGCCTGCTGGCTTTTCAAATCCGAACCCGACACGTGGAGCTGGGATCAGCAGGTCGCCAAGGGGGCGGCGGGCGAAGAATGGCACGGGGTACGCAACTATCAGGCGCGCAACAACATGCGGGCGATGAAGGTCGGCGACCTTGGGTTCTTCTATCATTCCAACATCGGCAAGGAGATTGTCGGTATTGTCGAGGTCAGCCAGACAAGCGCGCCCGACAGCACGACCGACGACCCGCGCTGGGATTGCGTGCATATCCGCGCGGTCGAGGCGCTGAAGCGGTCGGTCACGCTTGAGGATTGCAAGATGCATCCGGGGCTGGAAAAGATGGTACTGGTCAACAACATGCGGCTGTCGGTGCAGCCTGTCACGGACGAAGAATGGCGGATCATTTGCGGACTTGGCGGGCTGTAATCCGTCGACCGCAGAGGAAGGGGAGGAACGGATGGAACTTCTGAACGTGATCGTGGCCGGGATCGCCGGTTTTGCGGTGGGCGCGGTCTGGTACATGAGCCTGGCCAAACCTTGGATGCAGGCGACCGGCATCAAGATGGGGCCGGATGGCAAACCCGCCGGTGGAAGCAGCCCGATGCCGATGATCATTGGCTTTGTCGCCATGCTGGTGGTTGCAGGCATGATGCGCCACATATTTCAGATGGCCGCCATCGACACGACGGGTAAGGGACTGATCGGCGGGTTGGGAATTGGCGCCTTCTTCATCACGCCCTGGATCGCGATGAACAATGCCTTCGGCATGCGCCCCTTGATGCTGACCGTGATTGACAGCGGTTATGCGATCCTCGGTAGCGCGGTGATCGGGCTGGTTCTGACGCTTTTTTGAAATACAAAGGGCCCCGGACATCTGACCGGGACCCTTTGCCACCCAAGTGCACCCCTGCACCACGCGTGAACCGAAAGGTCGCGGCCATCCTAGCCTGTTGCGATCAACCTAGATCGGCACGGGGATTGTATCAAGCGGAATGCCGCTAAAATTTCATTCAAATCAGCATGTTGGGTAAGGCCCCGTTGACCGGGGCCACCCGGAATTACTTGTAGACGGCTTCTTTGCCGAAATGTTTGGTCAGCATGTAATAGACCACGGCGCGGTATTTGTTGCGCTCCGACTTGCCATAGGTTTCGATGGCCGAGTTGATCGCCGCCATCAATTCCGGGCCGTCCTTAAGGCCAAGCTTTTTGACCAGGAAGTTGTTCTTCACGGTCTCCAGTTCGGTTTTCTGGCTGGCGGCGACAGTTTCGGAATCCGCGCTGTAGACCGCAGGGCCGCAGCCGATGACGACCTTTTCCAAAAGCGCCATGTCTGGCGTCATCTTGCACTTGTTCTTGAGATCGTCCGCATATTTGGCGATCAGTTCGTCTCTCTTACCCATGAACGCTGTCCCTCTGGTTGCGATAAGCAAGTATGAACCCCACCCTTTCGGGCGGCAGTCCGGGGCAACATACGGCAGGCCGATGCCACGACAAAGGGAAATGTCTGCGCCCCTTCCCCCTATAGGGGTAGGTGCTTCACTAAACCGCAAGGGATATGAGCCGCGCCTTTGCTGCGCTGGATATCTCCGTCTCGAGTGAGGTCAGGATAAGGTCGACGGCCGTTGTGCGATCCAGTGCGGGATCGGCCGATTTCCGCAGCCATAGCCCATCGATCTCAACGCCGATCAACAGGGTCAGGCGGGCTGTCTGATCCGGCTCCAGAACATGGCTTAGGGTTGAAGCAAGGTTTGACGAAAGCCGTTTGTGAAAAATTTGTTGAAGCATGGCGTAGTGTGGATTGGTGTTGGACGCCGCGCAGACCGACAGCCAGGCGTTGGCAACATTCTGATGAAAATAGGCAGCCGGGAAGTTTCCCTCTATGATGGCGAGCAGGCGCTCCCACAGGTTACGGGCCGACCGGAGGCGCGCCACCACGTCTTCTGCCAAAGCCCGGTTGTTCAGCCGAACCATAGCGAAGAGCACTTCTTCCTTGCCCTTGAAATAATAGGACAGGATGCCTGGCGACAAACCAGCTTCGGCACAGATCCGCGCCGTTGTCATGCCGGTCAGCCCGTGTGTCATGAAGACACGATGCGCCGCCTCGATCAGTTCTTTTCGCCGCACATCTTCGATGCGGGTCCGGTTCGATTTTGCCATGATCCTGCATAGCAGATCAAATTTTTGAATAGTCGTACAAAAAATTATATTGACGAAAAAATACCTAACAAGCAGGGTGCAGAGGGAAATATTGGGGAGGAAGCAATGCAATCGACACTACGTTCGCTGTGCCTGTCCGTCGGACTGGTTGTTGCCAGTCAAGCGCAGGCTGCAGAACCTGAAAGCTGCAAGCCGGTCCGCATGGCGGATCTGGGCTGGACGGACATCGTCCTGACTAACACCACCGCCGAGATCATTCTTGCAGCGCTTGGATATGAGCCGAGCCAGACTCTGCTTGGCCTTGACGTGTCGTTCGTATCGTTGCGCGAGGGCAATATGGACATCTTCCAGGGCAACTGGCGCCCGGTACAGAACGAACATTACAAGGAATTCTTCGATGATGGTTCCGTCGAGGTTCTGGCGCAAAATCTGGCTGGTGCAAAGTTCACGCTGGCAGTGCCGAAATATGTGTCCGACGCCGGAGTGAAGAGTTTTGACGATCTTGCGGCCCATGCCGACAAGTTCGAGTCGAAGATCTACGCGATCGAACCCGGTTCGAACCAGAACCTTCTCGATATGGTCGCAGAAGGTCGCCACGGCCTTGCCGGTTGGGAAATCGTGGAGAGCAGCGAAGCGGGCATGCTGACCCAGGTGCAGCGCGTTGTGCCCGACGAGAAGTGGATCGTGTTTCTGGGGTGGGAGCCGCATCCGATGAACCTCAACTACGATCTGATTTATCTGTCAGGCGGTGACATCGAATACGGACCGGACTTCGGTGGGGCGACGGTCCATACCCTTTCGCGGCGGGGTTACGCCGCTGAATGCCCCAATGTTGCGAAATTCTATTCGCAGCTTGTCTTCGACCTCGACTACGAAAACCGCGGGATGCAGATGATCATGGGCGATGGCATGGTAGCTATGGATGCGGCCAAGGCGATGATTGCGGCCCGCCCGGAACTGCTGGACGGGTGGCTCAAGGATGTCACAACCTATGACGGCCAGCCCGCCTTGCCGGTCGTGAAAGCCGCACTGGGACTTTGATAGCGAATGATGCGCGCTGCCCTTCTGGAAGCAACTGGTCAGCCCTTGCGGCTGACCAGTGTTCCCATCCCGTCCCCGGGTCGGGGTGAGATACTGATCCGCCTGGAAGCCAGCGGCGTGTGCCACAGCGATGTGCATGTCTGGAATGGCGAGATGGTTCCCGCGACTGCGCCAGACCCCTTTGTTCTGGGCCATGAAGGGGTTGGTCGCGTGGCCGCCGTTGGTGACGGTGTCGAAGACTGGCGGGTCGGTGATCGCGCAGGGGCGGCTTGGCTGCACGATACCTGCGGGCAGTGCAACGAATGCGTGTCCGGGTACGAAAGCTTCTGCCAAAACCAGCGCGCGCACGGGTTCAACGTGCCCGGCACCTTTGCCGAATATGTCGTGGCAAAGGCCGCCTTTGCTGTTCGCCTGCCCGAAGGGGGCGCGGCCGAGCTTGCCCCTTTGATGTGCGCGGGTCTGACCGCCTTTGGTGCGCTTGAGCGGGCCAGGCTGCAACATAGCGAAACCTGCGCCATCTTTGGATGCGGAGGACTTGGGCTATATGCCGTGCAACTGGCCGCGCGTCGTGGCGCGCGGGTTCTGGCCGTAGACAGCGATCCGTTGAAACTGGCGCTGGCCAAAGACCTTGGAGCGGCACAAGTCGCGCTGGCAGGCCAGGTTCCGGCGGATATTGCAGCAGACGTCGTCGTGAATTTCGCCCCTACGGCCCGGACCTGGGACGCGATGGTCGCCGTCACGCGACCTTTGGGCCGGATCATCGCGGCGGCGATGGTGGCCGAACCCGTACCGCTCAGCCAGGAATGGCTGGCCTCCACCGGGATAAGCGTGACGGGAACCAGCGTGGGGACGCGCCAGCAGATGGAAACCCTGATGGCCCTGCATGCGCAAAGCCCGCTTTGTTCTGAAATACAGGAAATAACCCTGGATGAGGTCAACGATGCCTTGACCGCCCTCGCACAGGGGCGCGCCAAGGGACGCTACTGCATCAAATTCTGAAAGCTAAGTAGGCCGGGCGCCCGATTGGGCAACCCGGCCCGCCTGCGCCGGTCAGTAGCGGTAATGCTCCGGCTTGAACGGCCCGTCTACCGCGACACCGATATAGTCAGCCTGATCTTTCTTGAGCTGGGTCAGCTTCACGCCGATGCGCGCCAGATGCAGGCGGGCGACCTTCTCGTCCAGATGCTTGGGCAGGATATAGACGCCGGGCTCGTATTCATTGCCCTTGGTCCATAGTTCGATCTGCGCGAGCACCTGGTTGGTGAAGCTTGCCGACATCACGAAGGACGGATGGCCCGTGGCATTGCCAAGGTTCAGAAGACGGCCTTCGGACAGAAGGATGATCTTGTTGCCCGAGGGCATTTCGATCATGTCCACCTGGTCCTTGATATTGGTCCATTTGTGGTTCTTCAGCGCGGCCACCTGAATTTCATTGTCGAAATGGCCGATGTTGCCGACGATGGCCATGTTCTTCATGTCGCGCATATGTTCGATGCGGATCACGTCCTTGTTGCCGGTCGTGGTGATGAAGATGTCGGCGCTGGCGACTTCGTCTTCCAGCAGGGTCACTTCAAAGCCGTCCATCGCCGCTTGCAGTGCGCAGATCGGATCTACCTCGGTCACTTTCACCCGGGCACCCGCGCCGCGAAGCGAGGCGGCCGAACCCTTGCCCACGTCGCCATAACCGCAGACGACCGCGACCTTGCCGGCCATCATCGTGTCGGTCGCGCGACGGATGCCGTCGACGAGCGATTCCTTGCAGCCATACTTGTTGTCGAACTTCGACTTGGTGACAGAATCGTTCACATTGATCGCCGGGAAAGGCAGAAGGCCCTTCTTGTGCAGTTCATAAAGCCGGTGGACGCCGGTGGTGGTTTCTTCCGACACGCCCTTGATCGCGGCACGCTGCTTGGTAAACCAGCCGGGGCTTTCCTTCAGGCGCTTCTTGATCTGGTTGAAAAGGCAGATTTCCTCTTCGCTGGTCGGCACCTCGATCAGGTCTTTTTCACCTGCTTCGACGCGGGCGCCCAGAAGGATGTAAAGCGTCGCGTCCCCGCCATCGTCGAGGATCATGTTGCAGGTCCCTTCGGGGAACTGGAAGATCTTGTCGGTATAGGTCCAGTATTCCTCAAGCGTTTCGCCCTTGATGGCGAAGACGGGGATACCGGCTTCGGCAATCGCCGCCGCGGCATGATCCTGGGTCGAGAAGATGTTGCACGAGGCCCAGCGGACATCTGCCCCAAGCGCCCGCAGCGTCTCGATCAGGACCGCGGTCTGGATCGTCATGTGAAGGGAGCCCGCGACACGTGCGCCCTTCAGCGGCTGCGCTTTGCCGAATTCGGCGCGCAGCGCCATCAGACCCGGCATTTCGGTTTCGGCAATGTCGAGTTCCTTGCGACCGAAGGCGGCAAGCGAAATATCCTTGATGATGTAATCGTTCGGCATGGCCGCTCTCCTGGATTGTTCGGGGGTCAGATAACATTCCGATGCCGGAACGGCAATCACGCTGACTGTCGGTGCCGCAGCTTGGCGGCAGCGAAGGATTTGCCGCGCAAGGTGATTTGAAGTGGCACTGGCGCATGATCGAGCGCCCGCCCGCCCAGCGCTGCAACGGCCAGGCACACGACAGGTATGGCCAGGTAGAAGATCAGGTAGGCGGGCTGGTTTTGCGTGCCCACGACACTCTGCCAGGCCGACCAGCATATGCCGATCAGCGGAACATGCAGAAGATAGGCGAGAAAGCAGTGACGCCCCAGTGGTGCAAACTGCGCGGCGCGCACGCTGCGGGCCAGAACGCCGGTCAGGGCCAGCATCAGAAGGCCGATCCCCATCCGCCGCAAGAGATCGTGCAGAACGCCGATGTGATGTTGGCCCGCCAGTCCGCTTTTCACCATCGCGATCGTAAGAAGGGTAAGCAAAAGCCCGAGCGAAAGCGCCAGGCCCGGCCGCGACAGCTGCGTAATCGTCTGGCCAGCGCGAGCGACAACCGCGCCCAACAACATGAACAAGAAGATGTTCGGCCGGAACAGCACGGGTGCGGTCTGTGGCAACGCCAAGAGTCCAAGCGTAAGCAGAAGCGCTGCAACGGGCGCCGCCGAAATCAGCGGCGCCGCTAAGCGCAGGATCAGTGTCGAGATGATCAGGTCGCGAATGAAGAAGAGCGAGAGATTGGCCTGCGGGCCAGCAAGCCCGGTCCAGCTATTGAACAGCCCCCAGAACCCCGGTTGCACCCGGTCGAGTGCGGATGCTGGCTGGTCCACCAGTGCTTCTTTCAGAAAGGCCAGCAGTAGAAAAGCAGCGCTCCACACCAGCATCGGCAGTAGGATGCCGGCAAAAAGCCTGCGTACGACCTCGGAGAATGGTCGCCCGATTGCAGTACGCCAAAAGAGATAGCCCGAGATGAAACTGAGCGTCGTGACGCTGATCCGCCCAAGTGTCCGCCCCAAAAACAGGCCCAAGGGGTCCATCGGGCCGTCGTTGACGTATGAGGGAACGCTCAGGCCCGGGCTGACATGCACCCACATCATCGTCAGGATGCACAGAACCCTGATCAACTCGATTTGCAGGCTTTCTTCCCGATCCATCCCCGAACCGCTTTTCCCCGAACCGCTTCGGTCCGGCACCGCGTTGACGGCCTTCCCTTACACGGTCTAACTCTTGGCTGGGACAGGGGCATACAGCACCCGGCCCGTCAAGAAAAACGGTCGGCGGAAGGCCCGAAACGTGAACAATAAACGCGCCTGGCAAAGAATGCTTTCCGGCCGCAGGCTCGATCTGCTCGACCCTACGCCGATGGATATCGAAATAGAGGATATCGCTCATGGCTTGGCCTTTGTCGCCCGCTGGAACGGTCAGACCCTCGGTGACTGGCCCTATTCGGTCGCCGAACATTCGCTTCTGGTCGAACATATCCTGTCGCGGCTGAACCCCGGCATTGCTGTCAAATGGCAGTTGGCCGCGCTTTTGCACGATGCGCCGGAATATGTGATCGGCGACATGATCAGCCCGGTGAAGGCGGCGATCGGCCCAGGTTATGGCGTTCTGGATGAACGGCTGACGGCGGCGGTTCATCTGCGTTTTGGCCTGCCCGCCGCTTTACCGGTGGCGATCAAGAAGGAAATCAAACGCGCCGACAAGATCTCTGCCTGGTTCGAGGCGGTGAATATCGCGGGCTTTACCAAGGCAGAGGCCGATAAATTCTTCGGCCGCCCGCCGCATGCCGAACTGCCGGGCTTGTCGATCAGCCTGCGCCCCCCGGCCGAGGTGCGCGCAGCCTTCATCGCGCGTCACCAGACCCTGCTTGCCGCCCTGCCTTGAACGCTGTCAGATCAGGAATTCGGCCAGCGCCTCGTCTTCGGTAATGTCGCGATAGGTGAAATCCGCTTCGTCAAGCTGCTGGGTAAGGGCGGCGAAATTCCCGGCATCCTTCGTTTCGATCCCGATCAGGACCGAACCGAAATTGCGGGCGGATTTCTTCAGATATTCGAAGCGCGCAATGTCGTCATCCGGGCCGAGCATGGCCAGGAATTCCTTCAACGCACCGGGCCGTTGCGGCATGCGCAGGATGAAATATTTCTTCAGTCCCGCATAACGCTGGGCCCGTTCCTTGACTTCGGGAAGGCGTTCGAAATCGAAGTTACCGCCCGAGGTAACGCAGACTACGCGCTTGCCCCGGATCCGTTCGGCAAGACTGGGTAAAACGTCGACCGACAGGGCGCCCGCCGGTTCCAGAACGATCCCTTCGACATTCAGCATGTCCAGCATGGTGATGCACACGCGATCTTCGGGCGCGAGCCGAACCTGCGCCGGATCCACATGGCGGAGCCGATCGAAGGTCCGCGCGCCGATGCGGGCGACCGCGGCGCCATCGACGAAGTTGTTCACCCGTTTCAGCGTGACGGGGGCGCCTTCGGCAAGGGCGGCAGTCAGGCTGGCCCCGCCCGCAGGCTCCACATACAGAAATTCGGTGTTGGGGGAAGCTTCGGTGAAATAGCTGGTGATCCCCGCCGACAGACCACCCCCGCCCACCGGCAAGATCACGAGGTCCGGCACGCCGTCCATCTGTTCCAGCATTTCCACAGCGACCGAGGCCTGGCCTTCGATCACATCCTCATCGTCGAAAGGCGACAGGAAATGAGCGCCAGCCGTGGCACAGAACTCCTGCGCGGCGGCAAGCGTGCGGTCGAAATAGTCGCCGGTCAGGCGCACTTCGATCGCGTCGCCACCAAAGGTGCGGGTCTTGTCGATCTTTTGCTGCGGCGTGGTGACGGGCATGAAGATCGTGCCCTTCACCCCGAAATGGCGGCAGGCATAGGCCATACCCTGCGCATGGTTGCCCGCGCTGGCGCAGACGAAGGTTGTCTTGCCCGCCGCGATGGCCTTGCGCATCGCGTTGAAGGCCCCGCGCAGCTTGTAGCTGCGCACAGGCGTCAGATCTTCGCGCTTCAGCCAGATTTCGGCACCATAGCGACTGGACAGGTGGTCGTTCAGTTGCAGGGGCGTCGGATCGAACAATTCCCTAAGGGCTTCGGTGGCGGCACGAGCATTTTTGGCAAACTGAGTCATGCGCAAGCTCTGCGGGCTGAGGGCCGCGAACGCAAGAGGTCGGAAATTATTCGCGCATTCCTGTCACATTTTGCCCGCGTTCTACGTCTTCTTCGGGAAAGGGGACCGATTATGCGTTGGTTGCTGATTTTGCTTGGTCTTTGGCATGGGGTAAACGGGGTGTGGATGATCCTGCGTCCACTGGGGTGGTTCGCGACCGTGCCGGGTGTCGCGGACACTGGCGCTGCGAATGCTCATTTCATCACCGATGTCGGACTGGGGTTTCTGGCCGCTGGCGGTGCGCTGTTGCTGGCGGCCCAGCGGCCCGCGGCACAGGGGGCGCTGGTCCTTGTCGCACTGGTCTTTCTGGGTGGGCACGGGCTGTTTCATCTGTTCGGGTTGATTGCGCATTCTTCAGGCGGGTTCATGCGGGACACGCTCCTGATCCTGTTACCGGGCTTTTTGCCGTTGGTCGTATATCTCAAAGGGGCGCGCGCATGATCCGTTTCCTGTTGCTTCGTCGGCTGCGGGCCTTTGGCCGGCGTTTCGACTATGACGTGACCTATATGGAGGAGATCCTGAGCGAAGATCTTGCCGGTTTCCTGAAATTCTACGGGGTGACGCTTCTGTCCTCACATGGTTTCGGCCTACCCAAGGGACCGCTTCATGCCGCGAAGTTCGTGGCTACGCGGGCGGCGGGCTGCGGGCCTTGCGTGCAACTGGTGGTCGCCCTGGCCGCAGTTGACGGTGTGGTGCCCGAAGATCTGGCCCGCGCCGGGCGGGAGGGCGCGCAGGCGGATCCCGACATGCGGCTTGCCGCCCATTTTGCCCAAGCGGTTGTCGATCAAGCCCCCGACCTGCCGCTTCTTGCGCAGGAGGTTCAGGCGCGGTGGGGGCGGCGCGGCCTGATCGGGCTTGCGGCCGCGATTGCGACAGCGCAGTTTTATCCGATGATGAAACGCGCGATGGGCCATGCACAAAGCTGCGATATCCTGCCAGAAGCTTTGCGTGCCACGCCAGTCGAGTGAGGGATCATGCCGCCGCTGACTGATGCAGAGATGGTCTTTCAGGCCGAGCGTGCGCGACTGATCCGGCTGGCCTATCGCTATCTGGGATCACGTTGCGATGCAGAGGATGTGGTTCAGGACGCGTTCATGAAGTTCACCGCCGCGACGGACGTGATCCATCCACCCGGTTGGCTGGCGCGGGTGGTCACGACCGGCGCGCTTGATCTCTTGCGCCGCCGCAAAAGCCGCAAGGAGGACTATGTGGGCCAATGGCTGCCGGAACCGTTCCCGGATGGGGACGTGCAGGCAACCAGCGACCGCGATCTTGATATCTCCTTTGCGGTGATGCGCACGCTTCAGGCGCTCAGCCCCGCGGAACGCGCAGCCTTTTTTCTGCATGACCTCTACGATCAGGACTTCGACACCATCGCGACATTGCTGAAACGGACGCCTGCCGCCTGCCGCAAGCTTGCCTCCCGTGCGCGGATGGCCTTGCGGAATGGCGCACCACGCCGGGCCGCGACCCAGACTGACCTAGCGCGGTTTCTGGCCGCGATCACGGCCGCGTCGCTCAGTGGCGATGTCGGCCCGCTGGCTGATATGCTGTCAGCCGAGGCGGAACTGATCTCGGACGGGGGCGGCAAGGCTATCGCCGCGCCCAATGTCGTGCGGGGGGCGATGGCGGTGGCACGGTTCCTTGCCGGGACCGGACGAAAAAATCTGGCTTTCCCGCCAACAGTGCGGTTTGCTTCGCTGAATGGCGGTGCGGGCGTTTTGCTGCGGCGCGGCGGGCAGTGCGAAACTGCCATGACCATTGATTTCGGTCTGCAAGGCGCGGTCCGGTCGGTTTACATCCAGCGCAACCCTGACAAGCTTCAGGCCCTGTCGAGCGGGGTCTGAAGCTTCAGGCGCCCGTCGCGCCCGCTGAACTGCTTGCGCAGCAGTTGCAATAGGCGGCGGTGCATCGGGCGGTGGCGATTGCGCAGATGCATGGCCGCATAGACTGTCTGGGGAATGACGGGCGCGTCCTCGACCAGTTTGCACTGGCCGGTGGCCACCATGTCTTCGGCCATTTCACCGATCACATAGGCCGCCCCGCCTAGCGAGGTCAAAAGCCCGGCGATGGTGGTGCTTTCGCCCGACGAAACCCAAGCTCCGTCCAGCCCGGGGTGCAGCACCGCATGCGCGGCGGCGAAGGCGGGTGAGAAGTTCGTCAGGAGGTAGCGGTCGGGCCGCACGTCCGATAGGCGCGTCCCTTCGGTCGAGATCATGCGATAGGCGATCTCGCCCAACGTTTCGAAATAAATGTCGGGGTGGATGCGAGCCGTGAACATGATCGCAAAATCCTGCGCGCCGATCAGCAGGTCCGATGTCATGGCCGGGCTGTAGTCGGCCTCGATATAGAAGGCCGTGTCGGGCAGCGCAGTGCGGAAATCCCGCACCCAGCCGCCGATCATCGTGCCGGTCAGGTCGCGCTGCATCCCGATGCGCAGTACCATCGCCGCCGTGCCCGCCGTGCGAGTCGCATGCAGCGCTACCCCCCAGGAATGGCGCAATGCGCGGGCGTGGGGTTCGAACTTCAGCCCTTCCAGCGTCAGTTCGGTGCCTGCGCGCGAGCGGATGAAAAGTGTACGCTCGAGCTGCGTCTCGAGCGCGCGAATGCGCCCTGAAACGGTCGACTGGGTTATCCCCAGCTTGTCGGCCGTCCGGTTGAAGCTGCGCGTGTCGCAAAGGTCCAGAAAGGTTTCGATCAGTTCAATTTGCATGACAGGTACCTAATCGGATTTTCCGATCAATAGACGAAGGTAATACGAATTGAAACTCCCGTGCGGGGGACGGATAATCCGGGCACTTTCAATGGGGATAAAAATGAACGGATTTCCGACCACGGCACGGGTTGTGATCATCGGCGGCGGTGCGGTGGGCGTGTCATCGCTTTACCATCTGGCCAAGGCTGGCTGGACCGACTGTGTGCTTCTGGAGAAGAACGAGCTGACGGCGGGATCGACCTGGCATGCAGCGGGCAATGTGCCGACCTTCTCGACTTCGTGGTCGCTGATGAACATGCAGCGCTATTCGACCGAGCTTTACCGGGGCCTGGGCGCCGCGGTCGATTACCCGATGAACTACCATGTCACCGGCTCGGTGCGTCTGGGCCATTCAAAGGAACGGATGCAAGAGTTCGAGCGCGCCAAGGGCATGGGCCGCTATCAGGGTATGGCATTGGAAGTGCTGGGCGTTGACGAAATCAAAGGCAAATATCCCTTCCTTGAAACACATGACCTGAAGGGCGCGCTATATGATCCCGCCGATGGCGACATTGACCCGGCGCAATTGACGCAGGCGCTGGCCAAGGGCGCGCGCGATCTGGGTGCGACGATCTTGCGCTTTACCCCTGCGACGGGGGTTTCCCGCGACAACGGCGAATGGATCGTCCATACCGAAAAGGGCGATATCCGCTGCGAATTTGTAGTGAATGCAGCGGGCTACTATGCCCAGAAGGTTGGCGAATGGTTCAAGCCCTATGGCGGGCGCACCGTGCCGATGATGGTGATGAGCCATCAGTATTTGCTGTCCGAGCCGGTCGCCGAAATCGAAGCCTGGTCGAAAGAGGCGGGCCACAAGCTGCCGCTGCTGCGCGACGTGGACAGTTCCTACTACCTGCGGCAGGAAAAGACCGGCTTCAACCTTGGCCCCTATGAAAAGAACTGCCGCGCCCATTGGGTTCGGCCGGAGGATCCCTTCCCTGAAGATTTCTCCTTCCAGCTGTTTCCTGACGATCTGGAGCGGCTGGAATGGTATATCGAAGATGCGATGGCGCGCGTGCCGCTACTGGGCACTGCGGGCATATCGAAAGTCATCAACGGGCCTATCCCATATGCTCCCGATGGGAACCCCTTGATCGGCCCCATGCCGGGCGTTCCGAATGCGTTTGAAGCCTGCGTCTTCACGTTCGGGATCGCTCAGGCTGGCGGCGCGGGCAAGGTGCTGGCCGAATGGATCACCGAGGGCGCGACCGAATGGGACATGTGGTCGGTCGATCCGCGCCGCTATACCGCCTATACCGATGCCGATTACTGCGTGCAAAAAGGGATGGAGGTCTATGGCCACGAATATGGCATGCACTTCCCCTGGGCGCGCTGGCCCGCCGCGCCGGATCGTCGCCTGTCGCCCGTGCATGACAAGGTTAAGGCGCTGGGTGGGCAGTTCGGGGCCTATAACGGTTGGGAACGCGCCAACTGGTTTGCCAAACCCGGCGACGATCTGAGCTGGGAAGCGACCCAGACTTGGGGTCGCAAAGGCCCGTGGGAGGCCCGCATCCGCGAGGAATGCCAAGCGGTGCGCGATGGAGTTGGTGTCCTGAACCTTCCCGGTTTCTCGCGCTTCGAACTGTCGGGCGCCGGTGCGGGCGACTGGCTGCGCGGGCTGATATCCGGCGGTCTGCCCAAGGCGGGCAAGATGTCACTGGCATATTTCCCTGATCCGCGCGGGCGGATCCAGACGGAAATGTCTGTGCTCAATCACGGCGAAGATCGGTTCACGCTGATCACGGCGTCTGTCGCGCAGTGGCATGATTTCGAATGGCTGCAAAACCATGTGGTCGCCGGGCTGACGCTCGAGGATCGCTCAGGCCAGAATGACACGCTGATCGTCACCGGCCCCAAGGCGCGTGATCTGTTTGTAAAGATCACCGATGCCGATCTGACCCTGCCGTGGCTATCGCATCAGATGGCAACGGTGGCGGGGCGTCCGGCACAATTGATGCGTGTCAGTTTCGCGGGGGAGCTCGGTTGGGAAGTGCATGCTGCCAATGCCGACATGCCCGCGATCTATGAAGCCGTGCTGGCCGGGGGGGCAAAGCCCTTTGGCATGTGGGCGCTGAACAGCCTGCGGATTGAAAAGGGCTATCGCGCCTGGAAAGGCGATCTGTCGACCGACTACAGCCTTCTGGAGGGCGGGCTGGAGCGGTTCGTGAAGTTCGACAAGCCCCAGGATTTCATCGGCAAGGCCGCACTGCTGGCCGAGAAACAGCGCGGTGTGAAGAAGCGTTTCGTGACATTGACCGTTGAGGCGGGTGAATGTGACGCACCCTATATGTCGACGCTCTGGCACGACGGTATTGTGGTGGGCGAGACAACCTCGGGCGCGTGGGGCTACCGGGTGGGCAAGTCCATCGCGCTCGGCATGTTGCGCGCCGATCTGGCGGTTGCGGGCACGAAAGTTGAGGTGGAAATCTACGGCGAACGCTTCCCGGCAGTGGTGCAGGAAGATGAGCCGCTGTGGGACCGGCTGAATGAACGGATCAGAGCCTGAGACGAAGACCCGGGGGCTTCGCGCCCCCGGACCCCCGCGGGATATTTGGGCCAGAATGAAAGGCGAGAGATGACAATTCCGAAGCATGCGCGCGTGGTGATTATTGGGGGCGGTGTTTCCGGCTGTTCGGTGGCCTATCATCTGGCGAAGCTGGGCTGGAAAGACATCGTTTTGCTCGAAAGGAAACGCCTGACTTGTGGCACGACTTGGCATGCGGCGGGACTGATCGGGCAATTGCGCGGCAGTCAGAACATGACCAGGCTCGCGAAATATTCGGCCGATCTTTATGTGAAGCTGGAGGCGGAGACGGGCGTTGCCACCGGCATGCGCCAGGTGGGTTCGATCACCGTTGCGCTGACCGAGGCGCGCAAGGAAGAGATCTACCGCAGCGCGACGCTCGCGCGCGCCTTCGGGGTCGAGGTGAACGAAATCTCGCCCACTGAGGCGAAGGCCATGTATCCCCATCTCAATATCGGCGATGTGGTGGGTGCGGTGCATCTGCCGCTGGATGGCCAGTGCGACCCGGCCAATATAGCGCAGGCGCTGGCCAAGGGCGCGCGGATGATGGGCGCCCGGATCATTGAAGGTGTGAAGGTGACGCGGGTTGTCGATGATGGCGCGCGTGTCACCGGCGTCGAATGGGAGGCGGGCGGCGAACAGGGCGCGATCCAGGCGGACATGATCGTCAACTGCGGCGGCATGTGGGGGCGGGAGCTTGCCAATGCCTCTGGCGTCACCTTGCCGTTGCATGCGTGCGAGCATTTCTATCTCGTGACCGAACCGATCGAAGGACTGGGCCATATGCCGGTCCTGCGGGTGCCGGATGAATGCGCCTATTACAAGTCGGATGCGGGCAAAATGATGCTGGGCGCCTTCGAGCCGAAAGCGAAACCCTGGGGCATGGACGGCATCCGCGAGGATTTCGAATTCGATACGCTGCCGGAAGACTGGGATCATTTCATGCCGATCCTGGAGAAGGCGATGAACCGTTTGCCGATGTTCCAGACGGCGGGCATTCACACGTTCTTCAACGGGCCAGAGAGTTTCACGCCCGACGACCGCTACTACCTTGGCGAAAGCCCGAAGCTGAAAGGCTATTGGATCGCGGCCGGCTATAACTCCATCGGTATCGTTTCATCGGGTGGCGCGGGCATGGCCCTGGCGCAATGGATGGAGGACGGCGAAGCCCCCTTTGATCTGTGGGAGGTTGATATCCGCCGGGCGCAGCCGTTCCAGAGAAATCGCCGCTACCTGAAGGAAAGGGTCAGCGAGACGTTGGGCCTGCTTTATGCCGATCATTTCCCCTATCTCCAGCCGGTCACGTCACGGGGCGTGCGGCGGACGCCGTTGCACGAACATCTGAAGGCGCGGGGCGCGGTCTTTGGCGAGGTTGCGGGATGGGAGCGGGCGAACTGGTTCGCCAACCCCGGACAAAAGGCCGAGTATGAATATAGCTGGGGCCGGACCAACTGGTTCGAGAACCAGAAGGCCGAACATATGGCCGTGCGGACGGGCGTCGGCTTTTTCGATATGACCTCGTTCGGCAAGATCCGGGTCGAGGGGCGTGATGCGCTGGCCTTCTTGCAAAGGATGTGCGGAGCGGATCTGGATGTAGCGCCGGGCCGCATCGTCTATACCCAGATGCTCAATACGCGAGGCGGGATCGAATGTGACCTGACCGTGACGCGCCTGTCGGAAAGTGCTTTCCTGCTGGTGGTGCCGGGCGCAACCTTGCAGCGCGACCTCGCCTGGCTCAGGCGTCATGTGGGCGATGCTTTTGCCGTTGTGACCGATGTTTCGGCAGCGGAGTCGGTGCTGTGCATCATGGGGCCGAAGGCGCGGGAGCTGATGCAGCGCGTCTCCCCAAACGACTTTTCCAATGAGGCTTTCCCCTTTGGCACCGCGCAAGAGGTTGAAGTGGGTATGGGCCTCGCCCGGGTGCACCGCGTGACTTATGTCGGCGAACTCGGCTGGGAGATCTATGCACCGACCGATCAGACAGCGCATATGTTCGAGACGCTGGAGGAGGCGGGAGCAGATCTGGGGCTGAAGCTCTGCGGCATTCATACGCTCGACAGTTGCCGGATCGAGAAGGGCTACCGCCATTTTGGGCATGACATCACCGACGAAGATCATGTGCTGGAGGCGGGTCTGGGGTTCGCGGTCAAACCGGACAAAGGCGACTTCATCGGTCGCGACGCGGTGCTGAGGAAGAAAGAGCAGGGCCTGACGCGGCGACTGATGCAGTTCCGATTGAAGGATCCGACCGAGTTCTGCTTCCACAATGAGGCCGTGGTGCGGGATGGAAAGATCGTGTCGATCGTGACCTCGGGCAACTACGGCCACTTCCTCGGCGGGTCGGTCGGGATGGGCTATGTGCCGTGCGAGGGCGAAAGTGCCGAGGCGGTGCTGGCGTCGCACTATGAGATCGAGATTGCCGGGCGGCGGGTTGCGGCGGAGGCTTCGCTGAAGCCGATGTATGACCCAAAGGCGGAACGTGTGAAAATGTGACCGGACCGGGGCGCTGCCCCGGACCCCGGAGTATTTGAACCAAGATGAAAGCGCGAGGCTTTCAAGGAAGGCAAAGATGACGGACGAGGCGCTGAATTGTGAACCGAGGCGGGCGGCGCGCGCGGGCGGACGTGAAGCGCGGCGGGCGGCAAGGTCTGCGCCGCTGGCGGACAACCTGCGCCCCGTGCGGCCGGGCATGTCGGGCGGGCAATACAAACCCCTGACCGACGCCGGGGTCGAGAAGATCCACCAGTCGGCGCTGGAGGCGCTGGAGGTGATCGGGCTGAGCCAGGCGCCAGCATCCGGGGTGAAGTTGCTGACCGAGGCCGGGGCTATCCTGGGTGACGACGGCCGGATCCGGTTTCCGCGCGCGTTGGTCGAGGATATGCTGGCGGTGGCGGCCCGCAATATCACGCTCCATGCGCGTGATCCCAAGCATGACCTGCATCTGAGCGGATCCAGGGTTCATTACGGCACGGCGGGGGCCGCGGTGCATATCGTTGATCCGATCACGCTCGACTACCGCGAATCCACCGCGCAGGATCTTTACGATGCGGCGCGTCTGGTAGATAACCTTGATAACATTCACTTTTATCAACGAACTATGGTTTGCCGCGATGTAGTGGACAACAAGGATATGGACCTCAACACGCTCTATGGCAGCCTTGCGGGCACCAAAAAGCATGTTGGCACCTCGTTCAGCGATCCCAGCCATGTGGCCGAGTGTTTTGACATGCTTTACACGGTCGCGGGCGGCGAGGAGAAGTGGCTGGAGCGGCCCTTCGTGAGCAATTCCAACTGCTTTGTCGTGCCGCCGATGAAGTTCGCCGAGGAAAGCTGCATCACGATGGAAGATTGCATCCGGCGCGGCATGCCGATGCTTCTGCTGTCGGCGGGGCAGGCCGGGGCAACCGCGCCGGCACCGATTTCCTTGGCAATCGTACAGGCGGTGGCGGAATGTCTGGCGGGCGTGGTCTATGTGAACGCCATCAAGAAGGGCGCCCCCGCGATCTTTGGCACCTGGCCCTTCGTGTCAGATCTGCGCACGGGCGCGATGTCAGGCGGCAGTGCGGAACAGGCCCTGTTGACGGCAGGCTGCGCGCAGATGCATCGCTTCTATGACCTGCCGGGCGGGGCGGCCTCGGGGATCTCGGATTCCAAACTTCCCGACATGCAGGCGGGATGGGAGCAGGGGATCACCAATGCGCTGGCCGGTCTGGCGGGGCTGAACATGTGTTATGAGGCGGTGGGCATGCATGCCTCGCTTCTGGGCTTTTGCATGGAAAGTCTCGTTCTGGGCGACGATCTTCTGGGACAGGCCATGCGGCTGGTGCGCGGCATCGACGTGACCGAGGACAGCACCTCCATCGAGGCGATGAAGGCGGTCTGCCTGGGTGGTCCCGGTCATTATCTGGGTTCCGAGCAGACCCTGAGCCTGATGCAGACCGAATATATCTATCCGGCGGTCGGGAACCGGATGAGCCCGAAAGAATGGAACGAAGCCGGAAAGCCCTTGCTGCTTGACGCGGCCATCGCGCGCAAGAATGATATCTTGTCGAAGGCGCGTTGTGTGATCGACCCGGAGATCGACCGGGCGATCCGCGCCAAATACAGGATCTTCTTTAAGGACTGAGCCATGGGCAACGGATTGTCGGAACATCTGGGCGAGTTTTACATCAACGGCGAATGGGTGAAGCCATCGGCGGATGCCTCGTCCATGGGGGTGGAAAACCCCGCGACCGAAGAGATCGTCGCGCAGGTGGCGCTGGGGTCGGAAGGAGATGCCGACAGGGCGATCCTCGCTGCGCGGGCGGCGTTTGACGCTTACGCAAACACCCCCGCTGCCGAACGGATCGCGCTTCTGAAGCGCATCCATGAGGTCTACAAGGCTCGTGAGGATGATTTCACCGAAGCCTTCACCACCGAAATGGGCGCGCCCTTGGCATTTGCGCGTGGCGCGCAGTTTTGGGCCGGAGACGTGCATATCGGTGCGACGATCGAGGCGGGCGAGCGGTTCGAATGGGAACATCAGCGTGGCGATACCCGCGTGGTCCATGAGGCGATTGGCGTGGCCGGGATGATCACGCCCTGGAACTGGCCGATGAACCAGATCGCCTGCAAGGTGGCGCCTGCCATCGTGGCCGGCGCGACAATGGTGCTGAAACCTTCGGAAATCGCGCCGCTGTCGGGCACGCTTTTTGCCGAAGTGATGCATGAGGCCGGCGTGCCGAAGGGCGTTTTCAACATGGTCAACGGCACCGGCCCGCAGGTGGGGGCACGGCTGTCGTCGCACCCCCAGGTCGACATGGTGTCCTTCACCGGCTCGACGCGTGCGGGCATTCAGGTCGCCACCAATGCCGCGCCCACCGTCAAGCGGGTGGCGCAGGAATTGGGCGGCAAATCGGCCAACATCATCCTGTCGTCAGCCGACATGGAGGCGGCGGTGGCGGGCGGTGTCGAGGGTTGCTTTGGCAATTCGGGGCAAAGCTGCGACGCGCCGACGCGCATGTTCGTGCCGCGCAAATGGCATGCGGCTGCGCTTGAGGTCGCGAAGGCCAAGGCGGAAAGCATGGTCACGGGCGATCCGCGCGATCCGGTGACCACCCTTGGCCCGGTGATTTCCGGGGCGCAATTCAACAAGATCCAGGGGCTGATCCAGAAGGGCATCGACGAAGGCGCCACACTGATCACGGGCGGCATGGGGCGGCCCAAGGGGCTGAACCGTGGCTGGTTCGTGCAGCCCACCGTCTTTGGCAATGTCGATCACGGCATGACGATTTCGCGTGAAGAAATTTTCGGGCCCGTCCTGTCGATCCTGCCTTATGACGATGAGGATGAGGCAGTGGCCAAAGCCAACGACACGGTCTACGGCCTTGCCGCTTATGTGCAGGGGGAATTGGAGCATGCCCGCCGCATCGCCCGCCGTTTGCGCGCCGGTCAGGTCAGCCTGAACTATCCCGATTGGGATATTTTCGCGCCTTTCGGTGGATACAAGCAATCGGGCAACGGCCGCGAATATGCGGACTGGGGCATCCATGATTTCTGCGAGGTCAAAGGCATCGTCGGATACGGCGCCTGAGGCGGAAGACTGAAACGGGCGGCGGGGATGTGCCGCCCCAACCATTTCAAAAGGGCAGCATGCATTACGGTTATATCGGGCTTGGCAATCTTGGCGGTCATCTGGCCCAGTCCCTGTTGCGGGCTGGTTTTCTTGTCACGGTCCATGACAAGGATCGTGCGCTTGCCGACCGGCTGATCGCAGCCGGGGCAACCTGGGCGGACAGCCCGGCCGAGGTGGCGAAGGCGGCGGATCATGTGATCACCTGCCTGCCCTCGCCCGCGGTGTCGGAACTGGTTCTGCGCCAGATGCTGCCCCATATGAGGAAGGGCGCGAGCTGGGTGGAAAATTCCACGCTAGGGCGCGACGACATTCTGCGCTTGGGCGCGCTGGCCGCCGATCACGGGGTAAGGATGATGGAACTGCCGGTGACCGGCGGCGTTCATCTGGCAGCGCGGGGCGAGATCACGATGCTGGCGGGGGGAGACAAGGACCTTTACGACCAGCACTTGCCCGCTCTTCAGGCGATGGGAAACCAGATTTTCCACATGGGGCCACTTGGATCTGCTTCGATCATCAAGGTGATCACCAACATGCTGGCCTTCATTCATCTGAAGGCATGCGGCGAGGCGCTGATGCTGGCCCGCCGCGGCGGGTTGGACCTGGGGCAGGCTTGGCATGCAATCAAGGCGTCATCGGGCAATTCTTTCGTGCATGAAACCGAGGGGGCGCTGATCCTGAACGGATCATACGACATCGCCTTTAACATTGATCTTGCGCTTAAGGATTTGGGTTTCGCGCTGCGGTTCGGAAGGGAGTTCGGGGTGCCGCTGGATCTCGCCAGCGCGACGGAGCAGACCTATGTCGCGGCAAAGGCCGCTTATGGTGGCGATGCGCAATCGCCTATGATTGCGAAGCTCTTGGAGGATCTGCTGTCCACAGACCTGCGT
>DAORUY010000014.1:0-26469 GCA_035433445.1 Paracoccaceae bacterium
GTCTTCGCGCAGTTCCAGACCGGCTTCGCGCCCGTAGAAATGGCTGAGGATGCCGAAAGAATGGCCGTAGCCGAAGGTGCGGTATTGCAGGACCTGATGTTCCTCGAAGAAGGTGTTCAGCTTCTGCGTGACCTCGGCGCAGGAGGCGCCGGGTTTCAGAAGGCTGATCCCATATTCGTGGGCCGCCACGTTGATGTCCCAGATCCGGCGGCTGGCGGCGTCGCATTCGCCCACGAACATCGTGCGTTCGAGCGCCGTGTAATAGCCCGAGATCATCGGGAAGGTGTTGAGGCTAAGGATATCGCCGCGCTGAAGCTGGCGCGCCGTGACCGGGTTGTGGGCGCCGTCGGTGTTGATCCCGGACTGGAACCAGACCCAGGTGTCGCGGTATTCGGCATCGGGGAAGCGCTTGGCAATTTCCAGTTCCATTGCGTCGCGGCCGGCCATGGCGATGTCGATCTCACGCGCGCCTTCCTTGACCGCATCGCGGATGGCAAAGCCGCCGACGTCGGCGACGTTGGCACCGTGGATGATGATGTCGATCTCGGCCTTCGACTTCATCATCCGCTGTTTCATCGTCGCGGGCGCGATGTCGACGCGTGACTTGGGCGACAGGAACGCATCGAGCTTCTGGCTTTGCAGAAGGGTCAGATGGTCGCCTTCGTAGCCGACCACGCGGCCCGGGCCGGTGATCGACAGGATCGCACGCCAGTAATTGTCGCGCTGCCAGTCGGTGAAGGTGATGTTGTCGCCATGGCAGCGCCGCCAGGGCTGGCCCGCGTCGATCCCCGCACTGATCGTCACCGACTGGGTCGGCGTGACGACGAGGCCGTAAGGCCGCCCGAACGAGCAGTAGAGAAAGCCCGAGTAGTAGGAGATATTGTGCATCGAGGTGAAGATCGCGGCTTCGACGCCCTGATCGGCCATGATCTTGCGCAGACCGGCAAGGCGCGCGTCATATTCCGACGCGGCAAAAGGCAGCACGCGGTCGCCTTGGTGGAAACGGTATTGCTGTGGACGTTCCGTCATTTCAGACCTCATAGGCTGGGGTCTGCATATGCAATCCGAGACCCCGAAAGGTCCCGGCGTTCAGGACTGACGCGAAAGATTCGCAAGCGATGGGACCGAAATCAGGTCCGATCCCTGTGACGACGCCATCGTCACGGCTCGGGCGGATCATCGCCGGTTGTGGGGGTTTTGACAAGCGGGATTTCGCGGGTTCCCGACTGCGGGGGTTGAGTGGTTTCATGTCAGACCTATCTTGTTTGAGGAACAAGGAAAGGACCGATCATGCGCTGCCCTGTGGACAATGAAACGCTGGTGATGGCCGACCGTAATGGGGTCGAGATCGATTATTGCCCGAAATGTCGGGGTGTCTGGCTCGACCGGGGGGAACTGGACAAGATCATTGATCGCGCCAGCCCGGCCGCGCCGATGGTGGCTGCGGGGCCCGAACCTGTGACGCTGCGTGAACCGGCGATGTCGGACGGGCGCGCACCCCGCGAGGAAAGGCGTTACCGCGAGGATGACGATGATCATCACCGCGGCGGATATCGCAAGAAACGCCGCGAAAGTTTCCTGGGCGAGCTTTTCGATTTCTGACGGCGCCGAGCGTTAGCCCGTCTATTCGCCGTAGGGCACCCAGATGTTCTTGACCTGCGTCGCGCGGATCAGGAAGTCGCGGCCCTGACCCTGCGGGCCGTGCCAGTCGCGGTTCGCGGGTGTCCAGGTGACTTTCAGGTTTCCAGCACTTTCCGTCTCGACCATGCGCGCGCCATCGGGGCTGCCCACATACCAGACGGCCGCCACATCATCGTGGCCTGCCAGTGTCTTGGCCAGTTCATCGCGGGGGCCGGTGACGATGTTCACCACGCCGCCCGGCAGGTCCGAGGTTTCCATAACCTGATAAAGGTCGGTCGCGGCCAGCGGCATGTTTTGCGATGGCACGGCAATCACTCGGTTGCCCATCGCAATCGCAGGCAGGACGAGGCTGAGGAACCCCAGAAGCGGCGCGTCGGTCGGGCATGCGATGCCCATCACGCCGTAGGGTTCGGGCATGGCGAGCGTCACATGCGCGGACTTCGTCGAATGGACGGCACCATCGAACTTGTCGGCCTGCGCGGCATACCAGAAGGCGCGGCGGATGGCGGTCTCTACCTCCTCCCCAGCTTTTGGGATGCCTGCCGATGTGAGGCGTCCGGCAAATTCAGCGGCACGCTGGCTGAGGTTCTCCGCCAGAAAGTAAAGAACCTGCGCCCGGTTGTGGCCGGTGGCCTTGCCCCAGCCCTTGGCCGCGTGGGCGGCTTCGACAGCATTTCGGATGTCCTTGCGGCTGCCCAGTCCTGCAAGCCCCACGGTCTGGCCCTTGTGGACCACGGCATAGGAATAGCCGCTGTCAGGCCGCTTTTGCGCGCCGCCGATGTAGAGTTTTGCGGTGCGGTCGATGCCCAGCCCCTTGCCCGGCTGGTCGGGGTGGGGTGCGGTGTCGGGTGTCAGGGGCGCGGGCTCCGCCTTCGCCTTGACCGGCGCTTCGGCCAGATAGGCCAGCATCCCCTCGCGCCCGCCTTCGCGGCCGAAGCCCGATTCGCGGTAACCGCCGAAGCCTGCGGCGGCGTCGAAGATGTTGGTGGCATTCACCCACACGACGCCCGCTTTGACCTGGCCCGCGATGTCGAGCGCGAGGTTGATGTTTTCCGACCAGACCGATGCGGCCAACCCGTAGCGGGTGTTGTTGGCCAGCTCCACCGCCTCGTCCGGGGTGCGGAAGGTGGTGAGTGTCGCGACGGGGCCAAAGATCTCGACCTCGGAAATCACGTTGGCGGGGGCGACGTCGGTGAAGAACCCCGGCGCGAAGAAGCTGCCTTTAGCGGGCAGCGCACAGGTGGCCTGATGCAGAATAGCGCCCTGCGCCTGCCCTTCGCGCACCAGCGAGGAGACGCGGTCGAGCTGCACAGGATCAACCAGCGCACCCATGTCGGTCGACTTGTCCAGGGGATCGCCGACCCGCAGTTTCGTCAGCCGGGCCTTCAGCCGGTCGGTGAAGGTCCGGGCTATGCTTTCTTGCACGAGGATGCGCGAGCCCGCGCAGCAGACCTGACCCTGATTGAACCAGATCGCGTCCACCACCCCTTCAACCGCGCCGTCGATGTCGGCATCGGCGAAAACGATGAAGGGGGACTTGCCGCCAAGTTCGAGGGTGAGTTTTTTGCCGGTCCCGGCGGTGGCCTTGCGGATGGCGCGACCGACTTCGGTCGAGCCGGTGAAGGCGATCTTGTCCACATCGGCCGCGACCAGCGCAGCGCCGGTTTCGCCGTCGCCGGTGACGATGTTCACAACCCCCTTGGGCAGGCCGATCTCGGCACAGATTTCGGCGAAGGCGAGCGCGGTCAGCGGGGTATATTCGGCGGGTTTCAGCACAACTGTGTTGCCGGCGGCCAAGGCGGGCGCGATCTTCCACGCCAGCATCAGAAGCGGGAAGTTCCAGGGGATGATCTGACCGCAGACACCGACGGGGCCAAGGCCCGGAAATTCATCTGCCAGCATCTCGGCCCAGCCTGCATGGTGGTAGAAATGGCGGGCGACAAGGGGCACGTCGATATCGCGGGTTTCGCGGATCGGTTTGCCATTGTCCATCGTCTCCAGAACCGCGAGGAAACGTTCGCGTTTCTGCACGGCGCGGGCCAGCGCATAAAGCCATTTGGCACGTTCATGCCCCGCAAGGCGTGACCAGCCGGGCAGGGCGGCGCGGGCGGCCTTCACCGCCGCCTGCACGTCCGCCGGGGTGCCTTGCGACACGCGGGCCAGTACTTCGCCCGTCGCGGGGTTTTTCACGTCGAACGTCTTGCCGGGTTCGGTGAAGGCGCCGCCGATCAGATGACCTAACGCACCCCGCGCCTTCAGCCAGTTGACCACGTCGCCATTGGCTTCGGGGGCGGGGCCATAATCCATCGTTTCGAGGATTTCGGTGACTTTGGGCATGGGAACCTCAGGCAATCGCATTGCGGTGGGCGGCGGCGTAGCGTCCGGTGACATGGTGTTCGAGCTGACGCTCGATGTCGCCAAGCATCGAGGATGCGCCAAGCCGAAAAAGGTCGGGCGAGAGCCAGTCATTGCCCAGCTCCTCCTTCATCAGGATCTGCCAGGCGATGGCGTCCTTGGCATATTTCATCCCGCCTGCCGGTTTGAAACCGATCTGGAAACCGGTCCGGGCGCCATAGTCCCTGAGCGCCCGCACCATGATCAGCGAGACGGGCAGGGTGGCATTCACGCCCTCTTTCCCGGTCGAGGTCTTGATGAAATCCGCACCCGCCTGCATCGCGACCATCGAGGCCTTGTAGACATTCCGAAGCGTCCTGAGCTCGCCCGTGGCCAGAATCGCTTTCATATGTGCGGCACCGCAGGCTTCGCGCATGGCCGCGATTTCGTCATAAAGCGCCTGCCAGTCGCCGTTCAGCACCTGGGCGCGGTGAATGACGATGTCGATCTCCGCGGCCCCTTCTTCGACCGCATAGCGGATTTCGGCAAGGCGGAGCGGCAGGGGCGTCAGGCCCGCCGGAAAGCCGGTGGCGACCGAAGCGACGGGAATGGCGGTGCCTTTCAGCGCCTTCACGGCGGCGGGCACCATCGACGGATAGACGCAGGCGGCGCCGGTCGTCAGATGGTCGAGGCCGAGGCCTTTCATCAATTCGTCCGACAGGGGACGACGTGCCTTGGCGCAGAGCCGCGCGACACGGTCGGGCGTATCGTCGCCAGAAAGGGTCGTCAGGTCGATGCAGCGGATGGCATTCACCAGCCAGGCGGCCTGCCAATCCTTCTTGACGGTCCGCCGCGTGGTCAGGGTGGCGGCGCGCCGTTCGGCGGCCTGGGTATTGACCGCGATCTGGTCGAACCAGTCGGTCTGAAGCGCCACGCCGGGATTGCGCGGGAAGTTCGGCAGTGCTGCCGCCATGTCGGACATGTCACAATCCTGTGTGCCGGATGGGAACGAAGCTACCGGAGAAACCTACGCAAAGGGAGTCCGGTCGGCAATATGATATCTGACCAATTGGTCAGATATTGGCGGTTTGTTGAAGCCCTTTAGGGTTCGGGCACGCGGGAACGTTGACAAAGTCAGTGAAAAACGGCGCAAAGGGTCGAATTGCAAAGTGCGCGCGGTGGGCGCAGGGGTTGGCTGCGGTGAGGGAGCTGTCGGTGCCGGTTGGGACGAACAGCATGGAGAGGGTCCATTTCGCGATCGGGCAGCTTCTGGGCAGCCCGGAAGGCTGGCGCGCGGTGGTGCGCGAGATGGTGGCGGCGTGGCCAGATGCCCCGCCTGGCGAACTGATCCTGACGCTGGTGACCGCCGCGAGCGAGATTGAGGATATGTTCGCGCCCGGCAGCCCTTCGCGCGAGGCGTCCGAGCATGGCTGGCGGTTGGCGGCGCTGCTGGGTGTCGATCTTTATGCGATGGAGGCGATCGGGATGCCCCATCGTCGTGCGACCGATTTCACCGCCTACTGGCGCATTGACCCCTATTTTCGCGATCTCTGACTATTCCGTTTGTGCGACCTGGCACAGACCACGCGGGAGGCCGCGCGGAGGCCCGTTGGCCTCCGGCGGAGTATTTTGTCCAAGATGAAGGGCTGGTCCGGCGAAGGGCCGCCGGATCAGGGTTTCTTCTGCCAGGTTCCGAGCCAGGCCCTGAACCGGCCCCAGACGCCGCGCACTTCGGCGCGGGCGGCATCGGCGCGGGCGTCGAGATCGCCCAGCACATCGCCAGCATCGGCCACCACCGGGTCAATCGCGCGTTCGCGGAACTGAAGCCACATGCGCCGGACCATCAGAAGCCCGATGGCAAGGAAGGTCAGGATGATGATGTTGACCCACGGAATGATCGTCACATCCGGCCCCTCAACAGCCCTGACCCTGACGGCGTTGGGGTAGATCGACAGCCACGGCGCGCGCCAGCCATAATGGGTCACGACCACCCATTGCGGGGCCTCCTTGGGGGATTTGAGGTTCGAGGCTTCGGCTTGCAGGTTCGAGCTGTCATATTTGAAGTAGGGCGGCCAGAACCAGCCGGTATCCTCGTTGCGATAGACGATGACCTTGTCATTGGCGCGGATCGCTTCGATGAAGCGGATGTCGCGGGTGGAGGTGCCTTCGCCGGTGCCCACGTCGGGCGAGGAATAGAAGATCCAGTTTTCGCCGACCGTCGTCAGGCGGTTGTAGGTGTTGGTGATGCGCACCACGTCGTGCTGGGGCATCGTGTAATGCAGGAAGGCGCCGACACAGGCGACGAGCGCGAGGCGAAAGCCCCATTTCAGCCGGGTACGCCCGGCGCTGCCCGGCGGATAGCGGAAATGCAAGAAGAGCGCACCCGCGACGACAAGGGCGATGATCACCCAGATGAGATAGCCCGACATGGTGCCCCCTATTCCCAGTTCACAAGATAGATGATCACCGCGAAGGCGATCATCGGAATGACATAGACCAGCCAGATCAGCCGCTTTTTCAGCCCGTGTTCATAGGCACGCATGCCCTCTTCGATATAGGCGGTGCGTTCGGTTTCGCCCTGCCCTTCGTGCACTTCCGCGTCCCAGCGCTTTTCGAGCTTCTCGCGCCGGACGGAGCGGGAATAGATCGACACGATGAGGTAAAGGATGCTGAGGCCAACAAAGGCGAAGACCATCAGGCGGACGAAGGCGATCATCGGCGTTCCTTTCGTACGGCGCCCCAAGGGCCGACCTCGGCGATCAGATCGGGCGCGTGACCCGCCATGTCGGGTTCCGGCCCGAAGATGGCTTCGCGGGTGCCGACCCTGTCCATCTGATACTCGGAGGCGAGGAAATTCGCCACATAGTCTTTCTTGGCCTCTGTCCAGCCGGAATAGAGACGATAGAAGAGTTCCTTGTGGCAGATGAAGCACTGGCGGATGTCGAGCGGCGAAAGTTCGGCCAAGAGCATGTTGACCAGATCGCGGTCCGGGCCGGGGCTGGCGCGCAGCGTGTAGAAATAGGCCGGATGTTCGGAATTGAGCCGCGGCCACGGCCCGCCCGCCTCGGCCCAGCGCAGCATGGCGGCAAGGCCGTGAAATTCCGGCGGAAGGTCGGCGGCAAGCGTGGTGGCGATGGTGCGCAGTTCGCGCCGCGTGCCCAGGCCGGGGCTGACGCCAGCGCGGGCGGCGAAATCCACCAGGATGAAATCCATCTTCTGCCGGAGGATTGCCGCCGCATCGGTGCCGCGCGCATGCACGATCGGTTCCGCCAGCTCATTGATTTCAAGGAATTTGGCGATCTGGTTGCGGTCGCCCAGATCGAAGACATAGTCGATGGGAATGCGCCCCAGCGTTTCCTTGGGGCCGACGGAAATCGCAGCGGGATAGCGGACCTTGGGGAAGAGATAGACGCCGCCGAAATGCGCCGTCCAGAAATTCCCCTGATCGAAGGTCTGTTCCCTGAGCGTGACCGGATTGCGGGTGATATCGCCCGTGGTCTTGGCCAGCTCCGTCATCTCGGCGATCAGCGCATCGTCGCACCAGGCGTCTTCCTCGGTGCGGAAGCGGGCGATCAGCCCTTCCATCTTCTCGGTGCTTTTCACCACCTGCCCGGCGGTATCGGCGCTGACCCGGACCTGCCGCATCTCCATCAGCTGCGCGGGGGAGGTGAGTTTGAAGACAGTGTTTTCAAGTTCCCCCGTCACCGCGTCGCGTGCGGTCAGGGCGAAAAGCTGGGCTTCGTTTTCGGTGATGAAGCGGGTGAGGATGGTGCGCGAGGTGGAGAATTTCGCATTCAGAAGCGGCGCATCCTTCTGCGCGGTGGTCAGGAGGATGAACTGGCGGTTCATGCCGTTGGGGTTGAGGTAGAGGTCGTCCTTGAGTTCATCGCCCACTTCCGGGGAATAGCCGGAGAGGTCGATGTGGAACTCCTTGAGCTTGGTCTGCTTGCCGGTCAGATGCTTCAGCCCGCGGTTATAGCGTTCGACGAGCGCGGGGCTGTCGACGGGGACGAGATTGCCGAACATCAGGCCGAGGGTGATGAGGCGGTTCATTTTCTATTTCCCGCCTCGATGGCATCCAAACCAAGGATCGAAAATACCTGTTTAAGAACGTTTCCAGACTCAATAACTTTAGACCTGAAAACTTTCTCTCTGAAAGCAAGTGATAGCTGATCCCATAACCTTTCGATCTCAGAAGCGGAACCAATTACTATACTTAAATTATAGAAGGAATCGGGCACTGCCAACAATTGACCGCCGCGCTTCTGTATTCCCTTAAGCGTGTCCAGGTTTATCTCTAGAGAAGTCCCAACATCATAAAGGAATTTCTCGTAGTTTTCCTCTTCCCCACCCACCTCGCTTATTATTTTCCAAAAAGTATCGGGCCCAGAAGTCGCTCCTTCTGGGCGCTCAAGGCGGAAGTTAAGAGTCATTAGCAATATCTTCCGATCGCTGAGGACTCTGGCGACGGTTTTTAAATGCTCTTCGACATATTGATCGGCGGCAACTTGGTCACGGCGCGTCTTTTCATCAACCAGAATCGCCGTCTGAGCCTTAAGCGCGTCAACCTGCGCCGACTGCGCGGCGGCCATTTCTGTAAATTCACGCCTTTGCGCTCTTAGCTCCATACTTTGCTGGAACACAGAAGCAATTACCCAAATTAAAGTTAGTGACCCGACGAAACCGGCAAGCGTATCACCCAATTCATTGGTCCGCCCGCTAAGAAAGTGATCCCATCTTCTTGCAGAAATTTCGCTCTGGACGGTGACTTGAAGAGCAAGCGTGCACGTCCACCAAACAAACACCGTAGTGAGAGCTGTGGCAAACCAGAGTGGCCACCATCTCGTGAAGTGATCTAGACAGGAGAACAGCGACTTCGAACTCACCCCTTCCCCTCCAGATACCGCCGCTTCGCCTCTTCCATCCGCCGCATGTCCCGGACAGCCCCTTCGATCGCGGCTTCGTCCGACTTGTCGGCATAGCGGAATTCCGAATCCGCGTAGCGGTTGATCTCCTGCACCACCATCTCGACCGTGATGGGCGTACGCAGGTCGGCGATCATCGCCTTCTTCGTCTCGTAATCCTTGAAGAGGAAAATCTCGGGCTTTTCCATCCATTCGTCGGGCAATTCGAAATCCATCGCACGCACCTTCACCGCATCGGTGATGTTCTTGACCGCGCGCCCCGTGAACCGCGCGTCGGCCTCCTGTATCGCCTTCAGATAGCTGCCGAGCTTGGCCAGAGTGTCCAGGGGCCCGACCCGCTCCGCCACCGCCGCCCAGACCGCCTTCAGCTCATCCTCCTGCGGCTGGCTGTGGCCTTCGAAACTGGCCGCGACCGCCTTCTTGATCTCCTGGCCTGCATAAAGGTCATGCTCGCCCACCGGGATCTTGTGGTTCTTGCCGAGAAGGAGGGCAAGGATGTCAATGTAATCCTCCCGGCTTTTCGGGCCATCGACAAGGAACCGCGCCCCCGCCCGCTGGCGGAGCGCGTCATCGACCATCTCGGGGTAGTTCGAGAACATGCCGAAGGTCGCATTGCCGCGCACCACGGTGTTGGCGCCTGCGAACGCCTCCATCAGCACGGCGGTGATTTCCTGCTGGCCGGCGCTTGATCCGCGTTCGCCGCGCTTGCCCGCCACCTGGTCGATATCGTCGATCGTGCCAAAGCCGATCACGGCGGGGTCCATCACCGAGGTGATGAAGGCCTTCGCATTCTGCCCCGACTTGCCCTGATAGCTGTCGACATTGTCGATGGAGAGGTTCTGGTAGCGGAACGGATAGCCCGCGATCTTGCAATAGCCGTCGATCAGCCCGGCCATCATCTGGATCAGCGTCGTCTTGCCGGTGCCCGGCTTTCCGTCGCCCATGAAGGTGAAGATGAAGCCGCCAAGCTCGGCGAACGGGTTCAGCTTGCGGTCGAAATCATAGGCCATCAGCATCTTGGCCAGCCGCATCGCCTGATATTTGGCGATATGGTTGCCGATCACTTCCTCGGGCTTCTTGAAGGCCATGGTCAGGGTGGTGCCGCGCGCCTTCCGCGCCGCCTCGAACCCGACAATCGGGAAATCGTCGGCCTTGACCCGCGCTGCCCGCATGCGGAACCCTTCCAGCCGCGGTGCGGCCTCGGCCCGTGCCCGGACCTTGGCCATCAGCGCCTCGGCAAAGGCCAGAACGGTCGCCACCAGCTTCGGCTCATCCGCCGCAAAAAGCCCGATATCCTGATCCAGTTCCCACAGCGCGCCTTGCGAGGCGAGGATCGCATTGTCGGTCAGAACCTCCTCGACCTCGCCAATCTCGACTGTCTGTTCGCTGGCCTGCGGCGCGAGAAGGAAGGCCGTGGCGTTGGCGAAGGTGAAGAGAACCGCCAAAGCCTCCGCTGTCAGAAGTTCGGAAAACTCCGCCGCCCGGGTCGCGGGCAGGCGCCCTTCCAGATTGGCTTTCTTCAGTTCCACCAGGCCGGTGTCGGCCGAAAACCCTTCGCCCACCGCCAGCGCGATGGCCAGTGCCCGGCGGAGCGCCTGCAAAACGACCGCTTCTTGCGGGGCTATGATCGGATCATCGCCGCCCACTGCCTCCACCCGCTCGATCAGCCGCACACCAGCGGGCCGGGCCGTGGACTGGGTGATCAGCCCCGGCGTGGTGGACCGGAACCGGGGCCGGGTGCCGATACCGGGCGAGCGTTCCACGGCTTCCGCCTCGCGCACCTTGCCCAGACGCGGCGCATGATCGAACCCCTGAAGCATCCCGGCCGCCGCGGCATAATGGGCGCGGACTGCTTCTTCTTTCAGTTCCATCTCGTCACGCGGCGCACTCATGCCTTCATCCTCATTTTCTATCCTAAAATATCCCACGGGGGTCCGGGGGTGTGAAACCCCCGGGCCGGGCGTCAATTTTGCAGCGCCACCCTTCCGTCCTTGCTCACCACATATTTGCGGACCTTGCGGAACCCTTCGGGGTCTTTCTCGGCCAAAGCCTGAAAGACCCGCTCCGGCACGATCAGGCTGCGGATGGTGGCGGTCGCCCCGGCCTCCGTCCCGCCGGTCAGGGGGTCGAGCTTGAAGACCTGGGTTTCGGTTTCCGAAAACCAGCCCTTCTCGACCTCCGCCCGTTCACTCAGCAATTCCTCGACCGTCCAGGCGAGCGCCCAGTCTTCGCCTTCGCCCGCGCGGGCATCAGACAGAACATCGCGGATCGGGCCGGTTTGCAGCGTATAGGCCTGCGAATACATCGGACCAAGGAAGATGCGGCGCAGGCGCTTGGGGTGCAGCGTTTCGAAATCCTTGTCGAAACCTTTGGCGATGGTCAGCAGTTTCAGCCCGCCCACCGATTGCGCCAGAAGATGCGCCTGCACGGCGGGCCAGCGGGCGCTGTCCTTGGGCAGGGCCGTGCGCGCGCTGTCCTCACATTCCAGAAGATAGACGACGGGCACATTCATCTGGCTGTCATAGACCGCCCAATGCACGAGGAATTTGCGCCTGCCCGACGGCAGATCCTCCAGCCAGCGGGCCTGCGGATGCATCTGCGCGAAGAAAAGGCCACCCTTGGCCAGCCGTTCGAAATAGATCCGCTGCGACAGGGCATATTGCAGTTCCACCGGCGCGCGGCGTTCCGACAGGATGATCTTGACCATCTCGTCTTTCAGTGTGGGGGCGGGCGGAAGCGTGGCCAGATGCGTGCCCGCCTGCGCGGTGTCATTGGCAAGTGTCACGATTTCCTGAAAGACCGGAAAACCGCTTTCGTGGAAGTCGATAGTCAGATGCCGCGCGCCGGTCCTGAGCCGCCCGGCGATCAGATATTTCATCGAAAGCGCCCGGAAGGTCGAGGCGATGGCGGACACATAATCCGCCAGCACCTCGGCATCGAGGGTCGAAATCCCGCCCTCCTTCGCCATTGCGCCTGCAACGCCAGTCAAAAGCTCGGTGATCCGCCCGAACTTGCGGAAATAGCGCCGGGCGGCCTGATCTTCGGTCAGGGCCTTGTGGTCGTTGGTGAGGTCAGTTTCGGGCATCTATAGCTTCCCCGTAAAGTCCGATGCTCCCACGTACCAACTTAAGAGTTCTCCTTCCTGGATATACCGGGCGTAACGTCGGAACCTGGGGCGCCTGTCTTGCTGGGCGCAATAAAAATGAAAACAGAGGCGGGTCCATGCGCGCATTATTACCAAATACGAAAGCGTCGAGATTGCCAGCACAAGAACAGTCATTGCAGCGCCATGAAAGAGGGTGCAGCTATTGGTGGAATTGGAGTGCTGTGCGGCCCACGTGCAGACATCGGCTTCCACATGGAGCATCAAGTAGGCCGCCAGTAGCAGGAAAACCCCAGATACGAGCGCAACGCATATTTGCCGCCAGAAGCTCATCCCCCATACAGGTTCTTGTCGTGCTTCTCGACAATCGCTTGGAACCTCCGCGCGAACCGCTCATCGGCCTTGGCCTTCTCCTCCAGCACCTTCTTGGCGAAGACCATGTCGGCCTCATGCCGTTCCATCATGTCGGCCATCCGGTCGTTGGTGGCCACGCCAATGGCGGCCATAGCGGCCTGGGCTTCCTTGTCCGTTTCCACCCCGATTTCGTTGATCCGGTGGGCCACGTCCTGCTGCTGCGCGGTTTTCAGCGATTTGGTCAGCGCGTCATACAGAACCACGCGTTGCTTGGTGTCCGTTTGCAGCTTGTTGATCAGCACCATCTGGGTCGCGGCCTGATTTTGCAGACTGTCGACCCAGGTCTTGCCGGTTTCGATATAGCGTTCCAGCGTTTGCGACTTGGCCAGTTTGACCTGTTCGTCCTGCACCAGCGCATTGTGCTGCTTGTTCAGTTCGGCCAGTTCGCTTTCCAGCTTGGTGCGCGCTGCTGCGTCCTGTTCGACGGAAATCTTGTTTTCCAGCTCGATGATCTTGGGGTCCATCGCCTGAATCGTCGCGCGGACCGATTCCAACTCGCCCACTGTCGTCTCGCGGTCGGTCAGGGTTTCGGTCAGGTTCTTTTCCACCCGCGCTTTATGTTCGTTCAGCGTGTTCAGCTGGTTTTCCAGCAGTTTCACGATCGTATCGGACTTGGAGATCAGGTCCTGAAGCTTTTCATCAACGCTCGCCGTGCGCAGCCGTTCCTGCCGCAACGATTCGGATTTCGCGTCCGAGAAGATGCCGACGAAGGTCTCCCACCCGGTTTTCGAGCGCATTTCGTCGAAATCCTTGGAAAAGCCCGCCGTCACATCGTCCAGCCCCATGATCAGCTCGGCGATATTGGCGTTCATCACGTCGACATGTTTGTGCACCGCGTCGAGCGTGGCGTTTTCGATGTCGATGCCCTGACCGGCCTTCACGGCGTCGATCTTGGCCGTCACCGCAGAAATCTTGGCCTGCGCTTCGGCCACCTGTTTCTGGCTTTCAAGGATCTGAGCGTCGAAATCGGCCATCGGGGTCTCCTGATGTTAATCGTGTTTACAATATTGGGCAGGGCATGTCGAATACCAGACCCGGACGGGAAAATCTTATGCGGGCCGCGCGCGGGCGTCACCCGGATTCTGCGGGGGCGTTCAGGTCAGGCGAGAAAGAAGCGCAAGAAGCTGCTCACGCTCTGCCGGGGTAAGGGGCGCCAGGGTTTCGGCGCTGATGTCGATAGCAGTGGGGGCGAGGCGCGCGAAAAGCTCCGCGCCCCGTGTGCTCAGCGCGACGGTCAGGCGGCGGCGGTCGTCAGGATCGTCGGCGGTGGCGACCAGCCCTTCGCGCCTGAGCCGGTCGACGACGCCCTTGATGGTGGCGGCATCCATCGCGGTCACGCGGCCCAGGTGGTTTTGCGACAAGGGGCCGAGTTCGGCCAGTTTGGCCAGTGCCGCGAACTGGGTGGTGGTGACTGCGCCGATGGCTCCGGTGAAAATGCCGATATGGCGCTGGGTCACGCGGCGCAGCACGAAACCGATCTGGTCATCGAGGGCATAGGGGGCGCTGGTTTTCTCCACCTGTTCGCGATAGCGCCATGAGGGCGTCCACGCAAGCGCGGGCATCGACCGGGCGTTGACAGAATCCACAATCAGGGCGCAAAGTAGTTTGTATACATACGATCTTTGAGGCGGGGGAGCGCGGGATCGGGTGACGGAACGGGTGGCAGGCAGCGGCTTATATGAACGTCCGGCAAGTCTGGCCCATGCGCTTGACCTTCTGGGCGCGCGGCCGTTCCGGCCCTTGGCGGGCGGTACGGACCTTTACCCCGCCACAGCGGGCCGGACGCTTTCGGGTGACATACTGGACCTGACCGCGATCGAAGCCCTGCGCCAGATCGAGCTTGGTCCGCGCGGCCTGCGAATAGGGGCCTGTGCCAGCTGGTCGGCGATTGCATCTGCGGCGCTGCCGCCCGCGCTTGCCGGGTTGCAGCAAGCCGCGAGAGAGGTCGGCGGACGGCAGATCCAGAATGCGGGCACGATCGGCGGCAACCTGTGCAATGCTTCACCTGCTGCCGATGGCGTGCCGCCGCTTCTGACACTTGATGCTGCGATAGAACTGACCAGCGCTGCGGGACAGCGGCTTCTGCCCCTGTCCGATTTCATCACAGGGTCGCGACGGACGGCGCTTCATCCCAGCGAACTCGTGACGGCTATCGTCATACCGCGTTCAGCGCTGGCTGGGCGCGCGGTGTTCCGCAAGCTGGGCGCGCGGAAGTATCTGGTGATTTCAATTGCCTCGGTCGCCGTCCGGCTGGTGGAACGGGAAGGACGGATCGCCGATGCGGCGATTGCGGTCGGGGCCTGTTCGGCGGTGGCACGACGCCTGCCCGAAGTCGAGGCGGCGTTGCGTGACCAGCCGCTTTCGGCGGCGCAGGCCTGTGTGAGCAATGGGGTCGTGGCGGCGGCGCTGGCGCCCCTTGACGACATCCGCGCGACGGCGGACTACCGTGCGGGTGCGGCCGCGGAACTGATCCGGCGCGGGCTGAGCGATCTGGGCGGGGGTGCGGATGGCTGATGTGCACTTCACCCTGAACGGTGTGTCCCGGCGGATCAGCGCCCCCCCGACGCGGCGGCTGTCAGAGGTTCTGCGCGAGGAGTGCGGGCTGACCGGCACCAAGGTCGGCTGCGATGCGGGCGACTGCGGGGCCTGCACGGTGCTTCTTGAGGGCCGAGCGGTTTGTGCCTGTCTGACCCCCGTGGCGCAGGTGGCAGAGCGGGACGTTGCGACGATCGAGGGCGAAAGCCCGGTCCTCGACAGGCTGCGGGCAAGTTTCCTGCGGCACGGGGCGGCTCAGTGCGGGATTTGTTCACCCGGCATGCTGATGGCGGCGGCGGCGCTGATTGCCGAAGTGCCGCAACCCACCGAGGCAGAGGTCGAAGAGGCGCTGGGCGGCGTTCTGTGCCGCTGCACCGGCTACCGGAAGATCATTGCGGCGGTTCTGGATTGCGGGGGTGGTGCGACGCCTGCGGGATCGGGTGCGGTGGGCGAGCGGATTGTCCGGCTGGACGGCGCGCCCAAGGTCGAAGGGCGTGACCTTTTCGGTGCCGATCAGTGGCAGGCGGGCGGGCTGGTTCTGAAGGCCGTGCGTGCCCCGCATGCCCACGCGCGGTTCCGGTTTGGCGGTCTGACCAGCTGGCAGGCTGCGACGCCGGGTGTGGCGGCGATCTTCACCGCCGCCGATATTCCGGGCCGCAACGCCTTTGGCGTGATCCCGGCCTTTGCCGATCAGCCCGCGCTGGCGGAAGGCGCGACGCGCTTTCGCGGTGAAGCCGTGGCCTTGGTCGCCTTCGAGGATGACGGGAGCGACCCCGGTCTGGCGGGCTTTCCGATCCAGTGGCAGGAGATGCCCGCCCTGACCGATCCGGTTGCGGCAATGGAGGCGGCGGATCTGCTGCACGCTACCCGCCCCGGCAACCAACTGACACAAGGCTTCGTGCGCCGAGGTGATGCCAGTGCCGCGCTGGCCGGTGCGGCCCATGTCGCCGAGGCAGAGATCGAGACGGCTTTCGTAGAACATGCCTATATCGAACCCGAAGCCGGTTCGGCCTGGATGGACGGCGATGTGCTGGTCATCCGCGCCTGTACCCAGGCCCCGGTGATGGACCGCGACGACACGGCCGCGATCCTTGCCCTGCCGCCCGAGCGGGTCAGGATCATCCCGTCGGCGGTCGGCGGTGGCTTTGGCTCTAAGCTTGATATCTCGCTTCAGCCGCTCCTTGGCCTCGCGGCGCTCAAGACCGGGCGGCCAGTGCGCATGACCTACAGCCGTGCCGAAAGCATGGCCTCGACCACCAAACGCCATCCGGCGCGGATCAGGGCGCAGATCGGCTGCGATGCTGGGGGGCGGCTCTTGGCGCTCGACTTCGACGGGATTTTCAATACCGGCGCTTATTCGAGCTGGGGACCAACGGTTGCGAACCGGGTGCCGGTGCACGCAACCGGGCCCTACCGCATCCCGAATGTCACGGCGCGGGCACGGGCGATCCACACCCATGGCCCGGTCGCGGGGGCCTTTCGCGGGTTCGGTGTGCCGCAAGCGGCGGTCGCGCAGGAAACCCTGTTCGACCAGATGGCAGACGCCGCCGGGATCGACCGGCTGGAGTTCCGCCTGATCAACGCGCTTCGCGATGGCGACCAGACCGCGACCGGACAGGTGATGGAAGGGACGGGCATTCATGAATGCCTTGCGACCCTGCGCCCCCACTGGCAGCGGGCGCTTGCCGACGCGGCAAGGGCCAATACCGTGCCGGGTCTGTCGCGACGTGGGGTTGGTGTCGCCTCCTGCTGGTATGGCTGCGGCAATACCTCGCTGCCGAACCCGTCGACGATCCGCGTGGGGCTCACGGCTGAAGGCGGGCTCGTCCTGCATCAGGGCGCGACTGACATCGGGCAGGGGTCAAATACCGTCATAACGCAGATCTGCGCCGAGGCTCTTGGCCTGCCGGTCGCGGCCTTCCGGCTGATCGGCCCCGACACGTTCCTGACGCCCGACGCGGGCAAGACTTCCGCCTCGCGCCAGACCTATGTGACCGGCCGCGCGGCGCTGGCGGCAGGGCAAAACCTGCGGGCGGCCATCCTGCGCCTGGGCAACTGGGGCGAGGCGGCGCGGCTGACGCTTCAGGGGTCGCTGATCCTGTCGGACACCGGCGGATCGCTTGATCTTTCGGCGCTGCCCCCCGGGCCGCATGGCTTTGTCCTCATGGCTGAGGAAACCTATGATCCGCCCACGAGCCCGCTTGATGAAAACGGGCAGGGCAAGCCCTATGCCGTCTATGGGTTCGGCGCGCAGATTGTGGAACTGGCGGTCGACACGGCGCTTGGCACGGTCAAGCTGCTGAAGATCACCGCCGCCCATGATGTCGGCCGGGCGATAAACCCCACCCTTGCCGAAGGCCAGATCGAGGGCGGCATCGCCCAAGGGATTGGCATGGCGCTGATGGAAGAGTATGTGCCGGGCCGCACCGAGAACCTGCATGACTATCTGATCCCGACGGTGGGCGACGTGCCGCCTGTCGAGTCGATCCTGATCGAGGTGCCCCATCCCGAAGGACCGTTCGGGGCGAAGGGGCTTGGCGAACATGTGCTGATCCCGACCGCGCCCGCGATCCTGAATGCCATCCGCCATGCAACGGGTGTCGCCCTCACCCGCCTGCCTGTCCTGCCCCACCGGATTCTGGCCGCGATCAACGAAGGGAAGGGCTGATGTTTCTTCTTTGTGTCAATATCCTCGGGGGGTGCGGGGGGCAGACAGCCCCCCGTTGCACCGCCCCGCAACCGTGCGAGGACTGGCATGCAGGCCTCTGAAAAGATCCGCTGCGATGCCTGCCCGGTGATGTGCTACATCGCCCCCGGCCAGACCGGCGCCTGCGACCGTTATGCCAATGACCGGGGCCGGATCGTACGCTGCGATCCCGTGACGATCCTGTCGCGCACGCTTGAACAGGGCGGGCGGGTCGTGCCTTTCGCCGAGCCGTCCTGGGACGGGGAAATCATTCGCCCCGCCGATGCGTTCGTTACCGGAATCGGTGCCGGCACGACCTATCCCGACTACAAGCCTGCCCCCTTCATCGTCTCAAGCCAGATCGACGGCGCCGACATGGTCACGGTGGTGACCGAGGCGATCTTTTCCTATTGCGGGGTCAAGGTGAAGATCGACACTGACCGCTTCCTTGGCCCCGAAGGCGCCATTGTGCGGGCCGGGGGCGAAGCCGTCGGCCATGTCACGACCGCCGAATATGGCAGCCAGATGCTGTCGCTCGGCGGGGTCCATCACCTGACGGGCGGTAGCAAGCCCGAAGGCCGGATCACCTGTTCAACGCTCCTGGCGCTCTGCAATGGCGACGCGGCCACCCTGACCATCGACGATGGGTCCGAGGTGGTGGTGCAGGCGGGCCGCGCGCCGATCGTGGATGGCAAGCCGGAACAAAGGATGCGGGTTGGGTGCGGATCGGCCACCATCGGCATGTTCGCGGCCGGCTGGAAAGGGCTGGTGGACGAGGTGGTGGTGGTGGACGACCACATCACCGGCGTCGTCTCCGAACATCAGGCGGGCAAGGTGCTGGGCTGGGCCGAAACGGGCATCAAGATCAAGGGCCACCGGTCGACCCCCGGCCGCTATTTCCGGGTGTCGGAGCCGGGCCTTGGCTGGGGCGGCACCCGGCTGACCGACCCGCTGGAAATCATCGGTCCCTGGAACCCGGCGAAAGGTGCGCGCCCAGGGCTGACACTTCTCATGGTCTCTACCACCGGCGAGGAATATGCCTACTACGTGCTGAACGAGGCGCTGGAACCGTTACGCCAGCCGCTGCCTGCGGCACTGGAGGCGACGGTGCGGCTCATCGACGAAAACTGCGAACCTTCGCTTTGTACGGTGCTGTTCATGGGCGGTGCTGGGGGCAGCCTGCGGGCGGGCGTGACGAAGAATCCGGTCCGGCTGACGCGCTCGGTGCAAGGGCGGGAAACCCGCCTTACCTCGGGGGGGGCGCCTTGTTACGTCTGGCCGGGTGGCGGCATTACCTTCATGGTCGATGTGACCGCCTTGCCGAAGGGTGCTTTTGGCTACGTCCCGACCCCCGCCCTGGTCGCGCCGCTGGAATTCACCCTGCCCCGTGCCGCCTATGTGGCGCTTGGCGGACACGAGGGGGCGATCCGCTCGCTTGACGATATCGCAGCGACCGGGGGCGAATACACAGTGGCGGGCAAACTCGACCACTGGCCGGGCGGCGCCAGATGACGGCAACTGCGCGCCTTTTGCCGGACGGACGGCTGCATCTCCATCACGGACCGATGGATCTGATCGTGCAGGCCTGGGGCGATGCGGACCGGGTGAAGGCCGCCTATGCCCGTGCCTGGACGCGTTTCGCGCCGCTTCTGGATGAGATGGTCGCCGAACTCGCGGCCCTGCGCTCGCCCGATGATCTGCCGGTATCCGGGCCTGTCGCCTGCGCCATGGCTGCGGCTGTCCGCCCCTTCCGGCCCACCTTCATCACACCGATGGCGGCGGTCGCGGGTGCGGTTGCCGACGAGATCATGGCCCACCTTGTCGGGCCGGGCATCACCAAGGCCTATGTGAACAACGGCGGTGACATCGCCCTTCACCTGACGCAGGGCGAAACCCTGACCGCGGCGATTGCCGCCCGGCCCGGCCTGCCCGACCGTGTCGCGATCCAGTGTGGCGATCCCGTCCGCGGCATCGCCACCTCCGGCTGGCGCGGCCGGTCCTTCTCGCGCGGCATCGCCGATGCGGTCACGGTGCTGGCCCCAAGCGCGGCCATGGCGGACGCGGCTGCAACGATCATCGCCAATGCCGTCGACCTGCCGGGCCACCCGGCGATCACCCGCGCCCCGGCCATCGCGATCAAGGCCGACAGCGACCTTGGTGTCATCCCGGTCACGACCGCCGTCGCCCCCTTGAGCGAGCCTGACAAAACCCGCGCCCTTGCCTCAGGTCGCGCCGAGGCGGTTACACTGCGGGCAAAAGGGCTGATCGACGGCGCGGCCCTTTTCCTGCAGGGTCGACAAACCATCCTTTCCGCCCTTCCGCATTTTCTGTCCCCAAATATCCCGGAGGGGTCGGGGGAGGCAGCGCCTCCCCGGCGGATCGACCCCGAAGGGGGCGAAATGACCAGACAAACCCGAATGACGGAGACCGCCCATGGCTGACTTTCGATTGCGCAAACTCTCGGTCCTGACCGAGGAAATCCATCATGACGGCGGCGCGGATGCGCCCGCTCCCCGCGTTCGGGCGGCGGTGCTTGCCCTCGTCTCCAACCCGTTCGCGGGCCGGTATGAGGCCGACCTGCAACCCGCGATGGAAGATCTCAAGCCCCTTGGCCTGCTGATGTCCGAACGGCTGATCGCCGCCCTGGGCGGGCGCGAAGGGATCGACGGCTACGGCAAGGGTGCCATCGTCGGCGCGAAGGGAGAGACCGAGCATGGCGCGCTTTGGCATGTGCCGGGGGGCTATGCGATGCGCGCGCTTCTGGGCGAAAGCCGCGCCATCGTGCCCTCGGCGATGAAGGTCGGCGCGATGGGATCGACGCTTGATGTGCCGCTCGGCCATATCAATGCCGCCTATGTGCGCAGCCATTTCGACGCGATGACCGTCTCGATGCCCGACGGGCCGCGGGATGACGAAATCCTTCTCGTCCTCGCCATGTCGAAAGGCGGTCGGATTCACAGCCGGATGGGCGGGCTGGAGCTGCATCAGGTCAAGGGCGAGGATGGTCTGCGCTGATGAAGGGGCGGGGGGCCATCGCGGGATTTTTCCTGATGCCCGGACCAGCGCTTGCCCATGCGAGCGAGCGAGCGGTCCTGCTGACCCTGCCCACCAAAGGCTTCATCTGGGGGGCGGGGGTCATTGTGGCCCTGACTGCGCTTCTGGCGGCGGGGGGCGTGCGATTGCCCACCTTCGCGCCCCGGATACTTCTTTCGCGTCCGGCCATTCTGCCCGAAGGGCTGACAAGCTGGATCGCGGCCTTCCTTTTTGCCGGACTGGTCTTTCTAGGCGTTGCTGGCCCGCGCGACCCGGCCGAAAACCTGCTGCCCCTGACGATCTGGGTGCTGGTCTGGGTCGGCCTGACCCTGCTTCAGGCGCTATTCGGCAACCTCTGGCAGGATCTGAGCCCCTGGAGCGGCCCGGTCCGCAGCCTCAGGGCGCTTCTGGGCAGGTCGGGCGGGATCGGGCTGGTGCGGCTTGGGCAATGGCCTGCGGTTCTTGGCTTTTTAGGTTTTGCCTGGCTCGAGATCATCTCGCTCGCGCCCGCCGATCCGGCCCGGCTCGCGCTGGTGGCGGGTGTTTACTGGCTGGTCATCTTCACATTTGCTGTGCTGGAGGGCGAAGACTGGCTCAGCAAAGGCGAGTTTCTGACCGTCTTCTTCACCTATGTCGCAGCGATTGCCCCTTTCTGGGCGCAGCGGGACGGGCGCCATCTGCGGGTGATGGCAGGTCTGCCCGGCACGCAGGTCTTGGCGATGCCTGCCCTGTCGGTTTCAGCCATCGCTTTCGTGACCCTTGCACTTGCCTCGGTCAGTTTCGACGGACTGCACGAAACCTTCCGGTGGGTGGCGGCCATCGGTCTCAATCCGCTCGACTATCCCGGCCGGTCGGCGGTGGTGGGGGTGAACAGCGCGGGGCTCGCGGGCATGTGGGTGCTGATGGCGGGCCTGATCCTGTTGGCTGCGGCCCCGCTCCGTCGGGCGGTGGGCGGGGACGGGCGGGCGCTCTACGGGGCTTTGTGCCTGTCGCTTCTGCCGATCGCGGCGGGGTATCACATTGCCCATTACCTGACCGCGCTTCTGACGGATGGGCAGTATGCACTAGCCGCCCTGTCCGATCCGTTGGACCGGGGTGACGATTTTCTGGGCCTCGGTCCTCATTCGGTGGGCTTCGGTTTTCTGGCGGACCGCGCTTCGGTCTGGCGCATCTGGTCGGTGCAGTTTGCCGTGATCCTTGCTGCCCATCTGGTCGCGGTCCTGCTGGTCGAACGGATGGTGCGCGACAGGGGGCGCACGGTTCCGATGGCCGCGCAGATCCCCATGATTCTGTTGATGGTGCTTTACACCTGCTTCGGGCTGTGGCTACTGTCCGCGCCTGCAATAGGCTGAAAAATAATGATTTTTATGTATGCAAACAAATTTTCCAAGACGGCGCGGCACCAGAAGGATCCGCGTCCCAACAGCGAGAGGAGACGGACATGACCAAAGGACTGCCCCTCAAACCCAACCGCCGTGCTGTGCTTCAGGGTATGGCCGGTGTTGGTGCCCTTGCCGCCGGGGGCTTCTTTCCCGGCTATACGAATGCGCAAAGCGCAGAACCGATCCGGCTGGGCTTCCAACTGCACAGAACCGGTATCGGCGCTTCCTATGGCCGCTGGTATGAACGTACGGCGACGGCCGCGCTGGCGCGGATCAATGCCGCGGGCGGCATCGGCGGACGGCCGGTCGAGATCCTCTTTGAGGATGATGCAACCGACCCGGCGCGCGGCGCCGAGGTGTTCGGCAAGCTTGCCACGGACGACAAGTGCGATCTGGTGTTCGGCGCGCTCTTCAGCCATGTCGTGATCGGCACTGCACCGCGTGCGGCGGAACTGAAAGTGCCCTACCTTGTCTGCTCCGAAGGCCACCATGTCGCCTCGGGCATGCTGAACCGCTGGACGATGCAGCCCGGCATTACCGATGTGAAAAGCCAGGTGCAGGCGATGGCGCCCTTCGTCACCGCAAACCTTGGCAAGAAGGTCACGATGATCTTCCCGGACTTCGCCTTCGGCCATGATCACCGCGACTATTTCAGCGCTGCCTGTGCCGCTCAGGGGGGCGAAGTGATCGCCCAGATCGCCATTCCGCCGACGGAAACCAGCTTCACCCGCTATTTCCCGCAGATCCCGGCGGAAACGGAAGTGATCTATCACGTGATGGTCGGCCCCGCCGTCCTGACCTTCGTCAAGGAGCTGGGCGAGTTCTACGGAACGGGCGCGCGCCCGCAGCTCTTCGGTTTCATGGATTCACTCGAAGCGGTCGATATCGCTTCGCCGGGGCTAGAGTTCCTCGAAGGGTCGCACTTCTGGGAAGCCCATCCGCGCTACAAGCAGGCCGATGCATCGGCGGCGGAAACCGCTTATCGCGCGGCGGTCGGTGTCGATGACAACGGTGCCTCGGCCACCGACGCGGCGGATGTGGCGACCTATTCGCACATGTTCTCTGTGTGGGAGACGCTTTCGGTGATCAAGGCGGGGATGGAGGCATCTGGTTACACCGGACCGGCCGACCGACCGAAGTTCGTCGAGGCGGTGGAAGCGATGACCGTCTTTGAGGAAGGCGAGGATCACCCGCAAGGTGCCAAGACCTTCAACGGCAAGACCCATCAGACCTTCGGTATCCAGAACATCTCGAAGGTTGAAGCGGGCAAGCTGACGGTGGTTCACAAGACCTCCATCGAGGACGGGATGTATCCCGACGAGGTGGATTACACGAGCCAGGCGCTCTGATCAGAGCCGGCGGGGGCGGTTTTCGCCCCCGCCTTTGGCAAGGGGGATTTTGGTGCAGTTCGGACCTTTGCTGTTGCTGGCGGTGATGGAGGGGCTGGTCACGTCGGCCGTTCTGGCGCTGACCGCCGTGGGCCTTAGCCTGACCTTCGGCATCATGCGCGTGGTCAATGTGGCGCATGGCGAGTTCTTCATGCTGGGGGCAGTGCTGGCCTGGTTCATGGGCCAGTGGGTGCCCGGCCCGCCCGCAGTGGCGTTCGGCGTCGCGCTGATCCTGTGTCCGTTGATCGTTGCTGCGATTGCGATGGCGATGGACTGGCTGATCCTGAAGCGGCTGAATTATGAACCCGAGGCGACCATCGTCGCGACCATCGGGCTTCTCTACATCCTTCAGCAGGCGGCGCTGACCTTCTTCGGCCCGAATGCCCGGCCGGTTTCGCCGCCGTTCGATTTCCGCATTCAGCTGCCGTGGTTCGGCTATTCCGGTTACAAACTCTGCGTGATCCTTGGGGCGCTGATCATTCTGGGGCTGGTGTGGCTGCTCTTGAGCCGCACAAAGATCGGGCTGGTGATGCGCGCAACCCAGATCGACCGGACGACCGCGCAGGCTTTCGGGATCAACGTCGACCGGGTCTATGCGGGGGTCTTCGGGCTTGGTGCAGCGCTGGCGGCCATTGCCGCAGTGCTGGTCGTGCCGATCCAGCAGGCGCATTATCTGATGGGGGGCGATCCGCTGTTGCTGGCGTTCACCGTGGTGATCATCGGGGGGCTGGGTAGCTTGCGCGGCACGCTTGTCGCCGCGCTGATCATCGGGCTGCTTGATGGGCTCCTGTCGACCGCCTTCTTCTTCCCGCCGACCTTCGCCAAGATCGTCGGCACCCTTCTGGTGGCCCTCGTGCTGGTCTTCCGCCCGCAGGGCCTGTTCGGAAAGCGGATGGCATGAAGGCGCATGGCGTGAAGGATCAGGCGCTCTGGTTTCATGTCGGGTTGATCGGCCTGCTGTTCGCGGGGCATTTCATCTTGCCCGAATACCACCATGGCAATCTGTCGCGGATCATGGTGCTGGCCGTGTATGCGACCGGCTACAACATCGCGTTCGGCTATACCGGGATGCTGAGCCTGGGACATGCGCTCTTCTTCGCGGCGGGGCTTTACAAGGCCGCGCTTCTCATCACGCTCATGGGGTGGTCGGCAGGCCCGGCGATGGTGGCCGGGATGGTGGCGGGCGGGTTGATGGCCGGGGCGGTCGGGGTTCTGGCGCTGCGCACGGCGGGCACGGCCTTCATGATCGTCACGCTGATGTTCGCACAGGCGGGGTATCTGACGGTCTTGTATCTCAACCGCTGGACGCGCGGGGATGAGGGGATTGTCATTGCGCAACCTCTGCGCCGGATCGGCCCGCTGGACCTTTCCGACGAAGGCACGCGCTATCTGGTGGCGCTGACGCTGTTTGCGGTGGGGATATTCTTCTGCCTGTGGCTGGTGCGCAGCCCGTTCGGGCGGGTGATGGTGGCGATGCGTGAAAATGAGGAGCGCGCGCGGATGCTGGGTTACAACCCGTTCCGGGTGAAGCTGATCGCGCTGGTGATTTCGGGCCTTTATGCTGGGGCGGCGGGGGCGGCCTATGCGGTGCTTTTCGGTTATGCAGGGGCCAGTCTTGCCTCGGTCCAATATTCGATCCTGCCAATGCTTTGGGTACTTCTGGGGGGCGCGGGCACGGTGGCGGGGCCATTCATCGGCTGCCTTTTGATGTTCTATCTGATCGCTTATGCGGCTGACGTGACCTCGGCCACCTTGCTGGTGGTGGGTGTCGCGCTGGTGGCCTTGGTCCTTTTCGCGCCAAAGGGGATCTTGGGTGCGCTTAGGGACAGGGGGGCGAAATGGCTGCCATGACGCTGCTGGAGGCGCGCGATCTGACCCGGCATTTCGGCGGGCTGAAGGCGGTCGATGGCGTGGATTTCGACCTGCGCTCGGGCGAGATTCACGCGCTGATCGGGCCGAATGGCGCCGGCAAGACCACGTTCGTCAGCCTTCTGTCGGGGCGCACGCCGGTGCAATCCGGCGCGATCCGCTTTCGCGGCAAGGATATCACCCGCCTGCCCGCCCATGCGCGGGTCAGGCGTGGCATCGCCTATACATTCCAGATCACCCAGATTTTCAGTCGCCTGACGGTCTTCGACAATGTGGCGCTTGCCGTGCAAGGCCGGGGCGTCGCGCGCCGCCTGGCCAGCGAGACGCGCGCCGCCCTGAAGCGCGTTGGGCTTGAGGATCGCGCCGATCAGATCGCGGGAACGCTGTCGTATGGCCATCAGCGGGTGCTGGAGATCGCCATGGGCCTGGCGTTGCATCCCGAACTCCTGATCTTGGATGAGCCGACGCAGGGCCTTGCGGCGGGGGAAATTGCGCTTTTCAAGACGCTGGTTGCCGGGCTCGTGCCCGACACGACCGTGCTTTTGATCGAACATAACATGGATGTCGTGATGGACCTTGCCCATCGGATCACGGTCCTGAACTTCGGCAAGGTTCTGGCGACCGGCACACCGGGGGAAATACGGGCCAATCCGGCGGTGCAGTCCGCCTATCTGGGGGGCTGAATGCTGACGCTGCAATCCGTTGATGCGGGCTATGGTCAGGTGCAGGTTCTGCGCGCCTTGTCGTTCGATGTGCGGGCGGGAGAGGTTCTTTGCCTGATGGGGCGCAATGGCGCGGGCAAGTCCACGGCGATGAAGGCGATCATGGGGCTGGTGCCGGTCACAGGCGGGGCGATCACGCTGGACGGGACAGTTATTTCCGGCCTGCCTGCGCACGAAGTGCCGCGCCACGGGATCGGTTATGTACCGCAGGGGCGGCGGCTTTTCGGCGATCTGACAGTGGCTGAGAATATCGAGATCGGCCTTCTGACCCGCCGACGCGGGCAGCGCGTGAGGGATCATGTGCTCGACCTCTTCCCGCGGTTGCGTGAACGGTTGGGGCAGGTGTCGCGCACCCTGTCGGGCGGCGAACAGCAAATGCTGGCCATCGCGCGCGCGCTCTGTCTGGAACCCAAGGTCCTGCTGCTGGACGAGCCGAC
>DAORUY010000015.1:0-26323 GCA_035433445.1 Paracoccaceae bacterium
TTCGCCAAGGACGATCCCGAACTGGTCGAGCGCCGGGCCAAGGGCGTGCGCGCACCATCGCTGGCCGAACAGTTCGAGCCGCTGAAGAACCTCCAGGTCTGGCGCTTCTCGCTTTATTATTTCTTCGTCTTCGGCGCCTTCGTGGCGCTGGCGCTGTGGATGCCGCACTATCTGATCGATGTTTACGGCGTCGACGTGAAGACAGCCGGTATGGCGGCGGCGATGTTCTCGCTGTCGGCGTCGGTGTTCCGCGCTTATGGCGGGCACTTGTCCGACAAATTCGGCGCGCGTACGGTTCTCTACTGGACCTTCGGCTTCAGCATGATCTTCCTCTTCATGCTGTCCTATCCGCCGACCGATTATGTGATCCGCGGCAAGGACGGGCTTATCACCTTCTCGACCGAGATGGACCTCTGGCCGTTCGTGGGCACGCTCTTTGCGCTCGGCTTTTTCATGTCGCTGGGCAAGGCGGCGGTCTTCCGGCACATTCCGGTCTATTATCCCAACCATGTGGGCGCGGTCGGCGGTCTGGTCGGCATGATCGGCGGTCTGGGCGGCTTCATCCTGCCCATCGTCTTCGGCGCTCTGCTGGACCTTACCGGCATCTACACCAGCTGCTTCGCGCTTCTGACGCTGATCGTGGCCGTCTCTCTCGGCTGGATGCACATGTCGATCCGGGCGATGGAACGTGCCGCACAGGGCAAGGCGCTCGATACTCTGCCGTCCCTGCCCGAATTTGAGGAAATCCACATCCCCGGCAAGACGGTGATGCCGCGCACGCTGGCGGAATGGCAACCCGAGGACAAGGATTTCTGGGCCAATCAGGGCCGCGGCATCGCCCGGCGGAACCTGTGGTTGTCGATCCCTGCCCTTCTCCTGGCCTTCTCGGTCTGGATGGTGTGGTCGATGGTTGTGGCCAAGCTGCCTTCGATCGGGTTCGGCTTCACGCCCGACCAACTGTTCTGGCTTGCTGCGGTGCCGGCCTTGTCAGGTGCGACGCTCAGGATCTTCTACAGCTTCATGGTGCCGATCTTCGGCGGGCGACTGTGGACGACGCTTTCCACCGCATCGCTGCTGATCCCGGCCATGGGCATCGGTTACGCGGTGCAGAACCCTGAAACGCCCTACGTGATCTTCCTGACACTCGCGCTTCTGTGCGGATTGGGCGGCGGCAACTTCGCTTCGTCGATGGCCAATATCGCCTTTTTCTTCCCCAAGGCGGAAAAGGGCAATGCGCTGGCTCTGAACGCGGGGCTTGGAAACCTCGGCGTGTCGGTCATGCAGTTCCTCGTGCCCCTCGTCATCGTCTCGGGCGTCTTTGGCGCGATGGGCGGTGCGGCACAGGTGACGAAGGACGGCGGACAGCTCTGGCTGCAAAACGCGGGCTTCGTCTGGGTGCCGTTCATCCTTGCAGCCACTATCATGGCCTGGCTTGGCATGAATGACATCGCCGACGCCAAGGCCAGCTTCCGCGAGCAGGCGGTCATCTTCGCCCGCAAGCACAACTGGCTGATGTGCATTCTCTACATCGGCACCTTCGGGTCGTTCATCGGCTACTCGGCGGGCTTCCCGCTTCTGTCCAAGACCATGTTCCCCGATGTGAACTCGCTGCAATATGTGTTCCTCGGCCCGCTGGTCGGTGCGCTTTCCCGCGCTGGGACCGGCTGGGTTTCCGACAAGTTTGGTGGCGGGCGCGTAACATTCTGGGTCTTTGCCGGCATGATCATTGCCGTCGGGGGTGTGATCTACTTCCTTGGCATCAAGGAACAGCCCGGCGCTTTCAACGGCTTCTTCGCCTGCTTCCTTGCGCTCTTCTTCCTGACCGGGGTTGGCAATGCCTCGACCTTCCAGATGATCCCCGCGATCATGGGCCGTGAAGTGCCGCGCCTGATGCCGAACCTCGACACAACGGCACGTCGCCGCCAGACCGAGCGTGAAAGCGCAGCGATCATCGCCTTCTCCTCGGCCATCGGCGCCTACGGCGGATTCTTCATCCCCAAAGCCTATGGCTCCTCGCTTGCCCTGACCGGCAGCCCCGTGGGTGCGCTCTATCTCTTCGGCGCCTTCTACGTCCTCTGCCTGATCCTGACCTGGGTCTACTACACCCGCAGGGGCGGCCTTCTCCATGACATCGAACGCGGCCGCGGCGCGGCCACGCTACAAGCCTGAACTCAGAAAGGAACGCGCCATGAGCCAGCTTCTTGATCGGCTGAACTTCTTCAAGCCTCTGCGAAAGGATATATTCGCGGACGGTCACGGCCAGACAACCATCGAAAACCGTGACTGGGAGGATACATACCGGGGTCGTTGGCGGCACGACAAAATCGTGCGGTCAACCCACGGGGTGAACTGCACCGGATCTTGCTCGTGGAAGATCTACGTCAAGTCGGGGATCGTCACCTGGGAAACCCAGCAGACCGACTATCCCCGCACGCGGCCCGATCTGCCGAACCACGAACCGCGCGGCTGTGCGCGCGGCGCTTCCTACAGCTGGTATCTCTACTCCGCCAACCGGGTGAAGACACCGCTGGTACGCGGACGGCTGATGAGGCTCTGGCGTTCGCGGCGGCAGGTCATGGGCCCGATCGAAGCCTGGGCGTCGATCCAGGCGGACCCCAAGGCACGCGCCTCCTACACCAAAATCCGTGGCAAGGGCGGGTTCGTTCGCGCCAGCTGGGACGAAGTGACAGAGATCACCGCCGCCGCCAACGCCTATACGGCGAAAACCTACGGGCCGGACCGGGTCTTCGGCTTCTCGCCAATCCCGGCCATGTCGATGGTTTCCTACGCGGCCGGGTCGCGCTACCTCAGCCTTCTGGGCGGGACCTGCATGTCCTTCTACGACTGGTATTGCGACCTGCCGCCCGCCAGCCCGATGACCTGGGGCGAACAGACCGACGTCCCGGAAAGTGCCGACTGGTATAACGCGGGCTTCCTGATCCTTTGGGGGTCGAACGTGCCCCAGACCCGGACACCGGACGCGCATTTCTACACCGAGGCGCGCTATCGCGGCACCAAATCCGCCGTCGTCTGCCCGGACTACTCCGAAGCCGCGAAGTTCGGTGACATCTGGCTGAATGCCAAGCAGGGCACCGACGCCGCGCTTGCCATTGCGATGGGCCATGTGATCTTGCGCGAATATCACCTTGATCGTCAGGTGGACTATTTCGAGGATTATTGTCGCAAATACAGCGACTTCCCGATGCTGGTGCGGCTGGAAAAACAGGGCGATCGCTATGTGCCAGGTCGGATGCTGCGCGCGGCCGACCTGATCGGCGAGCTGGGTGAAAAGAACAATCCCGACTGGAAGACGGTCGCCCTTGCCGAAGAGACGGGCGAATTGGTCGCCCCGAACGGCTCCATCGGTTTCCGTTGGGGCGAGGAAGGCAAGTGGAACCTGCAAGAGCGCGCCGCCGGCATGGAGGCGCGGCTCAAAACCACGCTGATACTGGAAGGCGACAATGACGGCACGCTGCCGGTCGACTTCCCCTATTTTGGCGGGCAAGCCACCACGCAATGGGCGGCCTGCGACTTCCCGGACGTTCTGACCCGCAACATCCCGGTGAAGAAACTGGCGCTGGCGGACGGCGAAGCCGCCGTCTGCACCGTCTTTGATCTTTTCGCCGCAAACTACGGTCTCGACCGTGGCCTTGGCGGCGACTGGGTGACGAAGGACTACGACCAGGACATCCCCGGCACCCCGGCCTGGGCCGAACGCATCACGGGCGTGTCGCGCGACAAGATCATCCACGTCGCCCGCGAGTTTGCCACGAATGCCGAGAAGACGGGCGGCAAGTCGATGATCATCATCGGCGCGGCGATGAACCACTGGTACCACATGGACATGAACTACCGTGGCGTCATCAACATGCTGGTGATGTGCGGTTGCGTGGGCCAGTCGGGCGGCGGCTGGGCACATTATGTGGGGCAAGAAAAACTGCGCCCACAAACCGGCTGGACGGCCCTTGCCTTCGCGCTCGACTGGGCGCGCCCGCCGCGTCACATGAACGCGACCTCGGCCTGGTATGCCCATACCGACCAATGGCGGTATGAGACGGTTTCCAGTGCCGAAATCCTGTCGCCCACCGCACCCGCAGGCGACTGGAAGGAACTCAGCCTGATCGACTACAACATCCGTGCCGAGCGGATGGGCTGGTTGCCGTCCGCGCCCCAGCTTCGCACCAATCCGCTGGAAGTGGCGCGCGCAGCCAAGGCAGCAGGCAAGGACATTCCGGCCTATGTGGCGGAAAACCTAAAATCCGGCGCCTTGGAAATGTCGGCACAAGACCCCGATGCACCGGAAAACTGGCCACGCAACCTGTTTGTCTGGCGGTCGAACCTGCTGGGGTCGTCCGGCAAGGGGCATGAATATTTCCTCAAGCACCTTCTGGGCACCGACCATGGGGTTTTGGGCAAAGATCTGGGCGCGGAAGGCCGCCAGAAGCCCATCGAGGCGGTCTGGCACGACAAGGCGCCGGAAGGAAAACTCGACCTTCTGGTGACGATCGACTTCCGCATGTCCACCACCGCCGTCTATGCCGACATCGTGCTGCCGACGGCGAGCTGGTATGAGAAGAACGACCTCAACACCAGTGACATGCACCCGTTCATCCACCCGCTGCAGGCGGCGGTGGACCCGGCCTACGAATCCAAAACCGACTGGGAAATCTTCAAGGCGATCGCGAAGAAGCTCTCCGACATCGTGCCCGGCTATCTGGGTGTGGAAACCGACGTGGTGCAGCTTCCCCTGCAGCACGACAGCGCGATGGAGGTGGCCCAGCCGCATGTGAGGGACTGGAAGAAGGGGCAATGCGACCTGATCCCCGGCAAGACCGCGCCGGCCTATATCGCGGTCGAGCGAGATTATCCGAACCTTTACAAGCGCTTCACCGCGCTTGGACCGCTGATGGAAAAGGTCGGCAACGGCGGCAAGGGCATTTCCTGGGACACCAAGGTTGAAGTGCATCACCTGAAGGCGCTGAACGGCACCCATCACGAAGATGGCGTGAACAAAGGGCTGGCCAAGATCGAAACCGCCATCGACGCGGCGGAAGTGATCTTGATGCTGGCGCCGGAAACCAATGGCGAAGTCGCGGTCAAGGCCTGGGACGCTTTGTCGAAAGCCACCGGCATCAGCCATCGGCATCTGGCAGAGGTGAAGGAAGACGAAAAGATCCGCTTCCGCGACATCGCCGTCCAACCGCGCAAGATCATCTCCTCCCCCACCTGGTCGGGGATCGAGAGCGAGGAGGTCTGCTACAACGCTGGTTGGACCAACGTCCATGAACTGATCCCGTGGCGGACCCTGACCGGGCGTCAGCAGCTTTATCAGGATCACGAATGGATGCTGGCGTTCGGGGAATTTTTCCTTGCCTGGCGGCCGCCGGTGGATCTGAAGACCATCTCCGCCGATGCCACCAAAGCACTGAAATCGGGCGAAAAACATGTCGTCCTGAACTTCATCACCCCGCACCAGAAATGGGGCATTCACTCGACCTATTCCGACAACCTGTTGATGTTGACGCTGAACAGGGGCGGCCCGGTTGTCTGGATATCGGAGCATGACGCGAAAACCGCAGGCCTCGTCGACAATGACTGGGTCGAGGTCTTCAACTCGAACGGCGTTCTGACCGCCCGCGCGGTCGTCAGCCAGCGCATGAAGGATGGCACGCTCTTCATGTATCACGCGCAGGAAAAGATCGTGAACACGCCCGGCAGCCAGATTACCGGCAAGCGCGGCGGCATCCACAATTCCGTCACGCGCACGGTCCTGAAACCCACGCACATGATCGGCGGCTATGCCCAGCAGTCCTACGGCTTTAACTACTATGGCACCGTGGGCTGCAACCGCGACGAAATGGTCGTCGTGCGCAAGATGAACAAGGTGGACTGGCTCGACCGTCCCGCCAAAGTGGAGGCTGCGGAATGAAGGTCCGTGCACAAATCGGCATGGTGCTGAACCTCGATAAATGCATCGGGTGTCACACCTGCTCTGTCACCTGCAAGAACGTCTGGACCAGCCGCGACGGTGTCGAATACGCTTGGTTCAACAATGTCGAAACCAAGCCCGGCATCGGCTATCCGAAGGACTGGGAAAACCAGAAACGCTGGAAGGGCGGCTGGGAACGCACCGCCTCTGGCGGGTTGCAGCCCAAGCAAGGCGGCAAGTGGCGCATCCTTGCCAACATCTTCGCCAACCCCAACCTGCCCGAGATCGACGATTTCTACGAGCCGTTCGATTTCGACCATGACCATCTGAAGTCAGCCCCCGAGATGGAGGCCTTCCCCACCGCCCGTCCGCGTTCGAAGCTTACCGGCGAGCGGATGGAAAAGATCGAATGGGGCCCGAACTGGGAAGAGATTCTCGGCGGCGAATTCGCCAAGCGGAGCCAAGATTACAACTTCGAAGGTATCCAGAAAGCCATCTATGGCGAGTATGAAAACACCTTCATGATGTATCTGCCCCGGCTGTGCGAACATTGCCTCAACCCGGCTTGCGTTGCCTCCTGCCCCTCGGGCGCGATCTACAAGCGCGAGGATGACGGGGTGGTGCTGATCGACCAGGAAAAATGCCGGGGCTGGCGGATGTGCGTGTCGGGCTGCCCCTACAAGAAGATCTATTACAACTGGTCCACCGGCAAGTCGGAGAAATGCACGCTGTGCTATCCGCGTCTGGAAAGCGGTCAGCCGACCGTCTGTTCGGAAACCTGCGTGGGGCGTATCCGCTATCTGGGTGTGATGCTCTATGACGCTGACAAGATCGCGCAAGCGGCCAGCGTCGAGGGCGAAAAAGACCTCTATGACGCGCAGTTGGGCGTCTTCCTTGATCCAAACGACCCAGAGGTGATCGCCGCCGCCCGCAAGGAAGGCGTGCCGGAAGACTGGATCAAAGGGGCGCAGCGTTCGCCGATCTGGAAGATGGCGATGGAATGGAAGATCGCCTTCCCGCTGCATCCCGAATACCGCACGCTGCCGATGGTCTGGTATGTGCCACCGCTCTCGCCGATCCAGAACGCAGCCGCCGCCGGACAGATCGCCGCGCAAGATGACATGCCTGACGTGCAATCCCTGCGTATTCCGGTCCGCTACCTCGCCAATATGTTGACGGCGGGCGACGAGGCGCCTGTGGTCGCAGCGCTCGAACGGATGCTGGCCATGCGGTCCTACATGCGCTCGAAAACGGTCGACGGCGTGATCAATCTTGGTGTTGCCAACCGCGTTGGCCTGACGCCACACCAGATTGACGAGATGTATCAGCTGATGGCGATTGCCAATTACGAAGATCGTTTCGTCATCCCGACCACCCACCGCGAGATGGTCGAACAGGCCTATGACCTGAAGGGCGGCTGCGGCTTTACCGATGGCAATGGCTGTTCAACCGGCACTTCGGGCGGGTCGCTGTTCGGCGGCGGCAAGAAGTTCCGCTCACCCACGGAGTTCCTGTCATGAAGACGCTCAAGGCACTTTCCCTGCTTCTGACCTACCCCGAGGCCGATCTGCAGGCGGCCATCCCCGCCCTGCGTGACCTGCTTCGCTCCGAAGGGCTGCTCGGCCCCCAGCGGATCGCGGCCCTTGAGCCGCTGCTCGCCAGCCTCGCCAAGGAGGACATTTACGACCTTCAGGAAACCTATGTCCTGCTTTTCGACCGTTCTCGCACCCTGTCGCTCAACCTTTTCGAACATATCCATGGCGAAAGCCGGGATCGTGGCGGCGCGATGGTGGATCTTCTGGAAACCTATCGCGCAGGCGGGTTCGACCTTTCCGGGACGGAACTGCCGGACCATCTGCCGGTTCTTCTGGAATATCTCTCCACCCGCCCGCTGGGGGAAGCGCAGGCCATCCTGGCCGACGCAGGTCATATCCTTGTCGCGCTGGCCGAACGGCTGACCCGCCGCCAAAGCGCCTATGCGGGCGTGCTGGAGGCGCTGGTGGCATTGGCCGAAGTGCGCGTCGACAGTGCCGAGGCCACGGCCCTTCTGACTGAGCCAGACGATGATCCCCAGGATCTCGCGGCGCTCGATGCCGTATGGGAGGAAGCGCAAGTCACCTTCGCCCCCGACCCGAACGCCGGCTGCCCGATCAGCCGCGACATTCTTGCCAAGATGGACGCGCCGGCCCGCCCGGCTGCGGCCCGATAGGAGGCCAAAATGCACCATTTCCTCTATGGAATTTACCCCTACATCGCGCTCAGCGTGATGATCATTGCCAGCGCGGCGCGCTATGACCGCGATCCGTTCACCTGGAAATCCAAGTCCAGCCAACTGTTGCGCCGGCGCAGCTTCGTCATTGGCTCCGTGCTGTTCCACCTCGGCGTCCTGATGATCTTCGCCGGTCATCTGATCGGCCTTCTGACCCCGATCTGGATCTTCGACGCGCTTGGCATCCCCCACGGGGCCAAGCAGATCCTGGCCATGGCCGCGGGCGGCGTCGCCGGGCTGATGGCGCTCATCGGTGGCTTCATCTTGCTGATCCGCCGCCTGTACGATCCGCGCATCGCCGCAAATTCGACCCTTGCCGACACCGGTATCCTGATCTTGCTGGTGGCGCAGTTGCTTCTGGGGGTCGGCTCAATCTTCATCTCCGCCCAGCATCTCGACGGCCATGAGATGGTGAAATTCATGTCCTGGGCGCAGGGTATCTTCACCTTTGATGCGAAGGCCGCCAGCTACATCAGTGACGTGCACTGGATCTTCAAGATGCACATCTTCCTTGGCCTGACGATCTTCCTGCTCTTCCCGTTCACCAGGCTCGTACACATCGTGTCGGCGCCGATCGGGTTCCTGTGGCGGCCCGGCTATCAAATCGTGCGCTCTCGCAAGCGCCATCCAGCGGAGTAACCGCCATGACCCCACTCCTGACCGATCTCAGCGTGAATGGCGCGACCATCCCGGCCGCACTGATCGCGGCAGAGGCGCAAAACCACCCCGCCCCGCCCGGCAAGCCAGGTCTTGCCTGGCGGGCTGCGGGCCGGGCGCTTGTCGTGCGCACGCTACTGATGCAAGAGGCCACGGCCCTTGGCCTTGCCCCTGAACCACGTGAAATCGCGCCGGGCCAGATCGAAACCGACGAGGAGGCCCTGCTGCGTCAGGTGCTCGACCAGGCGGTCGTCCCTGCCCCGGTCAGCGCGGCAGAGGTCGAGCGCGCATATGCGGCGCGGCCGGATCTCTTCCGCGCGCCCGCACTTTACGAGGCGGCGCATATCCTGCTGCCCCTGTCCGCGCCGGAACAGGAAACCGCGGTGCTGGCCGAAGCGCAGGCGATCTGCACCGAGCTCAGCACCCATCCGGCACGGTTCGCCGACATCGCCCGGCAACGCTCCGCCTGCCAATCCGCGCAAAACGGCGGACGGCTGGGGCAGATCACCCAGGGCGATACGGTGCCGGAGTTCGAAGCAGCGCTGGCCGCGATGTCCGAAGGCACGATCAACCCGGCCCCTGTGCGCAGTCGCTACGGCTTTCACATCATCCGGCTGGATGCGCGCGCCGAGGGGAATGTCCTGCCCTTCGACCGCGTGGAACAACCGCTGCGCCGGGCGATGGAAAAACGCGCCTGGTCCGCGACGGCACAGGCCTACATCGAAGGTCTGATTGCCCGCGCCGATATAGCTGGTATCACCTTAACCAACGCGGCCTGACCGACCGGAAGGAACTGCAATGTCTCTTGCCTATGTCAGCTTGCCCGGACGCGGCGAAACGGATGCCTTTCTGGCCGCTCTCGCCGCAAGACTGGAGGATTGCGGCGTCCGGGTCGCCGGTACGGTCCAGACCAACACGGAACGCGACTGCACCCATCACTGCGACATGGATGTGCGGGTGCTGCCGGACGGGCCGGTGATCCGCATCAATCAGGACCTTGGCGCCGGATCGACCGGCTGTCGGCTCGATCCGGGGGCGCTTGAACAGGCGGTGGCAGAAGTCGCCCCCCGTCTGGTGGGCGCCGACCTTCTGATCGTGAACAAGTTCGGCAAACACGAAGCCGAGGGGCGCGGCTTCCGGCATCTGATCGCCGAGGCACTGGCAACGGGAAAGCCGGTCCTTTTGGGGGTGAACGGCATCAACCGGACCGCATTCGACAGGTTCGCCGATGGGCTGGCCGAAGAGCTTCCCGGTTCGCTCGATGCGGCACTCGACTGGGCGGAACGTCATCTGCCGGCCGCAGCCCCCGCGTGGCGTGAACCATCGCTGAGGGCCGTCAGACCAGACGCCCCTCACAACATCCGGTCGGCGCTCGCCTCGAAAAGGCTTCTGGCATAGTCCGTCTTCATCCGTGAACCGGCGAGGTCTTCGCGGCTCAATTCCTCGACAGCGCGGCCGTGCTGCATCACCAGCACCCGGTCGCACATATGGTCGATAACGGCGAGATCGTGCGAAACCATCAGGAAGGTCAGCCCGCGCTCAGCCCTAAGCCGTGCGAGAAGGTTCAGGGTTTCGGCCTGAACGCTCGCATCCAGCGCGCTGGTGGGTTCGTCCAGCAGCAGGATCTTCGGTTCCAGCATCAGGGCACGGGCGATGGCGACACGCTGACGCTGGCCACCGGACAGCTGGTGGGGATAACGGAAGCGGAAGCTTGTGGGCAGACCCACGTCGGTCAGGGCCTGCATCACTCGTCGGTCGGCATCGCCGGCGCCGTGGATGGCCAACGGCTCAGACAGGACCCGGTCGATGGTATGGCGGGGATGAAGGCTGGCGTAAGGGTCCTGAAACACCATCTGGACCTGTGCGGCGAAGGCCCGCCCGCGTGGCGTCGGTACCGGCGCGCCGCCGATACGGATACTGCCCCCCGTCACCGGGGCCAGACCGCAGATCGCGCGCAGGATCGTCGATTTGCCCGACCCGCTTTCCCCCACCAGCCCGAAACTGCCCTTTTCCTCGACCGACAGGCTGACGCCCTCCACGGCGCGGACATGGCGCCCCTTGGCATGGAACGTCACCGACAGGTTTTCGATCTCGATGAATGCCATGTCAGTTCGCCCATTCCGCTGCACGGTCCAGCCCCGGCAGAGGCCCACGGTCGCCGCCGATGCGTGGCAGGCAATTCAACAGCCCCTGAGTATAGGGATGGCGGGCCTGCATCAGGTCGCGTGCGGCCAGTTCTTCGACCACGCGGCCCTTGTACATCACCAGAACCCGGTCGCAGAAGCGCGACACCAGCCGCAAGTCATGGCTGATAAAGATCAGACCCATCCCCCGGCTTTTGACCAGATCGTCGAGGATCTTCAGAACCTCGGCCTGCACCGTCACATCGAGCGCGCTGGTCGGCTCGTCGGCGATCAGCAGGTCGGGGTTCGGGATCAGCATCATCGCGATCATCACCCGCTGGCCCATGCCGCCGGAAAGTTCATGCGGATAGGCCTCCATTACCCGCGCGGGGTCGCGGATCTGCACGGCCTCCAGCGCAGCGATGGCGCGGTCGTATGCGGCGGCCCGGCCGATACGGTCGCGCTGACGCAGGCCTTCCATCAGCTGCGCGCCAACCTTCATCACCGGGTTCAGCGAATATTTCGGGTCTTGCATGACCATCGCAATCCGCTGGCCCCTGAGCGCGCGCATGTCCTTTTCCGAAGCCCGCATCAGATCCTGGCCATCAAAGATCATCTCGTCCGCTTCGATCCGGCCCGGCGGGCGGATCAGCCGCAGGACCGAGCGGCCCGTCATGGTCTTGCCCGAACCGCTTTCGCCCACGATCCCCAGCCGTTCGCGGCCAAGTGCGAAGGAGACCCCCCTGACCGCCTCGACCCGGCCTGCTTCGGTATCGAACGTCACGCGCAGGTTCTTGACTGACAGAAGCGTCATTTGCCGCTGCTCCGCGGGTCTAGGACATCGCGCAGACCGTCACCCAGTAGGTTGAAGCCAAGCGATACGATGAAAATGGCCAGCCCCGGCATGGTGGCGACCCACCATTGTTCGAACAGAAACTTGCGGCCGGCCGAGATCATCAGCCCCCATTCGGGCAGGGGCGGCTGCACGCCGAGGCCAAGGAAACCAAGGCCCGCCGCCGTCAGAATGACCCCCGCCATGTCGAGCGTCACCCGGACGATGACCGAAGGCAGGCACATGGGCATCACATGGCCCCAGATGATGCGCGACGCCCCTGCCCCTTGCAGCTTCACCGCGGCGATATAGTCGGAATTGCGCACGGTCAGCGTTTCGGCCCGCGCCACTCGCGCATAGGGCGGCCAGGAGGTCAGCGCGATGGCCAGAACCGCATTTTCCATCCCCGGCCCCAGCACGGCAACCAGCGCAAGCGCGAGGATGAGTTTAGGAAAAGCCAGGAAAATATCAGTGATCCGCATCAGGATCTCATCCGTCCAGCCACCGAAATAGCCCGCAATGGTGCCGATCAGCAGGCCGACAACCGGCGCGGTCAGTATGACAAGTGCGACGATGTAAAGCGTGATCCGGCTGCCAAAGACGATGCGCGACCAGATATCGCGGCCAAAGTCGTCGGTGCCAAGCCAGTTGCCCGCGGTGCCGGGCGGCAGCAGGCGGCGTGTCAGGTCCTGCGCGATCGGATCGTGGGGGGCGATCAGCGGCGCAAAGATCGCCATCAGCAACAAAATCGCCGAGATCAGCAGCCCCGCCACCGTCAGCGGGTTACGTCTGAGCCGCAGCCACGCGAGATAGGCCTGCGCCGCCCGCGCCTGACCGCGCGATGTCGGGTTCTGGTCCCGCAGCCACTCAAGGGTTCGTCCCATCAGCGTGCCCTCGGATCAGCAAGTCGGTACAGGATGTCCGACAGCATGTTGAGACCGATATAGACAATGCCGACCACCACCGTCCCGCCCAGAACCGCTGGCATGTCGGCGACCAGCAGGGCATCGGTGATGTAATTGCCAAGGCCGGGCCAGGCAAAGATCGTCTCGGTCAGGACCGCCCCTTCCAGAAGGAAGGCGTAAGACAGCGCCACGACCGTGATCAGCGGCACCAGCACGTTCCTGAGCGCATGGACCCAGATCACCCGCCGCTCCGGCATGCCCTTCACGCGCGCGGTGGTGATATATTCCTGCCCCAGTTCGTTCATCATGAAGCTGCGGGTCATCCGGCTGATGTAAGCCATTGAGACATAACCCAGAAGTCCGGCGGGAAGGATGATATGACTGACGGCATTCGCGAACATGTCCCAGCGGCCGTTCAGGGCGGTATCGACAAGGATCATCCCGGTATATTGCGTGAGCTCGAATTCCAGCAACATATCGAAGGCCGCATCCAGCCGTCCCGGTCCGCTGACCCATTCAAGCTGCCCGTAAAACAGCAATAGCCCCATGAGGCCTAGCCAGAAGATCGGCATCGAATAGCCCATCAGCCCCACAAGCCGCACCGTCTGGTCAAACCATGACCCGGGCTTGGTTGCGGCCAATACCCCCGCAGGCACCCCCGCCAAGACGCCAAGGATGGTGGCCACGGTGGCCAGTTCCAGCGTCGCGGGGAAGCGGCGGGCGATTTCGTCCAGAACCGGCTCGCGGGTGCGCACCGACAGCCCCAGATCGCCATGCAACGCTTGCCAGACATAAAGGCCGAACTGCTTCCACAACGGTTCGTCCAGCCCCAGATGCTCGCGCGCGGCGGCGATCTGTTCCGCGGTGGCGCGTTCGCCAAGGATCGACGTCGTCGGATCGATCGGCACCACGCGCGAAATCACGAACGTCACCAGCAAAAGCCCCAGAAAGGTGACAAACAACGAAAACAAAACGCCTGCGACCTGTCGCAGACCCTGCCAGTAGCGCGACGGCGCGGCGATATCGGTCATGGGTGAAACGGCACGCCGGACGGTCTTTGCCCGGCGTGCCCTGTCCTTACTTCGTCACAAGCCAGTAGGCGGCGCTACCAACCGCGCCCCCGGTCGAGAAGCCAGTCACGCCAGACCGCATTCCGGTTTGGAAAGCGATCTGGTTGAGGATGATGAAGGGCGAGGTTTCGCGGTGCTTCTTCTGGATATCCTCATACATCGCCTTGCGCTTTTCGGGGTCTTTCTCTTCGACGGCGGCCTGCGTCATCGCGTCGAGTTCCCCTGGCTCATAGGCATTGCGCCATGCCAGATAGCCGGTGTTCTTGTCTTCGTCCGCATTGCCGGGGTTCTGGGCAAAAGTCGATGCGTTCGTGTGCGGATCGGGATAGTCCGGCCCCCAGCTTTGCAGCGTCGCATCATGCAGGCGACCGCGGTATTCCTCAAGCTGTTCGGCGCCTTCGCCCACTTTCAGTTCGACCGTGATCCCGGCCTGACCGAGCGTGTTCTGGATCGACTGGGCCATGTCCATCCGGTCGGCCGCATTGCGCACCGACAGGGTGATCTTCGGATCGGTGATCCCGGACTCGGCCAAAAGCGCCTTGGCCTTCTCGACATCCAGTGAATAGGGCGTGTCGTCCAATGCGCCCAGGAAGCCCTTGGGCAAGAAGGACTGGTGAACGACGTTCGTGCCTTTCAGGAACGTGTCGACCATGCCCTGATAGTCGATGGCCCAGCGCATCGCATCCAGGAACTTGGCATTCTTGAAATTCTCGTTCTTCTGGTTGAATGACAGATAGAAGATCTGGCCGCCCACGTCCTGTTCGACCTTCACGTCGGCATTGCCCTGCAGCCCTTCGATATCGGTGGGCGTCAGTTCGCGCGAAATGTCGATATCACCCTTTTCCAGCATCAGCCGCTGAGTCGCGGCTTCGGGCACATGCTGCATGAAGACCTTGGCCAGCTTCGCGTCGCCCCGCCAATGGCCCGCGCGCGCCTCCAGCACATAACCTTCATTGGGCTTGTAGCTTTTCAGCACATAGGCGCCGGTCCCGGCCGAATTTACCTTGAGATATTCATAGCCCATGTCGCCATTGGCCTCATTGGCCATCACCGTTTCGCGGTCGACGATGGAGGCAACGCCCGAGGTCATGCAGTTGTAAAGGAAGGTCGGCGCATAGGCCTTGTCGGTCTTGATGATCAGATTTTCACCATCCACCGTGACCATTTGATCGACATTCTCGGGCGTCCAGCCGAACTGGCCAAGAATAAACGCCGGCGTCTTGTTCAGTTTGATCGCACGCTGAAGCGAGAAAGCCGCGTCTTCCGCGCGCAGCGGGTTGCCGGAGGAGAAGGTCACACCGGGGCGAATGTGGAACGTATAGGTCACGCCATCATCGGCGACAGACCAGCTGTCGGACAGACCCGGAACCAGTTCGTTCGTCACGGGGTCAATCTCGACCAGGGCGTCGTAAGTGTTGTTGTTCAGGTCAAGGCCCGAGAATTCATAGGCTTCGGCCGGATCGAGAGAGACGATATCGTCAATCGCATCCGCGATCACCAGCGTATCGGCAGGGGTTTCGGCGAACAGCGCAGTGGGCGCGGTGCTGATCAGAAGGCCAGTAACGACAGCGGCCCCGAGCCGCCGAAAGGTCGGGTCGAATTTCATCTGCAACTCCCTGTTTTTTGTGGTTTGGTAAAGACTCGCGGCTCGCGCCGGGCTTTCCTGAGCGGATTGGGCATCATCGCTCCGAGTCTGTCAACAAATTTTGGTATTACTTAAATTCCTATGCCGCCCGGACGATCCGGTGCTATGGTCGGGCGAGTCTGATCCGCGAAAATCCCACCTGCCACCCACCGAAAGACGCAGGGGTCTTCGTACCATCAGCAGGCGAAATCGGCCCAATGTAAGGATGCCATGGGCATGGACACTGACCACACCACGGTGCTGCATCGCCTTGGCGCAACCTTGCGCAAGAAGCGCAAAGCCCTTGGCCTGACTTTGGTCGAGGTGGCCAACAGTGCCGGCCTCAGCGCGGGGTTCCTGTCACAGGCCGAACGTGGGCTGGTCGCGCCGTCGCTTTCCTCGCTGCGCGGTCTGGCGCGCGCGCTCGAGCTGCCGCTGTCCTGGCTCCTTTCGCAGCCCGAAGGCACAGATCAACTGACCCGGCAAAGTGAACGTGTGCTTTACGGCCCGGACCCCAGCGCCTTTCGGTACGAACGTATCTCGGCGCGCTTTCCCGGCCATGTGCTGAACGGCGTGCTGATCCACGAATCCCCCGGACACCGCAGCGAACCGATCCGCCATGAAGGGGAAGAGCTGTTCTTCATCTTGCAGGGCGAGCTGACGGTTGAGATCGCAGGCCGGGAACAGGTGCTGAAAGCCGGGGATTCCTTGCATTTCCCCTCCAGCGCGCTGCATTCCACCTGGAATCATACGGACGGGGAAACCGTCATCTTGCATGTTTGCACGATGGATGTTTTCGAAGATGGCGCACCGCCGGACACACAACAGCTTTCTGGCCTTTGGGGGACAAAGTGACGACCGACTCGCAGACTATCTTCGCCGACTTGCACCGCACCATATCCAAGGTGGTCAGCATCAGGCTTTTCACCGTGTCCAAGCTTGACCGCAAGGCGCGGCTCTCGCGCCGGGTCTATACGTCCCATCCCGTCGAATATCCGGTGACGGGAACCAAACCGATGAATGTGGATGACTGGAGCAAACTTGTCATCGACGGCAAACAGACCTTCGTGGCCAACCGGACCGCCGATTTCGCGCCCTATTTTGGTGATCATGCGTTGATCAACAGCCTCGGCTGCCAGTCCGCGGTCAATATCCCTGTGACCGAGGATGGCCAGGTGGTTGCCACCGTCAACCTTCTGGATGTCGAGGACCATTTCACCCCCGACCGGGTGGCGATGCTGAAGGCGCTCGTCGCCCGCCATACGCCCGACATACTGGCCGCGCTGCGCACCGCCAATGTCTGATCGCACGCGCAGTCCGGGCTAGTTCATAGGCGCGCCGCCCTCCTCGGTGCGGCGGGCGACATAGGCCGACAGGGCCTCGTCCACCGCCGGATCAAGGTCGGGCTGTTCATATTCCGCCAAGAGCCGCTTCCACAGGCCGTTGGCGCGGGTGCGGGCGTCTTGTGCGCCATGTTCCAGCCAGGTGGGATGATTGTCCCAGTTCGACAGCATCGGCTGCCAGAAGGCGTGTTCGTAACGCGCCATCGTATGCGGGCTGCCAAAGAAATGGCCCCCCGCCCCAACACCGGCAATCGCTTCCTCTGCCAGATCGTCCAGTTCGGTCGTCAGCGGCGCGAATGTGGCCTGCATCGCCTGCAACATCTCGGCGTCGAGCATCAGCTTTTCGAAACTCGCCGTCAGCCCACCGTGCAGCCAGCCCGCTGCATGGTTCAGAAGATGCGCCCCCCCGGTCAGCGCGCCCCAGATTGACATCTGGCTTTCATAGGCGGCCTGGGCGTCCACCTCGTTCGCGCTTGTGACGTTTGACGACCGGAACGGCACACCGATGTGACGCGCCAACTGGCCCGAAACCTGCGCGGCCTTCACATATTCCGGAGTTCCGAACGCAGGCGAGCCTGACCGCATATCGACGTTGGAGGTAAACCCCCCGTACATCACCGGCACGCCTGGCCGCACGATCTGGGTCAGCACGATGCCGCACAGCGCCTCGGCATGTTGCAAGACCAGTGCCCCAGCCAGCGTCACCGGCGCCATCGCACCAGCCAGCGTGAAAGGCGTGATCACGTTGACCTGACCATGTTCAGCCATCGCCATCAGCCCCTCGGCCATCGGAATATCGAGTTGCAGGGGCGAGTTGGTGTTGATGATGCCGAGCAGCACCGGCCGGTCCCGCAGACCGTCAGGCGTCGTGCCAAGCATCAATGCCGCCATCTCGATCCCGTCCATCGTGCGGGTGCGGCCCAGCGTCTGGGTCTGCCAGCTTTTGTCGAGATGCCTGATCTGGGCGAGGTAAATGTCCAGATGGCGGGTGTTGGCAGGCAGGTCCAGCGGCTCGAACGGGCCGCCGCCTTCCTGATGCAGGACATTCAGACTTTGCACCAACTTCATGTAATCGCACATTTCTGCGAATGTACCGTCGCGGCGGCCCCGGTCATTGTCCATCACATAGGCAGGGCCCCCGACCGACGCGAAAACGCATTCGTCGCCCCCAAGCCGCAAGGACCGCGCCGGGTTGCGCGCCTCAAGCGTGAAGGCCGCGGGCACGCTGCGCAACCGCTCGGCGACCAGCGCCGGGTCCAGCCGGACCGTTTCGCCGTCGACCCGCCCGCCTGCCGCGGCAAAGGCCGCGCGGGCGGCCCCGTCCAACACCTTCATCCCCGTCGTCGCCAGAACCCTGAGCGCCGCCTCATGGATCGCCTCGACCTGATCGTCACTGACAAATTTGATCGGCGCATAGGGGCGCGCGACCTGTCCGAACGGCATCTGAGGCAACGCGGCGGCATTCCGGTCGGCCCGGTTGACGCGGCGGCGAAAGCGGGTGTGGGGAAGATCGGGCATTGTCACCTCAGCTCAGGACGTTCTCGGCGGGGGGGAAGGTCGGCGTCGGCCGTGCCGAAAAACCGCGCAAACCGATGGCCGGAATAAACTGCATCCGCGATGGTCGACGGCTGCAGGCAATCGCCCACCCGGCTCACCGTCATGCCCTCAGCCGCCAGCGCGCGGAACAGCCGGTCTTCGGGCAGGCGCCCGGTCACAAGGATCAGCGTCTTGCAGGGCACTTCGCTTTCCCGCCCCGTGTAAGCACAGGCCAGCCGCACGGCATCTTCGGTCTGCCCGCACAGCAGGTGCGACAGATGCAGCCGCACACCCAGCTCCATCAGCCTGGCCTGAACGAAACCCTGCTCGTCCGTATAGGCAGTCCAGGATGATGCGGCGGCCTGTGGCGTCACCAGAGCGACCTCATGCCCTGCGCGGCGCAGCCGTTCGGCCAGCGCGCCGCCCATGAAATAATGCTCGTCATCATAGACGATCACCGGCCCGGTGATGGCCGCGCCTGCAAACACGTCGTCAGGCGTCAGCGCCGCGGGAAAGTCGCGACGCGCCAGGCCCATAACCCCCACGCTATCGCGCCGCCAGACCGCGCCGGTGGCCAGTACCACATGATCCGCGCCAAAGGCCCGGACATCGTCTGCCCCCATGGTGCTGGCAGGGAAAAGCTGCGCGTTCGGCTGCTTGCCCAGCATATGCACCCGCCAGTCACGCACCCTCAGCCATGTCTGAAGCCCCGGCAAGGTCGCCTCCTGCAAGAGCCGCCCCCCGGGCGTCGCCCCCTGATCGGCCAGCGTTACCTCCAGCCCCCGTCGCGCCAGGGTCAGCGCGGTTTCCAACCCCGCAGGCCCCGCGCCGATGATCAGCGCGCTTTCACGGCGGGGATGCAGCGTGACCCGTTCGGGGTGCCAGCCGCGCCGCCATTCCTCGGCAATCGTCGGGTTCTGAGTGCAGCGCAGATGCACGCCTTCATTGTTGGCCGACCGGCAGATGTTGCAGCCGATACATTCGCGGATTTCGTCCGCGCGGCCCTCGCGGATTTTCACGGGCAGGAACGGATCGGCGATGGAGGGACGCGCTGCGCCGATAAAATCCTGAATGCCGCGCCGGATCTGGCTGACCATCCGGTCGGGCGAGGTGAAGCGGCCGACCGAGACCACGGGTTTCGTCGTCAGTTCCTTGACGAAGGCCACATGGTCTTCTTGGAACCCCTCGGGCGAAAACCGCGCCGACTTGGAATCATTGCCCAGCGCGCCCGCGACATTGACGTCCCACAGATCAGGCAGCTCGGCCAGCATCGCCACGACCTCCCGCCCCTCGCCTTGCGAGGTGATCCCTTCCGGCCCGTGCAGTTCGTCAACGGCAAGCCTGACCGCCACCGCGCATCGGTCGCCGACGGCTTCCTTCGTTTCCTCGATCATCTCGCGCAGCAGGCGGACGCGGTTTTCCAAAGGGCCGCCATAGGCGTCGCCCCGGTCATTCGTGCGCCCCGACAGGAACTGGAACGGCAGATAATCATGCCCGGCATAGACATAGACCAGATCAAAGCCCGCATCGCGCGCCCTGAAGGCCGCCTGCTTTTGCCACCCCCGGAACGCACGGATGTCGGCCAGATCCATCGCCCGCGCCGCTGTCGGCAGATGGAAATGCGCGGGCTGCACATCGGGCGCCAGCCCCGGAACGCGCGTCATCCGGTTGGACGCGTGAGCCCCCCCATGCCAAAGCTCGATGCCGGCCAGCGCGCCATGGGCCTTGATCGCCTCGGCCGTCACGGCAAGGGCGCGCGCATCCTCCGCGTCCCAAAGGGTCAGGAAGCCGTAAGGGCTGTCATCGGACGAAGGGTGGATCGAACAATATTCGGTGCAGACCACACCCCAGCCGCCTTCGGCCTTCACGCCGCGCAGGGCCGCCCCGGCTTGCGGGCGCTGCCAGCCAAGGCCGGTCGCATGAGGGGTCTGATAGAAGCGGTTCGGCGCAGTCACGGGCCCGATCCTGACCGGCTCGAACAAGATGGCGTGGCTTGGGTCCAATGGCGCCTCCTTGCTGAACGTTTGTATAGTAAGAAATGCGCGGGCAATGGTCAAGCCATCTGCGCCGATTGACCAACGAGCCGCTTTGTTATACGTTCATACAACAAAGCGGGGGACAGCATGACCGATGAAACGACCGATTTCCCCTTCGCGGTGGAGGTGATTGAGAACATCTTCATCCCGCTGCCCGACGGCACACGACTGGCCGCGAAAGTCTGGCGCCCGCGCGCCAGTGGGCCGGTCCCCGCGATCCTTGAATATCTGCCCTACCGCAAACGCGAAGGCACGCGGGCCCGCGATCAGGGACTGCACAAGTATCTCGCCGGTCATGGTTATGCCTGCCTCAGGCTCGATATTCGCGGCACGGGCGACAGCGACGGCATCATCGAAGACGAATATTCCACGCAGGAACTGCAAGACGGCTGTGACGCCATCGCCTGGATCGCCGCGCAAGACTGGTGCGACGGTCAGGTGGCGATGATCGGCATTTCCTGGGGCGGGTTCAACGGCTTGCAGATCGCAGCCCGCCAACCTCCCGCCCTGAAGACGGTGATAACCCTCGGCTCGACCGATGACCGTTATGCCACGGATGTCCACTATGTCGGCGGCTGCCTGTCGAAGGACAATGTCGACTGGTCGGCCACCATGCTCGCCTCGAACGACCTGCCGCCCGATCCGGAAATCGTCGGCCCCGGCTGGCGGCAGATGTGGCATGACAGGATGGAGGCGAACCAACCCTGGGGCCATATCTGGCTGACCCACCAGCGCCGCGATGCCTATTGGAAGCACGGGTCGGTCTGCGAAAACATCGAACGGATCACCCTGCCGGTCTATGCCGTGTCAGGCTGGGCGGACAATTACTCCGAAAGCATCCCCCGGCTTCTGGCCACGCTGTCGGGCCCCCGACTGGGTCTGATCGGGCCCTGGGCGCATTCCTTCCCGCATGATGTGACAGTCGGCCCCGCGATCGGCTGGCTGCAAGAGGTCGTGCGCTGGTGCGACCATTGGCTGAAAGGCCGCGACACCGGCATCATGGCCGAACCGATGCTGCGAGCCTGGATGCAGGAAAGTGCGCCGCCCCGGACCTGCTATCCCGAACGCGCCGGGCGCTGGGTCGGCGAGGATCAATGGCCGTCGCCCAAGATCACTCCCCGCCGCCTGCATCTGTCCGCCGGTCAGACCTTGACCGACCACCCCGGCACGACGGCTGATCTCTCGATCAATTCGCCCCTGACCGTCGGCAATGCCGCGGGCGAAGTCGGCCGCTATGGCGAGGACGCCGACTGGCCCACCGATCAGCGCGAAGATGACGCTGGTTCTTTGGTCTTTACGACCGCCCCACTGGCCGAGCGGATGGAAATTCTGGGCGCCCCTCGGCTGCGCCTACGATTTTGCAGCGACAAACCGCAAGCCCTCGTCGCCGTGCGGCTGAACGATGTGGCACCCGATGGCGCCTCAACCCGGGTCACGCTTGGCCTATTGAACTTGACCCACCGCGACAGCCACGAACATCCCACCCCGCTGACGCCGGGCCAGTGGCATGAGACCGAGGTGGAGCTCGATGACATCGCCCATGCCTTTCCGGCCGGGCATCGCATCGCTGTTTCGATCTCCACCACCTATTGGCCGATCGCCTGGCCTTCGCCGGAACGCGCCACACTCACCCTCAGGACGGGCGACAGCCATCTGATCCTTCCCGTGCGCCCGCCGCGCGCCGAAGACGCGGACCTTCGCCCCTTCGATCCGCCCCTCAGCGCGCCCCAGACCCCTACCGTGTGGCAAACCACCGCGCCGACCCATCCGCGCCGGGTGGTGCGCGAACTCCTGTCCGGCAAGATCACCGTCGACTTCCCACGTTGGACCTATGTGTGCGAGATGACGGACATCGGGATCACCCAATCCTCCTCGGGCTATTGCCGCCATATCATCAGCGAAGACGACCCGCTGTCAGCCCGGACAGAGACCGGCTATGAGGTGACAATCACCCGCCCCGACGGTCAGTTCGGCCACAAAAGCCACGGCGTTCTGACCTGTGACGCCAGCCATTTCCGGCTGGAGACGGACCTGACCGTCACCGAAAACGGCGCGGCGATCTTTCACCGCCACTGGTGCGAACGCTTCCCCCGCGACATGGTCTGAGCCCCAACGGCACATCTTGATTTTCCTTCACCCCCCGTCTTCTTCTTTGCCAAAATACCCCCGCCGGAGGCTTCCGCAGTCAAAGATGGAAGGCGCCTTGGCCATAGGTCCGATCCGTCAGCGGCAGGTCAGCGATGGCCTGACGCAACATCGCCAGAAACATCGCCTCGGCCGGGTTGGTGCGCGCTTTCGGATGCCAGGCCAGGTGGACGTCCACGACCGGCAGTCCCTCGAAGGGTGGCAATTGCCAAAGGCGTCCGCGCGCCACATCTTCCGCCACCACATGCAGGGGCAGCGGGCCAATGCCCACGCCCGCCTCGATCATGCGGCGCACCTCCTCCAGATGGGTGGAAACGCCGATCACCCGCTCGTCAAGCCGCGCCGCGCGCCGCATCGCGGCCACGGCATGTAGCGCATCACCGGCACGGTCGGTCTGAAAGGACACGGCCGCCTGCCCCGCCAGATCGGCAAGCGACAGGTCGCGCCTTCCAAACAGCGGATGTGGCGGTCCGCAAAAAAGCCCGAAAGCCTCGCGGTAAAGGACAGCGGTTTCCAGCCCGGCTGTGCGTTCGTTGACCAGACAGATGGCAAAACTCGCCCGCCGCGCCGCAATGGTGGACAGCGCATCGCGGCTTGCCATCACCTCGACCGTCAGGGTGGCCGACGGGTGGGCGAGGTGAAAATCCGCAAGCACCCGGTTGAAGACCGGGCAGACCACATGGCTGGCCAGCGCGATGGAAACCGGCCCCGCGACCTGCCCCGACGCCTCCGAGAGGCTGCCCGCCAGCCGCAAGATGGCGGCGCGCACCTCCTCCGCCTCCGCCCGGAGCCGCTCCCCCGCCGGGGTCAGGACAAAATGCCCCGGCCCACGGTCGATCAGTCGCGCGCCCACCCGGTCTTCAAGCCGCTTGAGGGCGGAGGAGACAGAAGGTTGCTTCAGGCTCAGCCGGTTGGCGGCCCCGGTAACCGACCCGGCCTCCGCCAGCGCCAGAAACAGCCGCAGAAGGTTCCAGTCCAGATCGCGTGCCAGCCTGTCGGCGGGGGAAAGACGCTGCATCATCATCGATCTCATGGATGATAAGCATTCTGAATATCTATTTGATCAATGCTTCGCCAGCGGTTTCTATAGGCCAAAAGGATGCCGCCATGCCCGCTCTCACCAATCAACGTTCCTATCTGTTCTATCAGACCGATCACCCCCGTCCGGTGCTCGACCGGGCCGAAGGGATCTACATGTGGGATGTGGATGGCAATCGCTTCATCGACGGATCGTCGGGGGCGATGGTCTGCAACATCGGCCATTCCAACCCGCATGTACTCGACGCCATGCGCCGCCAGATGGAAAAATCGACCTTCGGCTACAGGCTGCATTTCGTCACCGAAGCGTCAGAGGCTTTGGCGGCAAAAACCGTGGAACTGGCCTGGCCGGGCATGGACCGGGTCTTTTTCGTTTCCGGCGGATCGGAGGCCGTTGAATCGGCGATGAAGCTTGCCCGCCAGTATGCCGTGGCCACCGGACAGGACAGCCGCTGGAAAGTGATCTCGCGCTGGCCTTCCTACCACGGCTGCACGCTCGGCGCGCTGTCGATCACCGGCTATGACAGCCTGACCGACCCGTTCCGCCCGATGATGGTGGACATGCCCAAAGTGCCCGCGCCGCGCGCCTGGCTTGACGGGCTGGACCCGGCTGATCCCGCTACCGGGCGCCACTATGTGGACCTGCTGGAGCAAAAGATCCTGACCGAAGGCGCTGACACCGTGCTGGCCTTTATCCTCGAACCGATCGGCGGGGCGTCCACCGGGGCGCTGGTGCCGCCCGCGGGCTATATGGAGACGGTGCGAGAGGTCTGCACTCGGCACGGCGTCTTGCTGATCCACGACGAAGTGATGTCGGGCGGGGGCCGGACAGGCCGCTTCTTCGGTGGCCAGCACTGGGCGGGCGCGCCGGATATCCTTGCCATCTCCAAAGGGTTCGGCGCTGGCTATGTGCCCTTGGGGGCGATCGTGGCGCGTGGAGAGATTGTCGAGGCGGTTCTGGCCAAGGGCGGGTTCCTGCACGGGTTCACCTATGCGGGCAACCCGCTGGCCTGCGCCACGGGGTTGGCGGTTATTGAAGAAATCGAACGTATGAACCTGATGGATAACGCAGTATCCACGGGAAATCTGTTGAAAACAGAACTTCTGGCTCTGATGGACCGTTTCCCCTTCATCGGTGATGTGCGCGGCATGGGATTGCTTCTGGCCTTCGAACTGGTGGCCGACCGCGCGACAAAAGAGCCGTTTCCGCCCGCCTTCAAGGCCTTCGACCGGCTGACGGAGGCCGCTTATACCCGTGGCCTGATCATCTATCCCCGCCGGTCGCGGGGCGGCTACTCGGGCGATCATCTGATTGTCGCACCACCGATGATCACGACCCCGTCACAAGTCGGCGAAATAATGGACAGGCTGACCGATGCGCTGACCGACTTTCAAAGTCAGCTGCCTTCCCGCATCTGAAAGGAGCTTTCGATGTTTCGTGCCCTTCTCGTTGCTCTTTGCCTTGTCACTGCGGCCAAGGCCGAAGAGCCTGTCCGCCTGAAAGTCCTGAGTTTCAACATCTGGTATGGCGGCGATCAGGTAAATTTTCAGAAGGTCATCGAGGCGATCCGCGCCGCTGATGCCGATATCGTCGGCCTTCAGGAACCGGACGGCAAGACCTTGGAAATCGCGGCGGCAGCGGGTTATCCCTATGCTGACATCCGCCGTCACATCCTGTCGAAATATCCGCTGTTTGACAGCGGCGCAGGCCGGACGCTCAGCGCCGACGCGCCGCCCTATTCGACAGCTGGGCTTGACCCGGATCATGTTCACGCCTGGGCGATGGTCGCGCCGGGCAAGGTGGTGGCCGTGGCGAACACCCATCTGACGTCAGACCCTTACGGCCCAGAGATGGTACGCGACGGCAAGACCGCTGCCGAAGTAATCGCCAACGAGACGGAAACCCGCCTGCCGGAAGCCGAAGCCCTGATTGCCGGACTTCGCCCTGTGATCACCTCTGGCGCGCCGCTGATCCTGACCGGCGATTTCAACGCGCCGTCGCACCGCGACTGGACCGATCTGGCGGCTCAGGCGCGCGGCCTGCCCTATGCGGTCGAATGGCCGGTCTCGGCGGCGATGGAGGCAGCAGGTCTGACCGATACGTTCCGTGCCGCCAACCCCACCACCATTGCCGTGCCGGGCCTGACCTGGACGCCCGGACGCCCCGATCCGTATGTGCCCGCCGGAGAAACCCATGACCGCATTGACTTCGTCTGGTCGGCCAATGCGCGGCCCATGGAAAGCGTGCTGGTGGGCGAAGAGGCCAACCCCGCCGTCGCCATCCAGATTGCGCCATGGCCATCAGATCACCGCGCCGTTCTGTCAACGCTCGAAGTGCTGCCCGTCGACGCGCCGCCCCTGATCGTGGCCGAACCTTCGCTGGTGGTTCCGGGCGACAGCTTCCTTCTCAGGGTCAACAGCCCTGCGGGCGCCGTCTATTCCGCCTATATCCTGCCCGCGGGTGCCCCCTCCGATCAGGCCCTGACCGGCATCGGCGATGTCGACCCGGCCGACCGGCCGACGGTCAGGCTTTCGACCATCGGTCTGCAGCCTGGCGCCTATGACGCTGTGCTTCTGGCCGAAGATGGCACCGAACAGGCACGCACCGCGCTTTCCGTCGCGCCCGCGGACGGCCAGGCGACGCTCGCGCTGGCGCAAGACAAGGTCACGCCCGGTGCCGACATCGCCCTGACATTTTCCGGCGCTCCGGGCTTCAAGCTCGACTGGATCGGCATCTACCGGGCAGGTGCCCCTTCTGTCTATGACTACCTCGGTTTCGCCTATACCGGGGCGCGGCATGATGGTCAGATCACCTT
>DAORUY010000016.1:0-26321 GCA_035433445.1 Paracoccaceae bacterium
ATCATGGGTGCCCTTGCGGCGCGGGTCGAAATGCGGGCCTTCCAGATGCAGGCCGACGATACCCTCCTGGCCCATGACTTCCGGAATGGCGCGAGCGGCGCGCTCCATGATCTCTGGCGCATCCGTGATCAGAGTAGGCAGAAGGGCCGCCGTGCCGGTACTGCGATGCGCCCGCGCAATCGCCAGAAGGCCGTCTGGCGTCGGCTGGTTGTTGAACAGAACCCCGCCGCCGCCATTCACCTGTAGGTCCACAAAGCCCGGACTGACCAGACCGGGCACGCGCCAAAGCGGCCGGTCCTGGGCCATCGGCACGCCAATCCCGGCGACCTTGCCATCCGCGATCAAAAGCGCGGTGTGCGGTCGAAGCCGCTGACCATCGAATATGCTATCGGCCAGCACAATGGCGCCCGGCCCTGCCGCCGCCTCATCCCAGCCTTCCGGTTTTTTCTGCGCGCCTGTCATCACTTGCCTCAGATCGTCTCGGTGATCTTGCGCAAATGGCGCGGTTTGTCCGGGTCGACGCCGGAGTCGCGGGCGAACCGTTCGACCGTGGCGTAGAACGTGATGATCAGCGCCAACGGATCGGTCAGCGGATGGCCGGTTGCAACGAAGGGCAAGCACCCGGCCGTCTTCGCCTTGTCCGACGTGATCAGAACCTGTGCCCCTTTGGCCGCAAGCTGATCGGCGATTTCTGCCACCACGGTTTCCGCTGCATCCCTCGCGGCGAAGGCCAGAACCGGGAAACCCTGCCCCACGATGGAAACCGGACCGTGCAGCACCTCGGCAGAGGAATAGTTTTCGGCATGTATCTGACTGATTTCTTTGAATTTCAGCGCAGCCTCGCCCGAGATGGCAAAGGCCGGTCCGCGCCCGAGCGTATAGAGCGAACTTGCGCCCGCCAGCGCCGCACGCAATTCTGCCCAGTCGATTTCGGCGGCCCGCGCCAGTTGTTCGGGAAGGCGCTGAAGCGCCGCTTTCAGGTCAGGATCGCCCTTCCATTCGGCGATCAGCGCCAGAAGAGCCGCAACGGAGGTCACGAACGTCTTGGTGGCAGCCACGCTGATCTCTGGCCCCGCATGAATGTCGAGCGTTGCCGCGCAGGTCTCCGCCAGTCGGGACGCGCGGTCATTTGTCACGGCAAGGGTCAGCGCCCCGCTTGCCCGTGCCGATCGCGCCATTTCGACGATGTCGGGGCTGGCGCCGGATTGTGACACCGCAATGCAAACGGCATTTTGCAAGTGCAGTTGCGCGCCGTAGATCGAGGCCACGGAGGGGCCGATCGACGCGACCGGCAAACCAAGCGTCAGTTCCGCCGCATATTTGAAATAGGACGCTGCCTGATCGGACGACCCCCGCGCCACCGTGGCGATGACGGCGGGTGACAGTGCGCGCGCCGCATGTGCGGCGGCCCGGATGTCGTCCGCGCCGTCACGCAACAGCCGCTCCAGCGCCACGGGTATTTCTGCTACTTCTGCCGCCATGCGGCTTGGCGTGGTCTTGATCATCTTCTCTCCTTCAGGCCACCGCATCCGGCAGCCGCAATTCAGCAACGAAATCATAAGCATCGCCGCGATAGATCGACCGGGTAAGTTCGATGACCCTACCCTCTTTCAAAAAGCTGATCCGCTCGATCCTCAGACCGGCGGCCTGCGGCCTTACACCCAGAAGCGTCGCATCCTCGGTCGACAAGTTGATCGCCGAAATCCGCTGCATCGCCCGCACCGGCCGCATGCCACGCTCGCCGAGCACCTTGTAGAGCGACGAGGTCACGGCAAGCGGATCGGGCAGAACATCGGGCGGCAGCGCCGCTCGTTCGATCGCCATGGGCCGGTCATCCGCCAGTCGCAGGCGCGAAATGCGCGCCACCTGATCGTCCGCCCCCAAGCCCAGCATCAACGCCTCGTCGGGCGCCGGCATGAAAAGCCCGCGTTCCAGCCAACGGACGTCCGACCGGAAGCCACGCCGCGTCATGTCCTCGGTGAAAGAGGTCAGACGCGACAGCGTCTGTTCCACCCGCGGCCGCGCCGATGCGACCGCAGATCCCGATCCCTGCTTTTGCACGATCAGCCGCCTTTCCACCAGTTCGGCGATCGCCTTGCGCACCGTCACTCGTGACAGGCCGGTCAGGCCAGCGATGTCGCGCTCGGGCGGCAACGGCATGTCGGGAACCAGAAAGCCGCTGGCAATTCCGCTTTCGATCCGCTTGCGCAGCTGGACATAAAGCGGCCCGCCATCGGGTGTCAGCCATTCTTCCGGCAACAGGAATTCGGCCACGGTCGTCATCGCGCGGCCTCCGTGTGTTCAGCCAGCCGGGCGGCCAATGCCAGCGCTCCGTCGATCGCGGTGCTGAGTGCCGGGATGATCGCCGCCTGGGTTTCCGGGGCGAGGTAGGGCACATAGGCTGGTCCCAGCCCACCCCCGACACAAAGGCGTTCGCCCGCGCGCCAGCCGAGTGCGGACAACGCCGCCGCAAGATAGGCGGCGCCTTCCCGCATCAGGTCAATCGCAAGCGGATCGCCAGCCTTTGCGCCGTCCAGCACCCGTGGCGCGAGTTGGGCAAAATCAGCCGGACGCGCATCGCGGGCGAAGGCGATGACCCGCGCCGGATCGTTATGATGTTCGTCAAGGATGTCGATAATCAACGGTGTGGCGACCCGCAGGCCGTCATGGGCCAGCATCACCTCTTGCAGCAGACGCAGACCCAGCCAGCCGCCGGACGCCTGATCACCCAAGATCAGCCCGCGCCCACCGATGCCTTGCACCTGCCCTGCGGACTGGCGCGCGACGAAAGAGCCGGTACCAATCCCGATCAACCCGCCATCATGCGCCCCAAGCGCGCCCACCGTCATCGTTACCTGATCGCCCGATGCCCGCACCTGTCCACCGGGATATCGCGCCAGAAGCGCAGCCTCGACCCGTTTGGCCATGGCCGGACCGGTCACGCCAGCAAGACCAAGATGCATCAGAAGACGCGCCTTTCCTTCGGCCCCTTCGGCGGGCAGCAGCCCGTCAATCAAATCGGCAATCGTACGGACCGCGCCGGAAAAATCGGAGGTGACGTTGGCGGGTCCTCCCGTGGCGACCCACCTTTCGTGCCCCGCCCCAAGCACGGCAACGCGGCAGGAGGTTCCTCCGCCGTCGACGCCTACATGCCATGTGATCAGGTTTTGCATGTAGATACCTTTATAATACCTTTTGCGTGATGAAAAGGGTTTCCTTTGGTGGGTCGGGCGGAAATTCTGTCTATACATCCTTCAATCCCGTGAAAATTAACCGAAATTGCCGCCCACTCATCTCCGCCTTGTCAAAAGGTATTAAAATGGTATTCTTTGTGGCGAGGGGGAGATTCGGATGATCTCGCGACAGACAGAAACACTGCATCCCGCGGCGCTTGCATTGGATGCGCGACCGGACGATCAGATTCTGTCGTTGCTTCTTGCCGGGCAACTCGAAGCCCTGATGGCGGTTCAGTCCGCACTTGGGGACATTGCTTCTGGCGCGCGGCTGATGGCGGAGACCCTCGGCGCATCTGGCCGCATCTGTTATGCAGGAGCGGGTTCGTCGGCGCTGATGGCGAATGCCGACGGGATGGAACTGCCCGGAACCTATGGGGTTGCGCCAGAACGCATATTGTTGCGTATGGCGGGCGGCATCCCGACCGACGCGCACATGCCCGGCGACACCGAAGATGAGGCGGACGAGGGTGCGCGCGCTGCACAGGCGGATCGCCTTGGAGTGGGCGATCTGGTTATCGCGGTGACTGCGTCCGGCTCCACCCCCTACCCCATGGCGCTTGCGCGTGCGGCGCGGGCGAAGGGCGCAAAGGTCATTGCCATCGCCTGCAACAAGGGCGCGGCGATCTTCGATCTTGCCGACGTGGCGATCTGTCTGCCGACCCCGCCCGAACTGATTGCCGGATCGACGCGCATGGGCGCGGGAACGGCGCAAAAGGTGGCGCTGAACCTTCTGTCCACGTTGGCCGCGGTTCGCCTGGGTCAGGTGCATGACGGGATGATGGTCGGACTGAAGGCCGATAATGCCAAGCTCAAGATCCGCGCAGCAGCAATTGTGGAGACCATCGCAGCCGTAGATCAGCCGGCGGCAATGGCGGCGCTGGCCCTGTCGGAGGGTGCGGTGAAACCTGCCGTTCTGGTTGCGCTGGGGGCAACGCCCGACGAAGCGGCAGCGCTTTTGGAGCAGGAAAACGGAATTCTCCGCGCGGCTATCGCGCGGCGGACAAACGCCGGCAAAGGCCGGGGAAACTGACCAACCAAGGGAGAGACGAATGAAAATTTCCGGACTGACAGGCCTTTTGCTGGCTTCCACCGTTCTGGGCGGCAGCGCCTGGGCCGAAGATGTGACGCTGACCATCGAAAGCTGGCGCAACGATGATCTTGCGATCTGGCAAGACAAGATCATCCCGGCCTTCGAAGCAGCGAACCCCGGCATCAAGGTTGTTTTCGCGCCGTCGGCGCCGGCCGAATATAATGCCGCCCTGAATTCGAAGCTCGATGCCGGCACCGCGGGCGATCTGGTCACTTGTCGTCCGTTCGATGCCTCGCTTGCACTCTACGACAAAGGACAGTTGGCTGATCTGTCGGGACTTGCGGCGATGGCCAACTTCTCGGACGTGGCGAAATCGGCCTGGCAGACTGATGACGCCGCCGCCACCTTCTGTGTGCCGATGGCATCGGTGATCCACGGCTTCATCTACAACAAGGACGCTTTCGACGCGCTCGGGATTGCAGTCCCTGCGACCGAAGCGGAGTTCTTCGCGGCACTGGACAAGATCAAGGCGGACGGTACCTATATCCCGATGGCGATGGGCACCAACGATCAGTGGGAAGCCGCCACGATGGGCTACAACAATATCGGCCCGAACTACTGGAAGGGCGAGGATGGCCGTCTGGCGCTGATCAAAGGCGACACGAGCCTGACCGACCCGCAGTGGGTCGCGCCCTTCGCCCAACTCGCGAAGTGGAAGGACTATCTGGGCGACGGGTTCGAAGCGCAGACCTATCCCGACAGCCAGAACCTGTTCACGCTCGGCCGCGCCGCCATCTACCCCGCCGGTTCTTGGGAGATCTCGGGCTTCAACACCCAGGCACAGTTCAAGATGGGGGCCTTCCCGCCACCGGTCGCGGCCGCGGGCGACGAATGCTACATCTCTGACCATACCGACATTGCGATCGGCATGAACGCGACGACCGCGCATCCAGAGGAAGCAAAAACCTTCCTCGAATGGGTCGGCTCGCCCGAGTTCGCGACACTCTATGCGAACGCCCTGCCCGGCTTCTTCTCGCTCAACTCGACGCCGGTCGCGATGGAAGACCCGCTTGCCCAGGAATTCGTGAGCTGGCGGGACAAGTGCAAGTCGACGATCCGTTCGACCTATCAGATCCTGTCGCGTGGCACGCCGAACCTTGAAAACGAAACCTGGACGGCTTCGGCCAACGTGATCAAGGGCACGGAGACGCCGGAAGATGCGGCCAAGCGCCTGCAAGAGGGCCTCGCCTCCTGGTATGAGCCGCAAAAATAGGGGTTCGGGCACGTTTGTGCCCGACTGATGCGGGGGGCTGTCTGCCCCCCGCCCCCCCCCCGAGGATATTTGCACCAGAATGAAAGAGCATCGCCATGGCCGAGCGCCGGAAAACACGCCTTCACATCGCAGTGTTCCTTGCCCCGGCGGTGCTGGTCTATACTGCAATCATGATATGGCCGCTTTTCAATACTTTGCGGCTGTCTCTTTACACAACAGATGAGGTGGGTCGGCAGTTTGCCGGGCTGGACAACTTCCGCACGCTTTTTGGCGACCCGCGTTGGGCATCTGCCTTCTGGAATGCGCTTGGCAACAACGTCTGGTTCTTTTTGGTCCATATGATCGTGCAAAATCCGATCGGCATTGCGCTGGCAGCGATCCTGTCGCATCCGCGCCTGCGTTTCGCGGCCTTCTATCGCTCGGCGATCTTCATTCCGACAATCCTGAGCTTTGTGATCGTCGGCTTCGCCTGGAAGCTGATCCTGTCGCCGATCTGGGGCATTGCGCCGTCGATGCTGGATGCGGTCGGACTGAAAAGTCTGTTTGCCCCCTGGCTTGGCAAGGAGGAGTATGCGCTGACGACGCTGGCGCTGATTTCGGTCTGGCAGTTTGTCGGCATACCGATGATGCTGATCTATGCCGCCCTTCTGTCGATCCCCGAAGAAGTGCTGGAAGCGGGCGAGATTGACGGGTTGACCGGCTGGTCTTCCTTCTGGAAGATCAAGCTGCCGCTGATCCTGCCTTCGATAGGTATCATCTCCATCCTGACATTCGTGGGCAATTTCAACGCGTTCGACCTGATCTATTCGTCGCAGGGCGCGCTGGCAGGTCCGAATTTCGCGACCGATATCCTGGGCACGCTGCTTTATCGCACCTTCTTCGGCTTCCAGCTTCAGCTTGGCGACCCCTACATGGGCTCGACCATCGCCACCGCCATGTTCGTGATCATTCTGGTCGGGGTCTGCCTCTATCTCTGGGGCATTCAGACCCGCATGCGCCGCTACCAGTTCTGAGAGGGATCAGATGAGCAAGGCACGCCACAACCCGCTGAATTCGGCCGCCGCCCATGGTGCGCTGATCCTCTATACGCTGATCGCGCTTTTTCCGGTCTTCGTGATCTTGATCAACTCCTTCAAGACGCGGAAGGCGATCTTTGCCGAACCTCTGGCGCTGCCCACGGGCGATGCCTTTTCACTCATCGGCTATCAGACGGTGATGAAGCAGGGTGACTTCTTTCTCTATTTCCAGAACTCCCTGATTGTGACTGTCGTCACGCTGTTCTTCATCCTGCTCTTTGGGGCGATGGCTGCCTTTGCTCTCTCGGAATACCGCTTCCGTGGCAATATGCTGATGGGGCTTTATCTGGCGCTTGGCATCATGATCCCGATCCGGATCGGCACTGTCGCGATCCTTGAGATGATGGTGCAGACCGGCCTTGTGAACACGCTGACCGCGCTGATCCTGGTCTATACCGCGCAAGGCTTGCCACTGGCGGTCTTCATCCTCAGCGAATTCATGCGCCAGGTGTCCGACGATCTGAAGAATGCTGGGCGGATCGACGGGATGAGCGAATATGCCGTCTTCTTCCGGCTGGTTCTGCCTTTGGTGCGCCCGGCCATGGCCACTGTCGCGGTCTTCAACATGATCCCGATTTGGAACGACCTGTGGTTCCCGCTGATCCTGGCGCCGGGCGAGGCGACCAAGACCCTGACCCTGGGGTCGCAGGTGTTCATCGGCCAGTTCGTCACCGACTGGAACGCGGTTCTGTCCGCGCTCTCGCTCGCGATCCTGCCGGTGCTTGTCCTTTATGTCTTCTTCTCGCGGCAACTGATCCGCGGCATCACTTCGGGGGCAGTGAAATGAGGGTGCTGATCGCGGGTCTCGGCAACATGGGGCTGAGCCATGCGCTGGCCCATCACCACAACGCCGGGTCGGAAATCGTTGGGCTGGTCAGCCGCACGGCCGCAAATCTGCCCGACGAATTGAAATCCTACACTCATTACAATGACTTTGGCGAAGCTCTTGAGAAAACGCTTCCCGATCTCGTCGTGGTCGCCACCTACTCCGACAGCCACGCGGACTATGCCTGCCGCGCGATGGAGGCAGGCGCGCATGTGTTCGTGGAAAAGCCGCTGGCGACCACCGTTGCCGACGCCCGCCGCGTCGCCGATTGTGCGATGCGGCTGGGGCGCAAGCTGATGGTTGGCTATATCCTGCGCCAGCATCCAAGCTGGCAGCGGCTGATTGCCGAAGCGCGCGCGCTCGGCGGCCCCTATGTCTTCCGGCTGAATCTGAACCAGCAGTCGAGCGGCCCCACTTGGGACACACACAAGGCCCTGATGCAGACCACACCCCCGATCGTCGATTGCGGGGTGCATTATGTCGACGTGATGTGCCAGATCACCGATGCAAAGCCGGTGCGCGTGCATGGGATGGGGCTGCGCCTGTCGGACGAGATCGCCGAAGATATGTATAATTACGGGCAGTTCCAGGTCGTCTTTGAAGATGGCTCGGTCGGTTGGTATGAGGCTGGCTGGGGTCCGATGATGTCGGAAGTCGCCTATTTCGTGAAAGATGTCGTATCGCCCAAAGGTTCGGTCTCAATCCTGTCGGGGATGCATCCGGCCTCGGATTCGGTCGATGGCCATACCCAGGTGGGGGCGCTGCGCGTGCATCCGGTGGGTGGCCCCGACCGCGATATAGCATTCCCGGACGAGCCCGGCCATCAGGCGCTTTGCGATGCGGAGCAGGCCCATATGCTACGTGCCATCACCGAAGATCTGGACCTGTCGCGCCATATGTCCGACGCGGTCCAGTCACTTGCCATTTGTCTTGCCGCCGATCAAAGCATCCGCACCGGCCGCGCCGTTGACCTGAAAGGTTGAAGATGACCGCCCTATCTCTTGAAAATATTCACAAATCATTCGGTCAGGTTGATGTTCTCAAGGACATAAACCTGACGGTGGAACCGGGCGAGTTCATCGTGTTCGTCGGCCCGTCCGGCTGCGGAAAATCAACGCTTCTGCGTACGATCGCGGGGCTGGAAGATGCAACATCGGGAACCATCCGCATCGGCGGGCGCGATGTCACAATGGTGCCGCCCGCCAAGCGCGGGATTGCGATGGTCTTTCAATCTTATGCGCTTTACCCGCATCTTGATGTGGAAGGGAACATGGCGCTTGGGCTGAAGCAGGCCGGGGAAGATCGCAAGATCATCTCGGAACGCATTGATACAGCAGCAAAAATGCTGTCCTTGGACAAGTACCTAAAGCGGCGCCCTTCTGAGCTTTCGGGCGGCCAGCGGCAGCGGGTCGCGATTGGGCGCGCCATCGTGCGCAAGCCAGAGCTGTTTTTGTTTGATGAACCACTCTCCAACCTCGACGCGGCGCTGCGCATGGCCACGCGGGTAGAGATTGCGCGCCTGCACCGGGAACTTGGCGCCAGCATGGTCTATGTCACCCATGACCAGACCGAAGCGATGACCCTTGCCGACCGGATCGTCATTCTGCAGGACGGCCGGATCGAACAAGTGGGCAGCCCGATGGATCTTTATAACGACCCGGCAAACCAGTTCGTGGCCGGCTTCCTCGGCGCGCCTTCGATGAACTTTCTACCCGCCGGCCCGCTTGGCATGCCGGGTGCGACGCTCGGGATCCGGCCTGAACACCTGACCGTTGGTGGGGCGGGTCGCATCACTGGAAGGGTCACCCATGTGGAGCGACTGGGCGGCGATACCAACCTTTTGGTCACAACCCCAACGGGCGAGACATTGACCGTCCGGCTCTTTGGCCAGCACCCGCATCAGGTTGACGATAATGTCGCGCTCGATTTCGCAGATCGCCACATCTATACATTCGATCAAGACGGCAAGCGCTTGAAAAACTGATAAAATTCACCTTTGCGCTGGCGCCCGCGAGGGTCCCGGGGGGCTGAAACCCCCGGGGCGGCCCTTCAGGTCACGACATCCGGCCCCGCGCGCCCGGACCCGGCCTTGATCCCGGCCAAAGTCTCTGCCGCGCGGATCATTGGGCCCAAGGCCGTCTGCACATCCTGATCAAGCTCTTCGGGGCCGGGGACGAACCGTTCTAGGTAGAGCCGGATCGTTGCACCTTCGGTTCCGGTTCCCGACAGCCGCAGGACGAAGCGCGAGCCACCGTCGAACACGACCCGAAGGCCCTGCCCCTTCGACACCGATCCATCGACCGGATCTTCATAGGCAAAGTCATCCGCCGCCGTGATACGCATCCCCTCGACCAGGGTGCCGGGCAGGTCGGTCAGGCGCGCACGCAACCCTTCCATTATGCTGTTCGCCAGATCGGAAGGCAGCGCCTCGTAATCATGGCGCGAATAATAGTTGCGCCCGAACCGCGCCCAATGCGCAGACAGAATGTCTTGAACCGTTTCATTGCGTTCTGCGAGGATATTCAACCAAAGAAGCACCGCCCACAGCCCGTCCTTTTCGCGCACATGGTCCGAGCCCGTGCCAAAACTCTCCTCGCCGCACAGGGTCGCGCGCCCATCGTCCAGAAGATTGCCGAAGAACTTCCAGCCGGTCGGGGTTTCATATTTCCCGATGCCGAGCGCATCGGCCACCCGGTCTGCCGCGGCCGAGGTCGGCATGGATCGCGCCACCCCCTTCAGCCCCGCCCGGTAGCCGGGCGCGAGATGGGCATTCGCCGCCAGAACCGCCAGCGAATCCGACGGCGAGACATAGATATTCCGCCCCACCACCATATTGCGGTCGCCGTCCCCATCCGATGCAGCACCGAAATCGGGCGCATCCTTGCCAAACATTTCCGCCATCAGCTCATGCGCCCAGGTCGGGTTGGGGTCGGGATGCATGCCGCCGAAATCGGGCAACGGCGTGCCGTGGGTCACAGTCCCCTTCGCGGCCCCCAGACGGCCTTCCAGGATCTCTGTCGCGTACGGCCCGGTGATCGCGCACATCGCGTCAAACCGCATGCGGAAGCCGCTGGCGAACAGGGTGCGCATCTTGGGGAAATCGAACAGGCTTTCCATCAGCGCGGCATAATCCGAAACCGGGTCGACAACAAAAACAGACATTTTGCCAATATGTTGCACGCCGATCTTCATCAAGTCGACATCCTGCGTTTCGGCAATTCTGTAGTGCGTCAGCGTTTGGGTGCGGGCATAAATTGCTTCCGTCACCGCCTCGGGCGCGGGCCCGCCATTTGGCATGTTGAACTTGACCCCGAAGTCCTCCTTCGGGCCGCCGGGATTATGGCTGGCCGACATGATGATGCCGCCGTCGGTTTTGTTCAGCCGGATCAGGTGCGATGCCGCCGGGGTGGACAAAAGCGCCCCCTGCCCGACGATCACCTTGCGGGCACCGTTTGCAGCGGCCATGCGCAAGATCACTTGCGCTGCGCGGTCATTGAAATAGCGCCCATCGCCGCCAAGGACGAAACATTTCCCTTCCGCCCCGCCGATCGCATCAAAGGTCGCCTGGATAAAGTTTTCCAGATAATGCCTTGACATGAATACGGAAGTCTTCTTGCGAAGGCCGGATGTTCCGGGCTTTTGTCCGGCAATCGGCTGGGTGGCGACGGTCAAGAGTTCCATGGTCTGCCTCATATTGCCGGACTGTCCGGCCTGACGAAAAGTTGCACCGATTGCCGGGGGACACGGACCTGCCCCACGACCTCCGTTGCCGGTCGGTCGGGGGCGACACTGTCCAGCATCCATTGCCATCTGCCTTCCGGCAGCAGAATGTCATGGTCCGGCCCGGCATTGAAGACTGCAAAAAGCCCCGGATGCCCGCCAGAGGCGCCAAGCTCCATACCCAAGGGCCAGGTGCCGGGCTGCATCCAGTCGGTCGCGGTGGGTTCGCGGCCAGTTGGCAGCCGCCAGATCAGGTCGCGCCGCCCGTCCGCACCCCGATCGCCATGCAAGAAGGCGTCCTGTCGCAGTGCCGGGTGCGCCGCGCGCAGGGCCGCCAGCCGTGCGACAAATGCCGCCAGATCCCGATCGGCTCCCGCCCAGTCCAGCCAGCTTGTCGCATTGTCTTGCGCATAGGCATTGTTGTTGCCGTTCTGGCTGCGCCCGCCTTCATCGCCCGCCGGCAGCATTGGCGTGCCCTGCGACAAAAAGAGTGTCGCCAGCATCGCCCTCACCCGCCACATCCGCGCCGCCGCCCGGACCGGATCGGCGGTCGGCCCTTCCTGCCCCATGTTGTCGGAACAATTATCATGGTGGCCATCGCGGTTTTCTTCGGCATTGGCCGCGTTGTGGCGGCTGTTGTAGGACACCACGTCGCGCAGCGTGAAGCCATCATGCGCCGCGAGGTAATTGACAGATGCGGCCGCACTGCGCCCCGGCCGGTCGAAGAGTTCGGCCGATCCCGCCAACCGCCGCGCCAGATCGGCAGGCAATCCATCACCCCGCCAGAAGCGCCGCACATCGTCGCGATACCGGTCGTTCCATTCCAGGAACGGCCGCGGAAAGCGCCCAAGGCGATAGCCGTCGGGCCCGATGTCCCAAGGCTCCGCGATCAGGATCAGGCGGCTCAGGACCGGGTCGGCGCGCACCGCATCCAGAAATTGCGAACCGTCACGCAAGAGCGTAACCGCCAGATCAAATCGGAACCCGGCAACCCCAAGCGCCGCCCAGTGCCGCAGCGCATCCAGAACCAGCCGCAAGACCATCGGATGCGCGAGGTTCAGCGTATTGCCGGTGCCTGCATCGTTGACGGGCACACCATCCGCGCCAAGCCGGTAGTAACTGCGGTTGTCCAGCCCACGATAGCAAAGCGTCGGGCCGGACAGATCGCCCTCGCCTGAATGGTTGAATACCACATCAAGGATGGTGCCGATCCCCGCGACGGCCAGCGCCCGGATGGCCCCGGCCAGGTCTGTGCCATCCGATTGGAAACGCGGCTCGGGTGCAAACTGGGCGATTGGCTGATAGCCCCAGTAGTTTGTCAGGCCGCGTTCGCACACATGCTTGTCGTCGATGAAGGCCGCGATGGGCAGCAGCTCCAGATGGCTGACCCCCAGCCCCTGCAGGTGCGCCACGACCGCGGGATGGGCCAGCGCCGCATAGCGCCCGCGCAGCGCCTCTGGCACGGCTTCCAGCCGTTCGGTCAGACCGCGCACATGGGCTTCGTAGATCAGGCGGGGTGCGCCGTGGGGCGGTGTGCTGGCAACCGGCTCCGGCATGACCAATGACCGGGGCACCACGGGGGCGCTGTCGACGGGGGACTGCGATCCATCCGGCAGGCTGCCCCCCATGTCCGCATGCCAGACGATCCGCCGGTTGAGTGCGCGGGCATAAGGGTCGATCAGCAGCTTGGCCGGATTGAAAAGGTGGCCATCGTGCGGGGCCCATGGCCCATGCGCGCGAAAGCCATAGGCCAGCCCCGCCCCCGCGCCGGGCAAGAGCCCGTGCCAGATATCGCCGGTGCGCGCCTGAAGCGGCAGGCGCTCCTCCCGGTCGCCGTCGAACAGACACAGATCAATCCCGGTCGCATGGGCGGAAAAAACGGCGAAGTTTACGCCGTCCGCCGTCAGCGTCGCCCCCAGCCGGTCGGGGGTGCCGGGCCGCAAGGATTGGATCATCGCGCGGTCAGTTCCCGGTAGAGGGCGCCATAGGCCCGCGCCGCCGCCGCCCAGCCGAAGTCGGCCTGCATGGCGCGGCGCTGCATTGCCTTCCAGCTGGCCTTGTCGGCAAAAAGCGTCAAAAGACGATCGAGCGCCCGCGTGAGCGCAAGTTCATCCACCGGGTGAAAGGTGATGCCGGTCGCCGCGCCGGCCCCAAGACTGGCCGGGCTTGCCCCGATCACCGTGTCGGCGAGGCCTCCGGTCAGGGCCACCAGCGGCAGGGTACCGTATTTCAGCCCATACATCTGCGTCAGCCCGCAGGGTTCGAACCGCGACGGTACAAGGACCGCATCGCCCCCCGCGAACATCCGATGCGCCAAGTCCTCGTCATAACCGATCGTCACCGATACCCGGCCGGGGAAGCGCGCTGTCAGCGCCTGCAACGCGCCTTCCAGCGCCGCATCGCCGCTGCCCAGCAGCGCAAGGCTCCCGCCCCCGGCGATGAAGGCGGGCAGCGCCGCGATCAGAAGGTCGATCCCCTTTTGATGAGAGAGACGGCTGACCACGATGGCCATTGGCCCTGCCCCGGGCTCCAGACCCAATTCGCGCGACAGCGCGGCCCGGTTGGTCGCCTTGCCGCGCAGATTGGTGGGGCCATAGGACGTGATTGCCGGATCCTGTTCGGGCGACCAGACCGCGCTGTCGATCCCGTTCAGAATGCCGCGCATCGCCAGGCCCCGGTCGGCGATGACCCCCTCAAGGCCCATACCGAAGGCCGGGCGCATCAACTCCTCCGCATAGGTCGGGCTGACGGTGGTGATCTTGTCGGCAGTTACAAGACCGGCCTTCAAGCTGCTGATATTGCCCCAATATTCCAAAGACCCGGGATGAAATTCGTCGCGCGGCAACCGTAGGCTTTCCAGCCGCGCCGCCGGTGCGACGCCTTGAAAAGCGATATTGTGGATGGTCAGGACCGATCCGACACCCGTGCCAGGAAAAGCCCAACGCAGATAGGCCGGCGCAAGCCCTGCCTGCCAATCATGCGCATGCAGGACGTCGGGCCGCCAGTCATCGTCATCCCCCTCCGCCGCCAGCGCCGCCGCCGCCCACGACAAGGCCGCAAACCGTTCGGGATTGTCGGCATGGTCCAGCCCGCCGGCGGAGTAAGGCCCGCCCGGCCGGTCGAAAAGATGCGGAGCCTCCAGAAGATACAGCGAAAGCCCGCCCGCCTGCCCCAGCACGATCCGCGCCGGGCCGCCAAATAGCGCGGGATCCTTCCAGACCACCCTTGCCTCGGCCAGGCGCTCGGCCAGACCCGGATAGGCCGGGATCAGGGTGCGCATGTCCCAGCCTTCCGCCTCCAACGCCACAGGAAGCGCGCCGACCACATCGGCCAGCCCGCCGGTCTTGATCAGGGGCACGCATTCCGACGCCACGGAAAGCACCCGTCCGCTCGTTGCCGCCTCTGCCATCATCGCCCTTTCATTCTGGCTCAAATATCCTGGGGGAACCCCGGATGAAATCCGGGGTGGGGGCAAAGCCCCCTGCCCTTATTCCAGTTTCGCCGCGCGCAGGTCCAGCATGTCTTGCGTGATCAGAACGACGCCTGCATCGGTGCGGCGGAACCAGCGGGCATCTTCCTCAGCATCCTCGCCGACGACCAGCCCTTCGGGAATGATTACCCCCCGGTCGATCACGCTATTCTTCAGCCGCGCCTTGCGGTTAACGGTTACGTAGGGCAGCACCACCGCATAATCGAGCGCCGACCAGGAATGCGCCCTGACCCCGGTGAAGAGCAGTGAGTTCCGCACCTCCGACCCCGAGACGATGCAATCGCCGGATACGAGCGACGACACGGCCGAGCCGCGCCTGCCATCTTCGTCATGGATGAACTTCGCGGGAGGAACGATTTCGGCATAGGTCCAGATCGGCCAGGAACTATCATAAAGATCAAGCTTTGGGACGAAGTCCGTCAGGTCGATGTTGGCCTGCCAGAACGCGTCGATGGTGCCGACATCGCGCCAATAGGGTTCTTCCTCCAGCCCACTTTTCACGCAGCTCTCTGCGAACTGATGGGCCATCGCCTTACCATTCTTCACGATGTCGGGGATCAGGTCATTGCCGAAATCATGGCTGGAATTGTCATCTTCGGAATCGCGGATCAGAAGGTCGCGCAAGAAGGCCCAGTCGAAGACATAGATCCCCATGGACGCCAGCGTATGATCGGGATCGCCCGGCATGCCCGGCGGGTCGGCGGGTTTTTCCAGAAAGGCGGTGATCCGCCCGGTCTTGTCGATGTCCATCACCCCAAACGCCGAGGCTTCCTTGCGCGGCACGGTCAGGCAGCCGATGGTCACGTCAGCCCCGGTATCGGCATGCTGGCGCAACATGATCTCGTAATCCATCTTGTAGATGTGATCGCCGGCCAGAACGATAATGTATTTCACGTCATAGCTGTCGACGATGTCGATGTTCTGGCGCACCGCATCAGCTGTGCCCATGTACCAATGCGTTTCGTCCACACGCTGCGATGCGGGCAGGATATCGAGATATTCGTTCCGCTCGGCCCGGAAGAACCCCCAGCCGCGCTGCATGTGGCGGATCAGGCTATGGGCCTTGTATTGCGTCGCAATCGCCATCTTGCGGATGCCGGAGTTGAGCGCGTTCGACAGGGCAAAGTCGATGATCCGGGTCTTGCCGCCGAAATAGACCGCCGGTTTCGCGCGCCTGTCCGTCAGTTCCTTCAACCGCGATCCGCGTCCGCCTGCCAACACGAAGGCCATCGCCTGCGAGGACAGTCGCGCATTGGGTTTTGCTTGCATCTTCGTCCCTCCCTACTCTTCCCTGAAAACCAGAACCGACAATGGCGGCAGATAAAGCGCAGCCGAATGGGTCTGCCCCTGCGCGCCGACCGCCTCTGCCACCGCCTGACCGAAATTTCCTGCCCCCGCACCGCCATATGCTTGCGCTTCAGTGTTCAGCACCTCGCGCCAGGTGCCGCCGGCGGGCAGGCCAAGCCGGTAATGTTCACGCGCGACCGGCGTCATGTTGGCCACGACCACCAGACGCGGATTGCCCTCGGCCTGCCGCACAAACGCATAGACCGAATGTTCCGCATCATCGGCATCCAGCCAATAGAACCCATCGGCGCGCGCGTCGGTCGCATGGAGTGCGGGTTCGGTGCGGTATAGCCCGTTCAGATCGCGGATCAGGGTCTGGACGCCGCGATGCAGGGGCTGGTCAAGCTGGAACCAGTCAAGCCCCCGGTTGTGGTTCCATTCCGCGCCCTGCCCCCATTCCTGCCCCATGAACAGAAGCTTCTTGCCAGGGTGGCACCACATGTAAGCGTAAAGCGCGCGCAGGTTCGCAAATTTCTCGCCGGCCTGCCCTGGCATCCGGCCCAGCATCGTGCCTTTGCCATGCACCACCTCGTCATGGCTGATCGGCAGGACGAAATTCTCGCTATAGGCATAGGTCAGCGAAAAGGTCATCTGATTATGGTGCCAGCGCCGGTGGATCGGATCCTTGCCCATGTAGCTGAGCGTATCGTTCATCCAGCCCATGTTCCATTTGAAGCCAAACCCCAGTCCGCCTTCATGGGCGGGACGGGTGACACCGGGAAAGGCGGTCGATTCCTCGGCCACCGTCAGAATGTCGGGCCGGGCGCCGTAGGACAGGCGGTTCACCTCCTGCAAGAAACGGATCGCCTCGTAGTTCTCGCGCCCGCCGTCCTTGTTCGGCACCCATTCGCCCGCCGCGCGCGAATAGTCCCGGTACAGCATGGAGGCGACGGCATCGACGCGCAGCCCATCAAGGTGAAATTCCTCAAGCCAGTACAGCGCATTGGCAGTCAGGTAGTTCATCACCTCCGCCCGCCCGTAATTGTAGATGAGGGTATTCCAGTCCTGGTGGAACCCTTCCTTCGGGTCTTGGTGTTCGTAGAGTGCGGTCCCGTCGAACCGGCCAAGTCCGTGCGTATCCGTCGGGAAATGGCCCGGCACCCAATCCAGAATCACCCCGATCCCCGCCTGATGGGCCTGATCGACGAAATAGGCGAAATCCTCGGGCGTGCCGTGGCGTACGGTCGGCGCGAAAAGCCCGATCGGCTGATACCCCCACGATCCGTCAAAGGGAAATTCCGTGACCGGCAACAGTTCCAGATGGGTGAAGCCCAGATCGCGGACATAGGGCACCAGACGCGCCGCCAATTCGCGGTAAGTCAGCATCCGGCCGTCCTCGTGGCGTTGCCAGCTGCCCAGATGCACCTCGTAGATCGAGATGGCGGCATCGGGGGCATGGCGCGCCGCGCGGGTCGTCATCCAGTCCTGGTCGCGCCAGACATGGCGTCCCATCGCCCGCACCACTGACCCGGTGGCCGGCGGATGTTCGGAGCCGAAGCCAACCGGATCGGCCTTCAGCGGCTGAAGCCCCTGTTCGGTCAGGATTTCATATTTGTAGACCGCCCCCTCGCCCACGCCCGGCAAGAAGATCTCCCACACGCCCGTCGGCCCGCGGCGGCGCATCATGGCGCGGCGGCCGTCCCACTGGTTGAAATCGCCCACGACCGAGACGCGGATCGCATTGGGCGCCCAGACCGCGAAATGGGTGCCGGAAATGCCTTCCCGCTCGCCCAGATGGGCGCCGAGCGCATCCCACAGACGGCGGTGGTTGCCCTCGCCCAGGAGATACTCATCGAACTCGCCCAAAACCGGGCCGAAGCGGTAGGGATCATCCCAGGACCAGACATGACCCTGCCCGTCGTCCGCCTCAAGCCGGTAGGTCGCGGATGCGGACGGGCCGGAGAAAAGCTCGGGCGCGTTGGGGTGGCGGTCAAGCGGATGACGCCCCGTGCCGGTCACGGCCCAGACCTGCGCGGCGCCGGGCACCAATGCCCGGACCTGCCCGCCATGGGGCCCAAGCAGCGCGAAAGGATCGGCATGGCGCCCAAGACAAAGGGCCTGAGCCTCGCTCGTCCCGATCAGTCCTGTCGTCTTGGCCATTTTTGCCACCCGATTCCCCTAAAGTGCAGATGAGACGCCCCAGATATCCTTCATATAGCCACGGATCGCGCGATCGGATGAAAAGAACCCCATCCGCGCGACATTCAGGACGGCCATCCTGTCCCAGCGGTCCGGTTCGTCGCTCCAGACGCGGGCAACCTCGTTCTGGGCGACCTCGTAAGCGGCGAAATCTGATGCGACCAGGAAGTGATCATGGTTCCAGACCCGGTCCACCAACCCATGATAGCGGTCGGGCTGGGTCGGGCTGAACCGCCCTTCGGCCAGCATCTGCAAGACATCGCGCAAGCTCTGGTTCGCTTCGATCGCATGGCGCGCATGCAGCACGTTCTTGCGTCGCTCCACGACCTCGTCCGCCGTCAGGCCGAAGAGGAAGAAGTTCTCGGGCCCTACCTGTTCGCGGATCTCGACATTCGCACCGTCAAGCGTGCCGATGGTCAGCGCCCCGTTCAGGGCAAACTTCATGTTGCCGGTGCCGGACGCTTCCATCCCCGCGGTCGAAATCTGTTCCGACAGGTCAGCTGCCGGGATCAGCCGTTCGGCCATCGAGACATTGTAGTTCGCGGGGTAGACCACCTTCAGCAAACCGCGAACCGACGGATCACTGTTTACCACCGTGGCCACATCATTGATCAGGTGGACGATTTCCTTGGCGACCGCATAACCGGGCGCGGACTTGCCCGCGAAAATCTTCACACGCGGGGCGAAACTTGCCCCAGGGTTCTGGCGGATCTGATGCCAGAGTGCGATCGTCTGCAACACATTCAGAAGCTGGCGCTTGTATTCGTGCATCCGCTTGACCTGCACGTCGAAAATCGCATCCGGGTCGAGCGTAACACCTGTGGTCTGCCCCAGCCAGTCGGCCACGGCGGCCTTGTTCGCCCGTTTGACCGCCCGGAATTCGGTGCGGAAAGCCGGATCGTCGGCCGCAGATTCCAGCGCCTGAAGCCGGTCCAGGTCTGCCTCCCATCCCGCGCCGATGCGGCGCGTGATCAGGTCCGACAGTTTGGGGTTCGCGAGTTTCAGCCAGCGGCGCGGAGTCACGCCGTTGGTCTGGTTCACGATCCGGTCGGGATGGAGCGCATTCAGGTCCGGGAACAACGTCTTTTTCACCAGCTCAGTATGCAGCGCCGCAACTCCGTTGACCTTGTGCGACATCACGAAGGCAAGGTTGCCCATATGCACTTCATTGTGACTGACAATGGCGCTGACAGTCGACCGAGTGGGATAAGCCGCGGAATGCCAGGCGTCGATCTCTTCGATGATCTGCATATGGCGGGGCAGAACATTGCCCATCAGCCAGGTCGACCAACGCTCCAGCGCCTCAGGCAGCAGAGTGTGGTTTGTGTATCCCAAGGTTGCCAGCGCGATGGGCGCGGCCTGATCGAACGACAGGCCATGGTCATCGACCAGAATGCGGATCAGTTCCGGCCCTGCAATGGCCGGGTGCGTGTCGTTCATCTGGATCGCGACACGGGAAGGAAGTGCCGACAGGTCCGAATGGTTGCTCAGGAAGCGTCGCATGATGTCCTGAAGCGCTGCCGAGGTCAGGAAATATTCCTGCTTCAGCCGCAGTTCCTTGCCTGCCATCGTGGTGTCATCGGGGTAGAGCACGCGGCTGAGGGTGCGGGCCAGCGCCTCCGGTTCGGCGGCTGCGGCGAAGTCGCCCCGGTTGAAGCGCGCCAGATCGAAAAGCGTTGTCGGTTTTGCCCCCCACAGCCTGAGCGTATTGGCCCACCGCCCCTGCCAGCCCACCACCGGCATGTCATGGGCCGAGGCGATGACGGTTTCCGACGGCACCCAGCGCTTGCGGCCTGCTTCGGCGACGACTTCGCCCTTGAAGCCGATGGTATAGGCGGCCTCGGGCCGCTCGAATTCCCATGGGTTGCGGGTCGTGAGCCAGTCCTCTGGGGCTTCTACCTGTTGGCCTGCCTCAAACCTTTGGCGGAAAAGCCCGTGTTCATAACGAATGCCATAGCCGTAAGCCGGGCAGCCGATGGTCGACATGCTTTCGATGTAGCACGCCGCAAGACGACCAAGACCGCCGTTGCCCAGTGCGGCATCGGGTTCTTCCGACGCGATCTCGTTCAGCGACAGACCCAGTTCGTCCGCCACCGCCGACAGATCGTCCCACAGGCCAATATTGATCGCCGCATCTTTCAGGATGCGGCCGATCAGGAACTCCATCGACAGGTAATAGACGCGCTTGCGGTCTTCGGCCCAGCTGCGGCGGGTGGCGGCAAACCAGGGTTCCACGATGCGGTCGCGCAGCGTGAAGGATATCGCCATCCGCCAATCATAGGCCGAGGCATGATCGGGATCCTTGCCAAGCGTATAGGTCAGATGACGCAGGATATCGGTGCGCAAAGCGGCGCGCGCCGTGGCGTGAATGTCTTGTTTTTGCATCATACTGGTCAACGCTGGTCCGACAAAGATTCCCTCTCTGTCTGACTTGCGCAGAAAGCCCGCTGGGTCAAGCTTTTCAAAGCGCTTTGAGATCAATCCAGCGCATAATCCGTTATCGCTAACGGATTTGGTGCCCAACCAGCCGCCGGACACGGGACAGAGAAGTTAGACCGTCAGCCCAGCGCATATCCTGCGCCGCGCACGGTGCGCAGCGGATCGTCGCCGCCATGGGCACAAAGCGCCTTGCGCAACCGGCCGACATGCACGTCGACCGTGCGAGTGTCGACATAGATGTCACGCCCCCAAACCCGGTCCAGCAATTGCTCGCGGCTCCAGACCCGACCGGGCTTTTCCAGAAACGTGGTCAGCAGCCGAAATTCCGTCGGTCCGAGCTTCAGCAGATTCCCACGGCGATGCACGCGGTGCGTGGTCGCATCGAGTACGATATCGTCATATTCCAGCACCTCGCCCTGACTTGCCGGTCGTGTGCGGCGCAACTGGGTGCGCACCCGCGCCATCAGTTCGGCCACGGAATAGGGTTTGACGACATAATCGTCGGCGCCGGTTTCAAGCCCGCGCACCAGATCGACCTCCTCCGACCGGGCCGACAGCATGATGATCGGCACGCCTTTCGTCTCGGCCCGCGATTTCAGACGCCGGCAAACCTCGATCCCCGATACATTTGGCAGCATCCAGTCCAGAACGATCAGGTCGGGCGTTTCCTCCGCAACCATCAATAGTGCTTCTTCACCATTGTCGGCCTGAGCAACGCGAAAACCCTGCGCCTCAAGATTATAGGCCAGAACTTCGCGTTGGGCGGGTTCATCCTCGACCACCAGCACCGATGGGGTGGAGCGGTTCATGTTCAGTGACCCTTGCCTATAGCCAGACCGGCGACATTCTCGGCTTTGGGTCGCGGATCATCGGGCAGTTCGCCCGTGATCAGATATACGACCTGTTCGGCAATCGCGGTCGCATGATCACCCATTCGCTCTATGTTTTTGGCGATGAAATGCAGATGCATGCAGGCGGTGATGTTGCGCGGATCTTCCATCATGTGGGTCAGGAATTCCCGGAAGAGCGCATTGTACATCTGGTCGATCTCGCGGTCGCGCGCCCGCACATCGTGAGCCAGATCGAGGTGACGGCCCGCGTAAGCATCGAGCGCATCCGACAAGAGCTCCGTCACTGCCTTGGCCATCCGGCGCAGCGATGCCCCGGACCCGGTCAACGCGGTCTGCGGCCCAAGCTGGGCCAGCGCCTGCGTGCGTTTGGCCATGTTCTTGGCATAGTCGCCTACTCGCTCAAGACTTGTCGCGATCTTCATCACCGACAGGACCAAGCGCAGGTCCGTGGCGGTGGGGGCTCGCAGCGCGATCACCCGCGCGGCTTCCTCGTTGATCTTGAGCTCCAGCGCATCGATGGCCTTGTCATTCTGGCGAACCTGTTCGGCCAGTTCCTCGTTACGGCTTTCCAGCGCCTTGGCCGCATCCAGGATCGAGGTTTCGACCATGCCGCCCATTTTCATGACCAGCGCCTGGATAGATTCCAGATCACGGTCAAAGGCGCGGGCAATATGTTGTTCGGACATTCGTTCCTCCTCAGCCGATCCGGCCGCTGATGTAACTTTCAGTGCGCGGATCGCGCGGGTTGGTGAAAATCTGCGTCGTTTCACCAAATTCGACAAGATTACCCAGATGGAAGAAGGCGGTCTTCTGGCTGACCCGCGCGGCCTGTTGCATCGAATGGGTGACGATCACTACCGAATAGTTGGCGCGCAGTTCGTCGATCAGTTCCTCGACCTGTGCGGTGGCGATCGGGTCCAGCGCCGAACAGGGTTCATCCATCAGCAGCACTTCGGGGCTGGTGGCGATGGCTCGGGCAATGCACAAACGCTGCTGCTGACCGCCCGACAAGCCGGTGCCCGGCGATTGCAGGCGGTCCTTCACCTCGTTCCAGAGTGCGGCCTTGCGCAGACAGCTTTCGACAACTTCATCGAGTTCCGCCTTGTTGCGCACCAGACCATGAATTTTCGGGCCATAGGCCACATTATCATAGATCGACTTGGGGAAGGGGTTGGGCTTTTGAAAGACCATACCGACCTTGGCGCGCAATTGCACCGGATCGACGCGCTGGTCGTTGATGTCTTCGCCGTCAAGCGTGATCTTGCCTTCCACCCGGCACGACGGGATCGTGTCGTTCATCCGGTTGAGGCAACGAAGAAACGTCGACTTGCCGCACCCCGATGGCCCGATGAAGGCCGTTACCGTCTTGTCCATGATGTCGACATCGACATCCTTGATCGCATGGTTGGTGCCGTAGAACACCTGCGCCTTGCGGGCTTCGATCTTGACCGTTTTCGTGTCCACGGCTTGCTCCGTTCTGAGATCTTTCATGGCTCCCCCCTTTACCAGCGGCGCTCGAACTTGCGGCGCAGATAAATCGCGACCGCGTTCATGATGATAAGGAAGATAAGCAGGGCGATGATGGCACCTGATGCGCGTTCGACAAAGCCCGGATCGCCGCGCTGTGTCCAGTTGTAGACCTGCACCGGCAAGGCGGCGGCAGGATCAAAAAGCCCGCCGGGGAAGTCGCGCACGAAGGCGACCATGCCGACCAGCAGAAGTGGCGCGGTTTCGCCAAGCGCCTGTGCCAGCCCGATGATCATTCCAGTCAGGATCCCCGGCATGGCCAGCGGCAGGACGTGGTGAAACACGGTTTGCAGGCGCGAGGCCCCTACCCCCAATGCCGCGTCGCGGATCGACGGCGGCACGGCCTTGAGCGCGGCGCGTGTCGGGATGATGATGCGCGGCAGCGTCATGAGGGTCAGGACAAGGCCGCCAACGATCGGCGTCGATTGTGGAAGGCCCGCGACGTTGATGAAGATCGCAAGTCCGAGGATACCATAGACGATCGACGGAACAGCAGCCAGGTTGGAGATGTTCACCTCGATCAGGTCGGTCCAGCGGTTCTTGGGCGCAAATTCCTCAAGATAGACCGAAGCCGCGACACCGATGGGCAGTGACAGGACCAGCACCACCGCCATCATCATCAGCGACCCGAGGATCGCAACCCCCAGACCCGCAGCTTCGGGTCGTTTGTCGGACGCATCAGGCATGGTGAAGAAGCCGCGGTTGAAGCGCGTTTCCAAGAGCCCGGCCTGTTTCAGCTTTTCGGCAAGCTGAAGCTGCTCGGGCGAGGTATTCTTGTCCTTTGCAGCACTTTCCAGCGTCACGCGGCCTTTGAAATAACCGTCGATGCGGCCGTTGGCGAGAGCGCGGAACGTAATGGTTTGGCCGATCTGGGCTGGGTCGGCCAGAACCCTATCACGCAAGGTCGCGGCGGATTCCTCGGAAAGAAGTTTGGCAAGATCCTTGGCGTTGGTATCCCCGCTATCGATCCCCCTTGCGGCGATTTCTCTTTCGAGCGCCTCGGAAAGAAGTTTCGCGTAACCCACGGTCGTGACCTTGGCCATGACCGCTGGATCGCGGGTGCCGGACTTGTCCAGAACCTTTTCGTCCAGCATCACCGGAATGGTCACGAAGGTCTGGCGCAGCGCCGGCAGACCGGCCGAGAAGATCGAGATCAAGAGCCACACCAGTGCCAGGAGCGCCAGCATGATGGCCGCCAGACCCATGCCGCGAAACCGCGCCTCTGTCGCATTGCGGCGCTTGGTGCGCGCGTCTTGGATGAAAAGCGAAGCGCGGGTCATTCATACTGCTCCCGGTATTTGCGCACGATGATCAGCGCGACGACATTGAGTGCGAGCGTGACCAGAAAGAGCGTCAGCCCAAGCGCGAAGGCGACAAGCGTTTCGGGGCTGGCGAATTCGGTGTCGCCGGTCAGCTGGCTGACGATCTTGACGGTCACCGTCGTCATCGCCTCGAACGGGTTGAGCGACAGTTTCGCGGCAGCCCCCGCCCCCATCACCACGATCATCGTCTCACCGATGGCGCGGCTGGCGGCCAGCAGCACGGCACCGACGATGCCGGGCAGAGCGGCGGGCAGAACGACCTGGCGCACGGTTTCCGAATGGGTGGCACCAAGGCCGAGCGATCCGTCGCGCAGGCTTTGCGGCACCGCGTTGATGATGTCGTCGGACAGCGACGATACGAACGGGATCACCATGATCCCCATCACGATCCCCGCCGTCATCACCGACGACGAACTGTCGCCAAGACCCATCGGTTGCGCGATCCAGTCGCGCAGCAGCGGCCCGACGGTGATCAGGGCGAAAAGGCCATAAACGATGGTCGGGATACCGGCGAGGATTTCGATGGCGGGCTTGGCCCAGGACCGCATGGATGGGCTGGCATATTCGGCCAGATAGATCGCCGACATCAGCCCGATCGGCACAGCAACGATCAGCGCGATGACTGAGACATAAAACGTGCCCCAGATCAGCGGCCAGATGCCAAGGTCGGACCCGCCCCGGAACTGCGGGTTCCAGGTCAGCGAGAAGAAGAAATCCTTGGCCGGATAAAGCTGGAAGAAATGCGCCGTCTGCATGACGAGCGAGATGAAGATGCCGATGGTTGTCAGGACGGCAACCAAAGACGCGCCGACCAGAAGCCACATGGTGAAGGCCTCGGTCGCGTTACGGGCTCGGAACTCGGGCCGGATGCGGGTCAGGCCATAGCCCAACCCGGCCAGCGCCAGCGCCAGCGCCACCACGGTCATGGCGGTGCGCGACCTGGCTTGTTTTTCGCGCAAAGTGCCGACTGCGGCCAATGCCGAGGGGCCAGGCAGGTTTTCGAGCACCACGCCCGCATCGTTGAGCTTGGTCTTCAGCGTTGCCGGGTCGGCCAGGATCGTTGCAGGATCAACACCTTGCTTTGCGATTATGTCGAGGCCGGTCGCGATGCGGCGCACATCGGCCATGACCAGGGCCGCTGACGACCCTTCGGGCACGTCTTGCGGCAAGATGAGCGCTTCGGCCTGACGGTCGATCACAAGGGGCTGGACCAGCAGCCAGAACGCGACCAGCAGAAAGGCGGGCACTGCCGCCAGCAGGGCGGCAAAGCGGCCATAGAAAGTGGGCAGGGAGTGGAGTTTGCGGCTGTCGCCGCCAACACTGGCCAAGGCGCGATTGCGCCCGACGAGCATCCCGGCGGTCGCCAGGGCAAGAAGCAGAAGGCAGAGCTGGCCGGTGGTCATGGGAAAATTCCGTCCGAATTTGTCTGACAAAAGCAGCAAGGCAAGGTGCGCGCCCTCAGGACGCGCACCCCGGTTTCAGGTCTTACTCCAGCGGCCCCATCGGGGTGCCGGCGGCAACAGCGGCCTGCGTCGCGGCCAGTTCCGGGTCCGGCACAAGGCCGTAGTCGGCCAGAGCGCCATCCGGCCCGGCCATGTCGTCGGACACGAAGAAGTCGATATATTCCTGAAGGCCGGGGATCACGCCGATATGCGCCTTCTTCACGTAGAAGTAGAGCGGACGCGACACCGGATATTCACCCTTCGAGATGGTCTCGACCGTGGGGACGATCCCGTCAACCGTAGCCACTTTCAGTTTGTCGGTGTTATTTTCGTAGAACGAAAGGCCGAACACCCCGATCGCCATCTTGTTGGCGTCGATGCGGGCCAGCGTTTCGGTGTAGTCACCGTCGATGTCGACCGACACACCATCGGTGCGCAGCGTGGTGCATCCGGTGACGGCATCTTTTTTCTTGGCGTCGTCGTCGGCACCGGCCGAAGCTGCCATGAACAGGTCATAGGCACCAGCGGCCTTGCAGCCCTCTTCCAGCACCTTCACGTCGAACACTTCGCGGGTGCCGTGCTTGGTGCCGGGGATGAAGGCCA
>DAORUY010000017.1:0-26093 GCA_035433445.1 Paracoccaceae bacterium
CGCTTTGGACAATGGGTAAGGATCGCGCCGGGGGTGGTCAATGGGCGGTCAACGGGATGGGGCGCTTGCTGGCGCGGCGCGGCATTGGTAGGAAGCACCCTCCTCGCGGCGGATGGATCAGATGCGAACCGTGACCCTTGGCGTCGATTTCGGCACTTCGAACACCGCAGCGGCGGTGTTCGAGGATGGCTGCGCGCGGATCATCCCGCTGGAAACCGGGCAAAAGACACTGCCGACAGCGGTTTTTCTGGATTATGCCGAGCGGCGCACCCTGTTTGGCAGCGATGCGGTCAGGGCGATGATCGACGGGCGTTACGGGCGCTTCATGCGATCGCTCAAAAGCATTCTGGGCACGCCGCTGGCGCGGGAACGGCGACAGTTCCTGAACGAACGGCTGACGCTTCTGGAAATCGTCGCCCGGTTCTTGACCGAAGTGCGCGCGCGGGCGGAAGCGGCCACGGGCGCGCGGATCGAACGTGTGATCGCCGGGCGGCCGGTGCATTTCCATTCTTCGGACCAGGGGCGGGATCGGCAGGCCGAGGTGGATCTGGCCGAATGTTACCGGATGGCGGGGTTCGCGGACGTGCGGTTCCTGCACGAGCCGGAAGCGGCGGCGCTGGCAGCAGGGCCGGGAAACGGGATCGGGCTGATCGTCGATATCGGGGGCGGTACATCGGACTTCACGCTGTTCCGGGGCCATGGCCGGGGGATGGAGATCATCGGCAGCCATGGGGTGCGCATTGGCGGCACTGATTTTGACCGGGCGCTGAGTTTGGCCCATGCGATGCCGCTGCTGGGGTTGGGGGGCGAGTTGAAGAACGAACTGGGGCCGGGGCGCAATGACGTGCCGCCCGCACTGTTCCACGAGCTTGCCAGTTGGGAAAAGATCGCCTTCGTCTATGGGCCTGAGGCGCTGCGCGATGCGCGGCGGATGGCCCGGCTCGCGCTGGCGCCCGACCGGCTGGCGCGGCTGGTGACAGTGCTGGAGATGGAGCTTGGCCATGACATCGCCTTCGCGGTCGAGGCCGCAAAGATCGCGGCCAACCGGGACGGTCAGGGCGAAATCCGTCTGGATCCGGTCGAGAAGGGACTGCGCCCGCTGATCTGGCAACCGGAGCTTCTGAGCGCGCTCTGGCCGCAGGCCGCCCGCGTGGGAGAGGCGGCGAAGGAGACGCTTTTGCGGGCGGGACTTGGGACGGATAGGGTTGGTCGGGTGATCTTCGTGGGTGGCTCCAGCCTTGTGGGGGTCATCGACCAGCTGATGCGAGCGACATTTCCCGCCGCGCAGTTCGAATATGCCGAGGTTTTCACCGCCGTCGTGGATGGTCTGGCCATCGCGGCGGGCCAGGAGGCGTAACGCTCCCATGGGCTTGCCGCAGAACGCGGGGCGGCGTATCAGGCCGCCATGTTCGTAGTTGCCGCTCTCTATCAATTCACCCGTTTCGAGGACCCCGCCGCACTGCGGGTGCCACTTCTGGCGCTGTGCGAAAGCGAAGGGGTGCGCGGCACGTTGCTGCTGGCGAGAGAGGGGATCAACGGGACGATCGCCGGCACGCGGAGGGGCATAGATGCTGTCCTGTCGCATGTGCGCAGCCTGCCCGGCTGTGGCGCGATCGAATGGAAGGAAAGCCCGGCGGAGATCATGCCCTTCGGCCGGATGAAAGTGCGACTGAAGCGCGAGATCGTGACGATGGGGCAACCCGACGTCGACCCTTTGGCCGCCGTGGGAACCTATGTCGATCCGGCGGATTGGAACGCACTGATATCGGCACCCGACGTTGCGGTGATCGATACGCGCAATGACTATGAGGTGGCGATCGGCACGTTCAAGGGTGCGGTCGATCCCGATATCCGCACTTTCCGTGACTTCCCCGACTGGTGGCGCGCCCATGCGCAGGACTATCAGGGCAAGCGGATCGCCATGTTCTGCACCGGAGGCATCCGCTGTGAAAAGTCGACAAATTTCCTTTTGTCCGAAGGGGTTGGGGATGTATTCCACCTGAAGGGCGGGATCTTGAAATACCTGGAAACCGTGCCCGAGGAAGACAGTCTTTGGGACGGGGCCTGTTTCGTTTTTGATCAGCGGGTGTCGGTGACGCACGGGCTGGCGCAGGGCGATCATTCGACCTGTCATGCCTGCCGCAGACCCCTGACTGCTGCAGACCGCACGCACCCGGATTTCGAGGAAGGCGCGGCCTGTCCTCATTGCAAGGCGGAATATTCCGACCAGCAGCGCGAAGGCTTTCGCGAACGTCACCGGCAGGTTCTGCGGGCGGCGGCGGAGGGGCGCAGGCATTTGGCGGGGGGATGATCCCGCCTGCACCGAAGTTGGGTCAGGCCCTGCGTCAGATCGTGAACGGGTCAGCTTGATCCGTCATTTGCAGCGGTTTTTCAGCGTATGCTCAACGTATTCCAAACGTATTCCAAACATATGCCTGTTCGCGCCGCAGGCAGGGGCGTCCGGACACTGACCCTAATGCAAAAAGACCGGATCAGCCGCGACCGACGAGCATGGTCTCGAGTTGCGAAAAGCGTCGGCGGGCGACCTCTCTCCAGCTGTAGTGCAGGGCCGCCTGATGGGCCCTGTCACCCCAGTCGCGGCGCAGATCGGCGGAATGGGTGAAATCGGCAATCGTCTGGCGAAGGCGGGCAATGTCACCGGTGTCGAATGTCAGGACAGCGCCGGTTTCAGCGCCGATGCGGCCTGCGCCTGCGGGGGAGGCGATGATCGGCAGACCGAAGGAGGCTGCCTCGTAGGTGACGATCGGGTCGCCTTCCTCGAGAGAGGGCAACACGAAGACATCAGCGGCCGCATATTCCTCCCTAGGGTTCGTGGAATAGTTGATCGCCTGGACATTCGGCTGCGAAAGCACGTCGGCAAAAAGGTCCGAAAGCGCCGGTTCGTTCAGGCCGACGATCCGCAGATGCGCATTTGCCGGGACGTCACGCCAGGCTTCCAAAAGATGATGAAGACCTTTGCGCACACAAGACAGGCCGACGAAAAGGAAGGTGACGGGGCCCCCGTCGGCTTTGACGGGGCGGACACTGATCTGCGGCGCAGTATTAACGCCGTAGCTGACCGGCAAGATCCGGTTGCCATAAGATGCCCGGCGCAGGCTTTCGTCTGTCGCAGGGCTTGGGCTGAATATCGCAGTGGCCAGCGAAAGCCGCTCCTCCTCATCGTCGATGCGGTCCTGGGTGATCCGGTGGTTTATGGGCAACCCCAGTTCGAGGTAGGCCGCATCGAGGATCGCGCGCGCGTCCGCCATGCGGGTATTGATGGCTTCGGTCACAATCGGGATGCCGCGCGCCTGAATTTCGCGGAACATGCGCAGCGGAACGGAGGGCCAGAGGTAGGCAATGTCACCGGGCTGAAGCGCGTCGAGATAGGCGCGGTGGGTACGTGGCACGCTGAAGCGGCGCGTGAGACGATGCGGCAAGAGCGACAGCGGGCGGTGAATATGGCTGTAGAGAGGGAAGGCTTCGCTGGCCGCGCCGTCGTTGCGGCTGGTGTAGAGGTCGGCGGAATAGCCAGCCTGGAGGAAGCCGGTCAGGAGCGAGCGGCAAGTCTGGCCGACGCCGACGGAGGCGCAGGGCATGCTCATCAACGTGTGAATTGCACCCGGCCCGACGGCTGACGCGGAAACGGTAAACTCTTGCCCGATCAGCATGGATTTTGTGACAAATGGCCCGCTTTCATGATGTGACATTCCGGCGCGCCAAATTCAGTCGGTTTTCTTGCGGGGACGGCTGTGGGGTGTCTTGGCCGGGGACTGACTATCGAAGCGGGAGTAACGTGGGCCAGTTCCGGCGGGGCGAGCGGTTTGCGCGAGCTCGGCGGGCGGACCGGGCGAACGGCTGTATTTGTTTTCAGTCCGCTCCGGGGTGGTGGTGTCGGCTTCGGCATGCGTCCTGCGGTAGTGCAGCTTGCGAGTGTCGGTCGCGCTTTGGGGGGAAGCCTGATCGTTTCCCTCGTCCTGGGGGGTGTAGTAGAGCATCCACATGGCGGAGCCGTAGATGAAGAAGACGAAGGAATACATCGCCGTCCAGACGTGAACGGTGGTCATCGTGAAGCTGAGGCCGCAAAGGGTGATCATCCAAGCCAGCCGCAGACGTGTCACGCGCACGCTGAAGGAAAGGTCCTTCAGACCGACCTTAAAGAGCCCGATGAAATAGCCCACGATCAGAAGGGCGGCGCCGGGAAGGCCATAGCGCATCGCCATCACCAGCCAGAAATTGTCAACGCTGCCGCGCTGCATATAGGCCGGGCGGATCCAGTTGCGCAGGCCAAGTCCGAAGACAGGGTTCATCCGGACGTTATACCAGCCCCATTCGTTGATGTTGGCGCGGTAATAGGCGGTCTGGGCCGAGAAGGTGGCGTAGGTCATCAAGACCTTCATCGGGGTCCGGTTGGAAAGGATGTCGACGGTGACGTAGGCCAGGACGAAAAGACCGAGGAGCAAAAGCCATTTGCGCGTAACCTTGGCGAAGATCAGCGCCCAGGCCATCAGGCCGACCTGCAAGATGATGGCCAGGAGGGCGCCGCTGGAGAGCGAGATGAAGACGCCAACAAAAATGATGCCGCACCCCATAAGTCGTTTGAACAGGCTCATCTGCCCATGCAGGCCCATGAGAAGCAATGTGAACGCGACCGAACAGAAAAGACCGTAGTGGATTGGGTGGGCAAAGACATTCTGCACCCGTTCCAGCCCCATCCTTTTGGGGTTGTCGATGTCTTCGACCGACCCAAACCCAGGCAGTGCATCGATAATCTTGGGAATGATCGGATGGCCGGAGAACATCTCTGGTAGGCCGAAGGGCAGAAGCACAATGATCAAGAAGACCAGCGCCTTGATCAGGTGTTCGAAATGTTCGGGCGTGCGGACAAAGGCGCGGGCGATCAGGTAGCCACCGAGGAATTCAACCGCGGCTGAGCCCACATTTTCGACCACGCGGTTGGGGTTGTTTATGGCGATGGCAAGCGTCGCCCAAGCCATGTGGACGAAGAAAAAGATGTCGACCGCCATCACTTTTCCGAACTGGCCGGAAAAGAGCCGCGCGGCAAGCGGCACGACCATGATCAGCAGAACAACGCGCAACGGGGTCAGGGCGACACTGCCCAAGGAGAATTCCAGGGGGGTGATCACGCACAGCAGATAGACCCAGACCAGGACCGGCAGGCGGATCGCGTCCAGCTTGGATGCGGGTTGCGCAGTGCCGGTTGCCCCAGAGCTGAATGTCATTGTCGAGTCCGAAGGCACAGATGCGTTCCTGAGATTGGCCTGATGCAACCATAGGCCATCTGGATAAACTAGGCGAGCGGTCGTAGCTTGCAATCCTTCGTGATTGTTTCACATGCCCGCGAAGTGCGTGATTTTTGCTGGTATTGAACGGCTCTTCGTCGGGATTGAGGGTGGCCGCTTTGGGCGTGGAAAGGTGTGTTCGGTCATGCGGAAGGCTGGTTTGATCCTGGGTACGCTCGTGGCCTGTATCGGGGTCTGGGCAATCGGCGGCTGGGCGGTCGACCGGCAAAGGGCGGTCGCACCTGCCGATCTGGCCCTGCCGCCGATGTCCGCCGGGGGTGGGACGGTCCGCATCGTCGCTTTTGGCACCAGCCTGACGGCGCGGGCCATCTGGCCGCAGGAGGTGGAGCGTCTGCTCGACCGCTGCCTCGCGGCAGGCGCGGAGATGACCCGCGTCGCAAGACCGGGGGCGAACTCTGACTGGGGGGTCACGCAGATCGGCAACGTGGGGGCCGGGCAACCGGATCTTGTCATCGTCGAATTCGCGATCAATGACAGCGATCTGCTGGACGGTCTGTCGCGCGGCCGCAGCCGGAGCAATCACGAGGCGCTGATCGGGGCGTTCCGGGCGCAAGGGGCGGCGGTTCTGTTGGTGGCGACCAATCCGGTCGGGCGGCTTGCGGCGTTGAAGCGACCGTTGTTGCCCGCCTACCAGGATCTATACCCGGCGCTGGCGCAGGATATGGGCACGGGCTTTTTCGATGGAGAGCGACGCTGGCGGCAGTTCGCGGGCTGGCGAAGCGCGCTGCCCGATAGCGTTCACCCTGACCCTGCGGTCGAGGCGCAGCTTTTCGCGGCACCGATGGCGGCGATGATCGGGCGGGCGTTGGGCGCGGACTGTGGGCCGGGTGCAAATCCTTAGCGCGGTCTGAGGCGCCCGCGCGCGTCTGCGGCCCGCCCGGCAACACGGGCGCCTGCATGATATTCCCCAGGGGACATATGTCGTCATGGCAGTGGCACCCTCCCATCGGGTGCTGCGCGCAAGACGGTGCGAGCCACCCGGACAAGTGCCGCTTGCCGTCCTGAACCGGGCGGGCCGCCAGGCGGGCTTGGCCCAACCAGCGGGACCAGAGATGTTCAACTTTTCGCTTTCCCTTCAGCCGTCCAAATCGAATTCGTCCGTCGTGGCACCGCCCTCGGGTCAGGTGACGGTGGCGGCTTTTTCGCGCGACCGTTGCCTTTTCGATTCCGGTGCGGCCTTTGGGAGGTCCGTTGCCACGGTGCCGCTGGCGGGCAGCGGAACGGTCGGCGAAATCGTGCAGGCGCGGGCGGTTTCGCTGGACGATGGCGGTGCTACGACAACGGTCTGGGCGGACGTGGCGACGATCTCCGCAGGCGGAGCCTGGAGCGGCGCGATCACCGCGCCCCGAAGTGCGTCGTGGTTTCGCCCCGAGGTGCGGCTGAAGGCGCAACCCGGCGTCATCGCTCAAGGCGCCAACCGGTTCGGGGTGGGGCACCTGCTGGCGATCTGGGGGCAGTCGGAGCCGGAGCGCATCCTCTCGGCCTTTTACGACAACACGACGGCGCCGTCGGTAGCGGACGCGGAGGCAGTGCAGATCTTCGTCGGAGCGGCGGCAACCCCGTCCCGCCATCTGGTGAGCGACAGCCAGCCCTACACCGCCGCCGCCGCCGCCATGGCCGCCACCCTAATTGCCGCGCGCCCCGGCGAGAAGTTCGGTATCATCTTCCATACGGTATCGGGCACCGACCCGCGCGCGCTGGTCAATGACGCGGACACAAGCCGCCTCTGGGCGAACGACAGGGCGCTGCATGATTTCGTGACGGCGGACGGGCAGAAGGTGGGCTTTGCTGCCATGTCCTGGTTCGCCGCGCCGGGCAGTCTTGGGGCGAATTACGGTCAGGCGCTTTATCCGCTGTTCTCTGGCCGGTTGCTGAACGGCACCAGCGTCACATTTCCCGCCGACATCACTTATGGCGCGTCCTCGACCTATCATGCCGACCATTGGTTCGGAGAGCTTTACGACTATGCCCACACCAAATGGGTGGCCTACGGGCCGCACCGGTTCGACATTGACGCCGACATGCAGGATGCGACCCATCTGGTTGGCGGGGCGTCGCAGGTCAATCTGGCCAACAAGCAACTGGCGCGGGAAAGCTGGCGCGCGATGCTTGCCGTGCCGACCGCGACCATGTTCTTGCCGGCCGGGCTGGAGCCGGTCAGCTATGTGAACGGCTTCGACGACGGCGCTGGCGGCTGGACCGACTATGCCCATCCGGCCGGCAATACGCCCGACGGCACCCAGGCACTGGCGCGGATGACGGCGCTGGCGGTTCTGGAAGCGGCCGATCTGGTCAGCTGGCAGGCGCCCGTCTTTGACAATTGCCTGTGGGAGCCGACCGGCGCCTATGTGGAGGTCTGGTCCTCGGCGGGGCCGGTGACGACGACGCGGCTGGCGCGGGCCGAAGCTGCATTGCCTGCCACCTTCCCACACTGGACGACGGTGATGGGATTCCAGATCAATGGCCAGCCCGCACAGAATGCGCAGATCGTGGCCGGCCGGGTCCGCATCTTCAAGACTGGCGGCGGCAATTTCCTGAACACCGATACGATCCAGTATGGCGAGGGCGGCGCGAACGGCCAGATCCAGTTTCCCGAGGATGCCTTGAACGCGACCTGGAAGAACCTGCCGATCGTCAATATGGGCGTGGTCGGACTGAATGGCATTCCGGTGCGCCCGCTGCCGTCGACAGCGGTTCTGGCCAACACCCTGCCAGCCGGGACGCCGAAGTTCACCACATCGGCCACCGGCCCCTATTTCCTGTCGCCCACGAATGTGCCTGCGGGCACATCCGCCATCACTTTTGCCGGGCGCTTCCGGATGGCGACGATGCCTGCGACGTCGGCCATGATCTTTTCGCAGGCCAATGCGGGGTTCGACATCGAAATCCTGAACAGCGGTGTGTTGCGGGCCAATGCGCGGGACGGGGCTGCGGTCAAGGTCATCAACAATGTGCTGATTTCGACCGGGCTGGTTGCGAATGTCTGGTATGACATCATCTGTGCGATTGATCAGGTTGCCCAGACCCTCAAAGTGTCGGTCAACGGGACGTTGATCTCAACGGTGGCCTTTTCGGCGGCAGGCAACGGGTTGTTTCAAAGCAATCGGACGCTGAGCTTCCTGGCCCGGAACACGGCGACTTTGCAGTTTGTGGGGGAAATCGAATATCTGCGGGTCTGGTATAGCGCAACGGGCAGCGGAACGGCGCCCGGAGGCGCGCCGGTCAAGCAGATCCTGGGGCCAGCGTCAGTTGCGAATGCCGATGGCTGGAAGCTTGGCGCGAACGCCACCTGACGGGCAGGGCTACAATGGCAGGACTACAGTAAGATCAAGTCGGCCCCAGGGCCGGCTTTTTCGCGAATCGATTCTGCATCCGGATAAGAAAAAGCCGCGACCGGAAGTTTGGCCGCGGCTTTTGTGGGGTAGTTCGCGCGAAAACGCTTTACCAAAGGGCGACGAGACCGGTTGCTGTCGTGCCTGTCGCATTCACGCCGATGGCGCGCACCGGCAAGAAGCTGCCGGCCTGCGCATTGGCGAACAAGACCGCCTGCCCGCCGGAAAACCGGACCGAAATATCGCCCGACTGACCTACATAGATCGCGCGCGGCATCACGGCGAGGTCAATGGCATCGTTTGGGGTGATGGTGGCCGCCTCGCGCGCGGGTGCGGTCAGATTGGTTGGATAGTCCGAAAATTTATCCATGCCGATTCCTCAGATAAAGTTAAGTTTTCTCAACCGATTAGGCGGATATCTGTCTGAATGCGACAGCCAGATACCCGCCACGCGGCGGCATTCAGCTTTCTTCACGGAGAAGTGCCTGCACTATTGTCCCGGTGTTGTTAACGTAACGCCAACCCGGCGTGCGGTGCTGGTCAGGGCGAACGCTCCGCTGTTTCAGTTTTTGCAATGATTCTGTGCAATTTCCCGGCCCGCCAGCGAACAATCCCATACAATTTATCGCTTCATCCCTTTGTTTTCGCGCTAAACGACATAAGCAGACTGCATTTGCGCCGCATCTTTGCCATGTTCAAAAGCATTGTTCTGCTCGGGGATACACTCACGACCGGAAGGACTCTCTGATGAAGCTGATCCGATCCTTGCTGCTGACGGGCTTTGCCCTGAGCATGAGTACGACAGCGCTTTGCGCGGCTGACTACTTTATCTTGCCGGCGAAGCCGGGGCCGGTTGCAGGCACGCCTTTGGCCGCAATATCGTTGCAGGCAACCACCGGTGGCGAGACCAGGCTACAGACGAACATCAACCAGCGTGGGAACACCGCTGGGAAATGGCTGCGCGTGGGTCAGCAACCCGTGACGACGACCAGCACCACGGCACCGACCACAACGGCACCGACCACAACGACGACGACCACAACCACCACGACGAAAACGGTAGCCGCCGCCTCCGGCGCGCCGCTCGTGGCGCCGCTGACAGCGCCGACGACGGGGACGAGTTTCGCCAGCTTCGGTGCGCTCGTACAGTCGGGTAAGCTCGCGGGTGGGGACCGGGTGTTCCTGATGGACGGCTACCATGGTCCGCTTGTGATCAAGGACCTTACCTTCACCACCCCGGTCACGATCGCACAGATGCCCGGCCAGACGGCGCATGTGGAGATGATCGGGATCTACAATTCCCAGAACCTCATTCTGCGCGATTTCAAGGTCTGGGCGATGTCGACAAATGCCGGCTCCGGTCCGATGATCCGGACTTACGCCAGCTCCAGCGACATTACCTTCGCCAATCTTGACGTGCGATCCGTTGCGACGGCGGGAAGCTACATGCAATGGCCGCAGGCGACATGGGTGGCCAACAAGCGTCTGGGCTTCCTGTTGCAAGGTACGCGCATCGCTGCGATCGGCAATCGGGTGACGGGCACTTATCATGCGATCCAGACCGAAGGCCGCTACGGTTCCATGATCGGCAATATCATCGACGGCTTTTCCGGTGACGCGATGCGTGCGCTCGGTGATGACAATGTCGTGCGTGGCAACAAGGTGCAAAACTGCTACCAGATCGATGCGAACCATGCTGACGGTTTGCAATCCTGGTCTCGTGGCCCGAACGGGACGCCCGGCACCGGGACCGTCTACAATCTGTCGATCGAGAACAACAAGTTCTATGAATGGACTTTGCCGACGTCCAGCCCGATGCGGTGCAAACTGCAAGGGGTAGGCATGTTCGACGGCATGTTCGACGGGACTATAGTCCGTAACAATATCGTGGCCGTGTCGGGCTATCACGGGATTTCGATTTCCGGATCACTGAACGCAAAGATCGTCCACAATACGGTCGTGAACCCCTCGGGGCAGGCGACGACCTACCCCTGGATCAAGATCTCGCCCCACAAGAATGGTACAGGCTCGAAGAACAACACCGTCGCCAACAACGCGGTAAATGCGATCAAGGCCTACACGAACACCACGAACGGAAACGTTGCCGTCAACAATATCGTCGTGAAGAATTTTGCCACCGAATTTACGTCGGTTGTGAAGCAAGACTTCTCGCTTCTCGCGACGGCGAAATCGGCGGATGCGGGTGTCGTTACTTATGCGGTGCCTCTGGATATTCTGGGCGTCGCAAGACCGCGCGGGGCCGCACCCGACGCGGGGGCATACGAAAGCCGCTGATACCGGACAAAGTTTGAATGATCTGACCCGCCGGCCTCGTGCCGGCGGGTTCTTTTGTTTTGCAGATTCGTCAGGATAGCTCCGACGTCATGCCTGTCAGCGGACAGGCTTTGGCATAATTTTCAGGGCGAATGGAGCCCGCCACGGCCAGATCCACCCCTCGGCAACGCCCAGCCCGGAAACAATGTGTTCATGGAACGCGATCCCCGTCTTTCAGGATGTCGAAAACGGGCGGTGGTCGTGGACTATTTTCGCAAATTTATCCGATAGTTGATGCATCGTGAACAATGCTGAAAGCCTCTTCCCTTGATCGTCGCCAGAGCCTAGATTAAGGCAGAAACGTGGCGAAATGACGTTCCAATTCTGCGCAATTGTGGTAAAGTCGCGGCGAAGGATACGTATAGAATGTTGTGGGAGCGATAGAATGTTCGGAAAATCTTTGATCATGGGGGCGGCTTTTTCTGCCGCCATGGCGTTTGGCGCCAGCGTATCGAATGCGGCGGTGATCGACTTCACCAGCGCTTCGACTGGAAATTCGGGTGTGTTGGCGGGTGGAACCACCTGGTCGATGACCGCAAGCGGCTATCTGAACAATTCGCAAGCGTTTGATGGCAACAGCAAGCCTGCCGGGTCCGGCCTGTCCTTCGAAACCGACGGTTATGGCGTTGGCTTGGACGATGACGAAATCACCACCACCCCGATGCGTCAGGAGTGGATCGAAGTTGCCTTCAGCGCGCCGACGCTGATCAACGCCTTCTACTTCCTTGACCTCTTCCAGGCTGCCAATGGCTCCACCTTGGAAATCGGTCAGGCAACAGTGGACGGGTCGACGACCTTCTCGCTCGTGGCGACCGACATCGCCGGTTCGGGTGCAGGCGGGTTCGTTGCGGCGATCTTCAAGCCGATCTACGCGACGGTGATCCGCTTCACGATCCTGAGCAGCAATGACAACCTCGGCTATGCCGATGGCGCGCTCGCGGGTATCGGTATCGCGCCGGTTCCGGTTCCGGCCGCTGGTCTCTTGCTGATGGGTGGCCTTGGCGGTCTGGCGGCACTTCGTCGCCGCCGCAAGGCCTGATCAGATATCAGAATAAGGAAAGGCCGGACAATCTGTCCGGCCTTTTTGCTTTTGTGGGCCACGCTTTTTCAGGCGTGATGGTCTTGCGACCGGTCAGTCGTAGGCTTCATACCCATAACCAGCAGACGGATCGTCATAACGACACTTGTTCAGCACCAAGCCCAGAACATTGGTCAGCTGCGCAAGTTCCTTTTCGCAGTTGTCGATGTTGTGAAGGGTGGTGCTTTCCGCTGCGACGACAAGCAGAGAACAGTCCACATTCGCCATGAAGCCCACATTGTCATCGCTTGCCAACATGGGTGACATGTCGAAGATCATGATGTCTGGGCGCCACTGTTCCTCGATCGCCTTCAGCACGTCGCGGCTCTGCTCGCTGTGCAGCAGTTCGGCGGGGTCGCGCGCCGGCGTCGCGTTCATGGCCAGCACAAGATTGCTGCCGATCCGCGCGCTGGCCTGTTCGAACGGAACCTCGCCAGTCAGAACCTGATGGAACGACTGGCCGGGAAGGTATCCGACCAACTTGTGTAGAGCGGGCCGCCGCAGGTCGAGGTCGCACAGGATGACCTTCAGATCCTTTTGGCGCGCCAGACTGAGTGCGAGGTTCAAGGATACTGTGGTCTTGCCGCAGGCCGCATTGGGCGAGGTCACGGCCAGGCGCTTCCAGCCCGAATCCTTCATCATGCGCACCGTTCTGGACCGCAACATGTCGTAGGGCGTTGCGTCCTTGCCGCCCAACAGTGCCGCGATGCGCGTCTGCCTGGCATGTTCGGGCGTGATGGTAAGCTCCGGCAGGGCAGACCAGTCGGCCTTGCCCACGCGCCGCTCTGCCCCTCGTGCGACGACGGGTTCGACCCCGGCGCCTGTGACTTGGGACAAACGGGCCTCTCGTGCCTTGGCCAGTGCTGCTTCAAGTTTTTCCATGACTTAACCTACCATCTTGTCCGCGATGACCGCTTTGATCCGGGCACTCACAGATGAATTCCGAACTGAGCCGCCACCCGATTGAGAAGGATGTCGAGCGGTTGGTAAAACACATGCACGGCATAAATCATTGCCGGGATGCCCGCGACAGCGGCCAGCAACATGCCCACAAAGACCGAACGGCGGCGCATCGTCTCGTTCGGGGTGCGCATGTAGGGGATCGTGACCAGGGGCGTGATGCCAAAGGCCTTCACGATATCCTTCGGGCGACGAACGGCACGGTTCAGGAGTTCCGTCAGCACGATAAAGCCGATGCCAAGGAACATTCCCGCCGCGATACCGCCAATCGCGATCAGAGGGCGGTTCGGGCTGGCCGGGTTGCTTGGGACGGTCGCTGCATCCAGCACCGAAACCTTCTCCCCCTTCGACAGTATCTCGATCCGTTCGCCCGCCGATGCTTTCGACAGATTGCCGACAGCGTTGTTATACTGGCTCTGGACGTTCGCATAATCGCGATTCAGTGCATCAAGGGCCACCTGGTTTGCCGGGGTCCGGTCGATCGATTCCTGAAGCGTCTTCATCTGCTCCTGGATCTGGTCGCGCGTCTTGGTGGCAAGGGCAATCTTGTCATCCAGATCGGCAACCTGAATGTCGAACATGCTTGCCGTCGGATTACCGGCAGACGCGCCCGCAGCCGCGGTCTGCGATTTCACGATGATTTCCAGCTGCGCGATTTGTGCCTGCAACACCTTGATCTTCGGATGGCTCGGCGCAAGCAGGGCAAGCGATTGGGTCAACTGGTCGTTCAGCGCGGCAAGCTGCTTGGCCTCCGGTGTCTGGTTGGCGGCATTCGCACCGACCTGGCCCGTCGAATTGTAAAGTGCGATCAATTGTTCCTTTTGATCGGTGAGTTGCAAGATGTCCTGTTCGGCCGTGTCCAGCTTGATCTGGAGCGAAGACATCTGGCTTTGCCGGAAGGCAAGCGTCGAGGGCAGCGCATCGTTGTTCTTGTTCTGGAAGTCCAGGATCTTGGCGCTCATCTGGTCCAGCTCCTCGCCCAGGCGTTTGACTTCCTGGTTGAAGAAATCGACCGTTTCTTCGGCGCTCTGGGTTCTGAGGTCGGCGTCATCCTTCAGGATCTGCGTGACATATTCGTTGACAACGCCTGCCGCGATCCTGCCCGTCTCGCCGGAGAAGGTGATGCTCATGGTCGTCGCTTCGCCCTTGGCGGCGCTTTTCTTGATGACCGTATTGTCGCGCATCGCCTGAACGATCTGATCGGGCGTCATGCGCTTGAGGTCTCTGAACACGTTCAGACGGTTGGCGATGTCGATCAGGTTACCACGCGTCATCAGTCGGTTTTCAATCGTCTGAAGTTTTTCCAGCGGTGCTGGCTGCACGGTGGGTGCGGCCAGCGGGCCGGGAATGGAGGACGATTCCACCATAAGGAGCGAATTTGCGGTATATGACGGCGGCAGCAGGAACGCGGCCGCGATCGCTGCGGCGGAAACGATGGCGGTGACAATAACAAAGTAGTGAATGCGGCGCAGGAAGACCGCGAAATAAAAGGACAGGTCGAGGTTCATTTCCGCTTCTCTTCTTCGGCCGCGATCTGAGCGGCAAAAAATACGCCATCGTCCAGCACCGACTGAACGACATGTTCGTCCGCCTGGTGATGATCCGTGCTCCAGGCATAAAGCAAGGCCATATCGCACAATTGATTGACCAGACGCGGCACGCCGTGCGTCGCCTTATGCACCAGCGCCGCCGCACCGGCGGTGATTTCGGCACCCGTGCCGCCCGCGGCCCGCAGACGGTGGGTGATCAGATCGGCCACGCCCTTTTCGTCCAGGGGCATCAGGTGGAAACTGGCCGCGATCCGTTGCGCAAGCTGGCGCAGGGACGGGTCGAGCACCATGTCGCGCAATTCCGGTTGACCGACCAGAACCAGCTGGATGACCTCATCCTTGCCGGAATTGATGTTGGTCAGCATGCGCAGTTCTTCAAGGCTTTCGGGCGACAGGTTCTGCGCCTCGTCGAAGATCAGCACGACACGCCGGCCTGCGGCATATTCGTCGATCAGGAAATCCTGCAATTGCTGGAACAGCTGCACATAACCCACGGCCGGATTGAAACGGACCCCGAGGGCGTTCAGCACCCATTGAATAAGCTCGCCCCGCCCGCCCTGGGCGTTGGAGATCAGGCCAACCGTGACCCTGGCGCCGAACTGGCGCAGAAGTTCACGCAAAAGTGTAGTCTTGCCGCAGCCGACCCCGCCCGTGACCAGCGTGATGGGCGCGCGTGAGAGGATCCCGAACTCAAGCACCGAATAGGCGCGACGGTGCTGTGCCGACCAGAACAGGAAGTCCGGATCGGGAACAAGCGTGAACGGCCTTTCCCGGAATCCGAAGAAATCCATGTAAAAGCCGATATTGCCTGTATCTTCTGCTCTGGTCTCCACGACCTTATTCATCCGAATGTTCCACCGTCAAAACGCCTGCCTGTCTGCGCGGGTCACGCTCCGTGCCGCAGTTCAGTCTGCCGTCCCGACCCGCTAATCTGTATTGCCCATAACAGTTCGTCAACTTGATGGCGACGAAACCGCCTGCCCGGGCAATCGTATGACTCGCCGGGCATGATTCGGCCATGATCTCTGCCAATGGCGGGGTCCGGGGCGCGATATGCCCAAAAGCTGCCATCTTTGTTTCCGAATCGGCGACTATCACAGGGATTGTGCCGCTTACAGTGGTGAACAGCGGCAATGCGGCGCCACAAGTGGCGGCACAATGCCGGGTGGGATAGAGAGAGGCGAATGAGCTTTTTCGCAGGCGTGACAAGGTGTAAGGCTGTGGCGGGAATTTGGTGGGGGCGCGCGGTCGGACTGTGTTTTTCGGCCGCCTCGCCCTTCGACTGTCCTTGGTGTGTTTGTGTTGAATGGTGTGGTGCCCGGAATGACGATGCAGCTTAAAGAGATGCCAGACAAGATGACGTCGGGGGCGCGACAGGTAGGGCTGCTTGCGGATTCGCCACATCGCCCGGGCCCTTACGGCCGATATTTCAAACGCCCCCTCGATGTGTTGGCCGTGTTGATCGGCAGTATTATTGTCGTGCCGGTCGTGATCGTTCTTGCGCTTGTCGTCATGACGGACGGGGGCAATCCTTTCTACACCAGTGATCGGGTCGGAAGGGGCGGGCGGACATTCCGCATGGTGAAGCTGCGCACGATGGTTCATGATGCCGAGCGGCGGCTTGAAGGATATCTGGCGCAAAACCCCGAGGCGCGGATCGAATGGGACCAGACGCAGAAACTGAAATACGACCCGCGCGTTACGATGCTTGGTCGCTTTCTGCGCAAATCCTCGCTGGATGAACTTCCCCAGCTTTGGAACGTGCTGACCGGGGATATGTCCCTGGTCGGCCCGCGCCCTATGATGCCCGAACAGCGCGAGATTTATGCGGGGCAGGCCTACTATGCGTTGCGGCCCGGTCTGACCGGTCTTTGGCAGATTTCAGACAGAAACAATTGCACCTTCGCTAAGCGGGCTGAGTTTGATACGGAATACGAACGGTGCCTGTCTTTTCGCACCGATCTTGTCGTATTGTTCAGAACTGTTGGCGCAGTCGCCCATGGTACAGGTTACTAGTAAAGCCGTTCCCTTGTGCAAGCCGGCGGGCAACTGCAGCCTTTATCATGCGGGTCGAGCCGGAATTCGAGCAGAGAGTTAAATGAGAGTGCGTCTTAAACTTGCCCTGTTCGCCATCGCGGCGACATCGTTCCTGTCTGCCTGCGACACTGCCGAAGAGCGGGCAGAAGAGCGGTTCAAGTCCGGCATGGAATATCTTCAGGCGGGTGACGTCGACAGGGCGCTGGTCGAGTTTCGCAATGTGTTCAAGCTTAATGGCGAGCATCGCGAGGCCCGTCTTGCCTATGCGGAGGCCGAACGCGGCCGGGGCAATCTGCGCGAAGCCTACAGCCAGTATCTGCGCCTGATCGAACAATATCCGAATGATCCGGTTGGGCTGAAGGCGCTTGCCGAATTGTCGGTCGACAACGGCCAGTGGGATGATGCGGAACGTTACGTGACCGCCGCCCTCAAAATCTCGCCCGACGATCTGTCGCTTCAGGCGACGCAGCTCTTGACTCTATATGGCCGGGCTGTCGAACAGGTGGACGCGGCGCGCATCGTCGAGATTGTGACAAAGGCACAGGCACTGAAGGCTGAATTGCCCGACAGCCTGACGCTTTACAAGATCATCATTGACGATCTGATCCGCTCTCAGTCGCTGGACAAAGCGCTGAGCGAGTTGAATGCAGCCATCAAGATCGCCCCCAGCGAAAAGATCCTCTATGCCCAGCGGCTGTCGGTGAATGCGGCTATGGGCGATGATGCCGCGGTGGAGGCCGGCCTGATCGAAATGGTCAAGGTCTTTCCCGATGCGCCGGAAATGCCCGAAGCGCTGTTGCGCTGGTATCTGGCCCAGAAGGATCTGGACAAGGCTGAAGCCTATCTGCGCAGCCGTGTCGATCCTGCGGCGGACGATACGACGCCTAGGGTGGCGCTTGTCCAGTTCCTTGGCCAGTATCGCGGCCCGGAAGCGGCCCTGAAAGAGCTGGATGCCGCAATCGAGGCGGGCAAGAACGTCTCCATCTTCCGATCCGCCCGTGCCGGGTTCCATTTTGATCAGGGCGACCGCGACAGCGCCATTGCAGAAATGGAGGCCATTCTCACCGATGTTCCCGACGCCGAAGAAGCCCGGATGATCAAGGTTGCGCTGGCCCGCATGCAGCTTGCCAACGGCAACAGCGTTGCGGCGCGCGCCCTGGTCGAGGAAGTGCTGGCCGAAGATAGCGGCAATGTCGAAGCGACCAAGTTGAAGGCGACCTGGCTGATTCTGGGCGACGAAGCCCCGGATGCGGTTACGCTCTTGCGCGACGCCATCGACCAGAACCCCCGCGATGCCGCGCTGATGACGCTTATGGCGCAAGCCTATGAGCGCGAAGGCAACCGCGATCTGATGCGCGACATGCTTGCCCAGGCGGTTCAGGCCTCGGGGCGGGCACCTGAGGAAAGCCTGCGCTATGCGCAACTTCTTGCGGCCGAAGACAAGCTTTTGTTGGCCGAGGGCGCGCTGATCGACGCTCTGCGCCTCACTCCGGGCAATCCGACGCTTCTGGTGCCGCTGGGGCAGCTTTACGTGCAGCTTCAGGATTGGCCGCGCGCCGATACGGTGGCGCGGGATTTAGAAAGCCTTCAGGATCCGACCCTGGTCAACGACATCGCTGCGATCCGTGCGGCCATTCTGAACGGACAGCAGAAGACCGATGATGCGCTCAGCTATCTGCAGACGCTGGCGTCGGGCGAAGGTGCCCAGCTTGATGCCAAGATTGCGGTGTTGCGCAACCATATGGAAAACGGCCGCATAGCCGAGGCGCTGGCCTACTCGGCACTTCTTGCCGAGCAGAACCCCGACAATCTTGATCTGAAGTATATCCATGCGGCGGTCCAGGCGACCGCCGGCGATCAGGTGGCGGCCGAAGCAGGGTATCGGGGGGTTCTTGAAAAGGACCCTGCCCGTGCAGCGGTATGGATGGCGCTCTTCCGCAGTGTCTACAGCGACCCGGCGCGCCGGGCCGAGGCGGCGGAAATCGTCGATCAGGCCATTCAGGCGGTGCCGGAGTCGGGCGAGTTGCGCTGGGCCAAGGCGGGTCTTCTTGAGGCTTCCGGCGATATTGATGGCGCCATCGCCGTCTATGAAGCGCTCTATACCGAAAATTCGGCCAATCCGATTGTGGCCAACAACCTGTCCAGCCTGCTGTCAAACTACCGCAGCGACCCCGACAGCCTGAAACGGGCCGAGGTGATTGCGCGCCGTCTGCGGGGCAGCAATATTCCGCCCTACCAAGATACCTATGGCTGGATTGCCTATCTGAACGGTGATTTCACGTCGGCCGTCGCGGAGCTGAAAAAAGCAGCTGAGGGCCTGCCGCAAGATCCCATGGTCCGCTATCATTTTGGTATGGCGCTTGCGGCAACTGGCCAGACGGAAGAAGCCATAAAGCAGTTTGAATCCGCTTTGGCACTGATTCCGGCGGGCGATTCGCGCGATTTTGCAAATTCGGCAAGAACGGAGCTGGAAAAGCTAAAAGCTGCCGCCGGTGCCCCGAAGTCGCCATAAAGGTGTTGCTGCACGGGCACGGAAGTTTCGAACGGGCTTACGAAACGTGAAAAATGCCAGTAATGTTTTGAAAACAAGTGACTCGCTCTTACTCTCGGGCCAGTCGAATTGAACGGGTGCCAATATGCTCAGAACCCTGCTTGGCCTGATGATGGCCATTCTCCTCGTGCCCGCTGCCTGGGCACAAAGCTCCTACCGTATTCAGCCGGGTGACGTGCTGAATATGGAAGTGCTGGAAGACCCCAGCCTGAACCGCAACCTTCTGGTCCTGCCCGACGGCACGGTCAGCCTGCCCCTGGTGGGCGCGATCACGGCCAGCGGCAAATCTGTCGATGGCATGCGGTCGGCCATTTCGGCGGCGCTGGCTTCAAAATTCGCCGCTCCTCCGACGATCTTCCTGTCGGTCGGGCAGCTGAACCCCACCACCCAGGCGGTCGCGAATGCGGCGGCGGGCATTGCCGCTTCGTCGGTAACCTCCTCTGGCATGATCTCTGTCTTTGCGATGGGTGAGGTCAACAAACCGGGTCGGCTGGATGTGGAGCCGGGCACCACGCTGTTGCAGTTTCTTGCCGAAAACGGTGGCCTGACGAAATTTGCCGCGACCAAGCGCATTCAGTTGCGCAGGGTGGATTCCAAAACCGGCAAAGAAACGCTATACAACTTTGACTACAAGGCAGTCCAAAGGGGCGTGAACGCGCCGGTGATCGTTCTTCGCGAAGGCGATGTGGTCGTAGTACCGGAGCGCAGACTGTTCGAATAAAGAAGGCGGGACATCGGGTGGGATCAAAAACAAGCAAGATCGCGGTTATCGCGGCAGTCACAATGCTCTGGCCAACCTTCGCCTCCCCTCAGCAGGGAGGCGCTGGTGCGTCTGGCGGGCTGCAGATCGATATTGGTGTCAGCTCCAAATTCAGCGCCGACAGCAACTTCACTCTGTCGTCGGCCAATCCGGGCGCATCCTATATCTCCGACACGAAGCTGACCTTTGGGATCAGCAGCAAGACGTCGGCCTATGATTTTTCGCTGATCGCGGGCAGCACCTTGCGGTTTGCCGACATCCCCGGCCGCAGCGTGAGCGGGTTTGAAGATCCGACACTGAAGTTGCGGTTTGTTGCGGACAGTTCCAACAGTCGCCTGACGCTGACAGGCGGTTATCGTTTTGTGGATCGGGAATTCCTGAACCCGTTTCAGGTCGAACGTGAGGAGCAAGCACTTGGCCTTCTGGTCGGCAATGGCGGCACGCTTCGCGACAGATCTGTTGGCCTGAAGTATGAAGTCGGGCTGAATGCCCCCTTGGGCTTCACGCTCGATCTGTCGCACAGCGACAAGGACTATGAAGGTGTCGCCAGTTCGTCGGTGCGCGATTCCACACGCGACAGTGTGACCGGAACGGTCCGCTTCAAGCTCAGCCCGGTTGCGACTGGGCGTTTCGTGGTTGGCCAGACCAATCAGGAAAATTTGCAGGCGACCACCAATGCGTTGATCACCGATCGCACGACGACCGATTATTCGGTCGGCGTGGCTTACGACATCAATTCGGTGCTCAACCTCGATGCCCAAGTCGGCTACACCGATGTTGAAACCGTGCGCCCCTTGGGCACGACGAGCCGCTCTGGCGTGGTTGGCTCAATCGCCTTGACCAAGAGCCTGCCGAACGGCACGGTCTTTGGATCGCTGTCCTCGGTCCGCAACCAGAATGGATCGCGCGTCTCGCTGACGTTCGGTCGCGATCTTCAGCTGCCGACCGGCTCGCTCAGGGCGGTGATTGGCACCACGAAGGCAGATACCGGCAATTCCTCGGTGATCGGTTCGCTCAGCTATACCAAGCAGTTTGCGACCGATACGCTGACCGTCTCGGTCAACCGCAGCGCGTCGACAAACGCCAATGACGACGAGATCCTCGACACCCGGTTTGGGGTTGCCTATTCGCACCCGATCAACAACGTCTCGCGTCTTGGGTTGAGTTTCGACTGGGGCCAGACCAAGGACACAGGCGCGACGACGGCCTCGACGGTGGAACTGACCAATCTCCAGGCGACTTACTCCTATGACCTCACCTCTGACTGGAGCCTGTCGAGCGGGGTCGAATGGCGCAAGCGCGTGGATACGGACCCATTGTCGCCGACCGACGCGGATTCCACATCGCTTTTCGTGACACTCGGCCGCAATTTCAGCTTCCGGCCATGAGTAATGGCAACCTGGGCGGGCGATTGTTTCACAAAAGAATGTGTGATTTGACGCTCTTGCGGTTCTGTGGCTCTGATGGGCGGGTGGCCGGCATGGCGTCGGTGTGACATTCCACGACAAGACCGGATTTTCGGGCCAACATGGCAGACAACAGCGATATCGCACTGACGGCTTCGGGCCGCCCCTTTGGCCTTAAGCTTAATCCGCTGGGCCTAGGCCTTTTTGTCGGCCTGATGGTCGCTGCCCTGCCGGTGTTCGAAATCGGGTTCCGCTCGCTGGCCAGCGCTTGGTCCACGGCCGAATACAGCCATGGCCCGCTGATCCCCCTGATCTCGCTTTATTTGTTCCTCAGGGAACTGCGCCGCGCGCCGCCCGTTGCGGAAAAGGTCAGCGACGGCTGGCCGGGCATCGTGCTGATCGGACTGTCGCTTGTCGCGGCGGTCGTCGGCAACCTCATGCGGGTGCCCGATATCGTCACCTATGCGTTCATCTTCTGGGTCAGCGGTGTGGTGCTGGCCATGTTCGGTTGGCAGCGCGGCAAGACCCACCAGCTTCCGGTCTTCCATCTGATCTTCATGCTGCCTCTGCCGCAGATCCTGTACTGGAAGCTCACGATCTTCCTGCAGTGGGTGTCGTCGGCGTTGGGGGTGTGGTTCGTCAGCCTGGCGGGCGTTGCCGTCTATCTGGAAGGCAATGTGATCGACCTTGGCGTCTACAAGCTTCAGGTCGCGGAGGCTTGTTCGGGCCTGCGCTATCTTTTCCCGATCCTCAGCTTCTCCTACCTCTTCTCGATCCTCTACCGTGGGCCGATGTGGCACAAGATTGTGCTTCTGGTGTCGGCGGCGCCACTGACCGTTCTGATGAATTCCTTCCGCATCGGGGTGATCGGCATTCTGGTCGACCGCTATGGCATCGAACAGGCCGAAGGGTTCTTGCATTTCTTCGAAGGCTGGGTGGTCTTCCTGATCTGCGTGGGCATCCTCTTCCTGATGGCCATCGGCCTGCAACGCCTGACCCCGAACCCCAAACCGCTGGCCGAAGCGATTGATCTGGATTTCGAAGGGTTCGGCGGGATTTTCGCCCGTATCCTTGCGACCCGTGCCAGCCTGTTCCTGGCTTTGGCGCTGGCGGTGACGGCGGCAGTATCGCTCGCGTGGAAATTCACGCCCGCCCCGGCGGTCGTGAAGCCCGACCGGGAAATTTTTGCCCTTTACCCGACAAAGCTTGAAAGCTGGTCAGGCACCACCATGCGGCTTGAGGCCGACATCGAAGAGGTGCTTGCCGCCGACGATTACGTGAATGCCGTCTTCCAGTCACCCGACGAGGCCGGAGTGGTCGCGCTTTTCGCGGCTTATTATGAGAAGCAGACCGAAGGGCAGGGCATCCATTCGCCCGAGGTCTGCCTGCCGTCGGGCGGTTGGGAAGTGTTCAATCTGCAAGAAGTGCAGGTCGATATGACTGCGTCAGGTTATGGCACCTTCACGGCCAACCGCGCGATCATCCAGAAGGGCCTGTCGCGCCAGCTCGTCTACTACTGGTTCGAGGGACGCGGGACGCGGGTTGCCAACGACTTCACCGCCAAGATGAATGTTCTGACCGATAGCCTGAAGAAGGGCCGCACCGATGGCGCGCTCGTGCGGTATGTCACGCCGCTCGGGGTCGAAGAAAGTGAAGCTGACGCCGAAGCCCGCCTTCTGCGGTTCATGGCGATCAGCCTGAAGCCGCTGCCGCGTTTCATTCCCTTCTGAAGGGCGGGGCCGGATGTTTCGGAATTTTGCCGCCGATCTGCGCGGCGCACCTTGGCCGGTCTGGCTGATCCTCGGGCTGTGCCTGTTGCCCGAGGCCCTGTTTTTGACGACATCAGTGGGCCTGATCGATGCGCCGCGGGCACGGGCGATTGCCTATGACAATTTCGGCTTCTGGGCGGGGCTTCTGGGCAACTGGCAGCCGAATTATGCGTCGCAACCCTGGCTGATGTTCCTGAGCTACGGGTTCTTGCATGCTGGCCCCGTGCACTTCGCCGTCAACATGCTGACGCTTCTGGCGCTGGGCGGGCCGGTTGCGCAGGCGGTGGGGCCGTGGCGGTTCCTGGCGCTTTACCTGATGTTCGCCGTCGCGGGCGCCATAGGCTTTGCGCTTGTGCCGGAGCTCGGCCTGCCGATGGTGGGCGCTTCGGGCGCGCTTTTCGGTCTGGCCGGGCTATTGCTGGCCTGGGACTGGCGCTATCGGCGACGGCGCAAGATGACGCTGTGGCCGGTCCTGCGCAGCCTTGGCATACTGGTCCTGCTCAATCTGGTCCTGTGGGTGGCGATGGGCGGGCATCTGGCCTGGCAGACCCATCTTGGTGGTTTCCTCGCCGGTTGGGGCATGGGCTGGCTCGTTCAGCCGGATCAGCGGCGGGGCTAGCCTGTAGGCGTGTGATGACACCGGCGCGCCGCCCGATTTGAGCGGGATCAGGTGATCTTCCGGTGGAAGATCACCCCCGACCACCGCGCGCCGGATGCGACTGGACCGTTTCCACGAACACTGGCAGAGGTCAGTGCCTGCCCCGGCGGGTGCGCAGCACCTGCCCTGCGGGGGGCAGGTGCTGGCCGGTGGCCTTGGGCCACCGACCGGCGAGAGGCACTGTCGCGATGTCGGCGGACGCGATGGCATCCGCCGAGTTTGATGGGGGCTCTTCACCCCGGGACATGCTCCTGATCAGCGGCCCATCTTGGCAAAGATCCGGTCATAGGCCGCCAGAAGATGCGGGACCGAATGCGCCCAGCTCAGCCGGTTCAGCACCCGCTCCCGCCCGGCCCGGCCCATTTCCGTCCGCCGCTCAGGCGCATCCATCAGCTCGGCGATCTTCGCGGCAAAATCCATCGGGTCATTCGCCGCAGCATAGACCGACGCCTCGCCCGCCGAGGCGCGGCCTTCCTTCAGGTCGAACTGCACCACCGGCTTTTCCAGCGTCATATATTCCATGACCTTGTTCATGGTGGAGATGTCGTTCATCGCATTCTTCGGATCGGGGCTGACACCGATGTCGCAGGAATTGAGCGCCCTGAGCAGGTCGTCGCCATAAAGCGCGCCGGTAAAGGTGAACCAGCCGTTCAGCCCGCGCGCCGCTACATCCGCTTCGACCGTCGGCACCTCTGGCCCGAAACCCACGATCAGGAAATGCACATCGCGCCGGCCCATGTGGTTGATCAGATGGTCGGCGGCTGCGACCAGAAGATCCATGCCCTCCTGCTGACCGATCACGCCGACATACCCTAGAACGGTGCCAGCCCCTTTGCGCATGGCCGGATCGGCGGGGCGGATTTCGAACTTTTCGATCTTCGGCGCGGATCGCACCACAAACACATCCTCTGCCCTCATCCGGCCACGCCGGTGCGCAATCTCGCGGAAGCTTTCATTGGTGGCGATAGAGACAGAGGCCGTGGCGAATGTCATCCGCTCCCAGATCAGCATGATCTTGTAGAGAAGACCCTTCTTGCCGAACTTCGCCTCGAAGAGTTCGGGGCAGACATCATGATGGTCGAACAGGTAGCGCACGCCCCGCCACCGATACCAAAGCGCCAGCAGGAAGATCAGGTCGGGCGGGTTGCAGCCCTGGATCACGTCGAAGCCGCGTTCACGCCGGACCTTGCGCGCCACCCGGAACCAGTGAACCAGCGAATGCAGATATTCCTTGGCATAGGCCACGGCGCCGGAATGTGCCTCGACCGGCTCGGGGTAGCGATAGATATGGATACCCTCGATCACCTCGTAATGTTTGTCCCACCCCCGGCCCGTGGGGCAGATCACGCTGACTTCATAGCCATGCGCGGTCAGTGTCGTCGCCTCCAGCCAGACGCGGCGGTCCAGCGGCACGGGCAGGTTCTGCACGACGATCAGCACGCGGCGGGCATTGGTCTTGGTCATACTCTTCTCCGGCCCGGTCGCGGGTTCAGGCTTTGGTCACTCGTCACCGGATAACCCGGTTCTTGCACTGAGATCAAATTCGGCGATGGTCGTGGGGCTGAGCGTCAGGAAATTATTGTCCGCCACCAGCGTGGCCACCGTGCGCCCCTGCGGGTTGGTCCAGACATCCATCCCCTCGAAGTCGCCCCACTCGCCCCAGCCCGTCAACAGCAAGATCTGCGGCGGGGCGAAGGCACCGCCGTCGCGGGCATAGGCACTGATGCGGGTCTGATAACCCCATAGCACCGAAAAGCTGCGTTCCAGCACATAAAGCCGCCCGTCCGGGCCGAAGTCGGCATCCGTCGCGCTGAACTGCCCATCAGAAGGCAGGTTCGCCCCCTCAGACCAGCTTTTGCCCCCGCCATAGGCCAGCGTCCGATAGGCGCCGTCCGGCTGTGGCTCCTCCAGAATGGTCAGGATCTGTCCGGCATCGTCTGTGGCCAGGGCCTCCATGCCCTGATTGCCCCAAAGGTCACGAAACCTGTCCCAGTCGTGCAGGGGTGCGGGCATCATGTCAGGCGGGGTGAACCGGGCGACGCGCGCATAGCCTTCGAATGCCACCAGAAGGGATCCGTCGGGCGCGGCCCGGATCGCCTCTGCGTCCGACTGAAAGCCTTCGGCGGGTCGGCCGAAGTTGTCCTTGAAGCGGCTTGCCGCCAGCAGGTTCACCGCCATCAGCACCCCGTCCGCATCGCGTTCAAGCCGGGCCTGAAGCAGCAGGCCCGCGTCGCTGACCGCGAGAAATGTGCGACCGTCATCGGCAAGCGAAAGCCCCGATATGCCGCCGAATTCGGGCGATCCGTCCACCCAGGTGATACTCCCCAGAAGGGC
>DAORUY010000018.1:0-12623 GCA_035433445.1 Paracoccaceae bacterium
GCCATGCTGACGATATTGGGCTGCTTGAAGCCGGGCTTTTCCGCGATCTGGGGCTTGCGCCCGACAGCCGCGTCCGGGCGCGGGTCGCGGTCAATGCCGACAGCCTTGCGACATGGTTCCTGCCCGCGTTGGCCGACCTGCCCGACTGGTTGTTCGATCTGGAAATCGACGATCAGGATCATTCGGTCGACTGGCTGACCCGGGGCGAGGTGCAGGCCGCGGTAACCTCGGGGCGCAAGACGGTCGCCGGCTGCGATCAAATCGCGCTCGGGTCGCTGCGCTATATCGCCACCGCGTCGCCAGCCTATGTACAGCGCTGGTTCGCCCAAGGCGTGACGGCAGAGGCGCTGGCACATGCCCCGGCACTGGCGTTCAATGCGAAAGACCGGCTGCAACAGGATTGGGTGCAGGCCACGATCGGGCGGGCCGTTCCCATGCCCTGCCATCGCATAGCGTCCTCCACGGCATTTCTGGATGCGGCTCTGCTGGGGGTCGGTTGGGGGATGAATCCCGAACCTCTGGTGCGCGCGGCCCTCGGTGACGGGCGGCTGGTGGCGCTCTGCGGCGGCGCACCCCTTGATGTCGCCCTTTTCTGGCAGGTTGCCCGCCTGCCGGGCGATGGGCTTGCCCCACTGACGCGCGCGGTGCGCGCGGCGGCAAAAGGCGTGTTGATCAACCCCTGAAACCGAACGCGGCGCCCGGAGGCGCCGCTGTTGGGGTCAAAGCTGGGCCGCGACCTCTTCGGGAATGTCGAAGTTGTGCGTCACGTTTTGCACATCATCGTCTTCTTCCAGCATGTCGATCAGCCGCATCAGCTTTTGCGCGGTTTCCAGATCAACCTCGGTCAATGTCTGGGGCTTCCAGATCAGCTTGGCTTCGGTCGATTCCCCCAGCGCCTTTTCCAGCGCTTCGGCGACCTCGTTCAGCGCATCCATTTCGCAATAGACCCAGTGGCCGTCCTCTTCGGATTCCACATCCGTAGCGCCCGCATCGAGGGCCGCCATCATCACCGTATCGGCATCCCCCGCCGTGGCCGGGAAAGAAACCTCCCCCACCCGGTCGAACGAGTGCGAGACGGACCCGGTCTGGCCAAGGTTGCCACCGCATTTGGTGAAATAGGACCGCACGTTCGAGGCCGTGCGGTTGAGGTTATCGGTCATCGCCTCGACGATGATCGCGATACCGTTCGGACCATAGCCTTCATAGCGGATTTCCGTGTAATCCTCGGCATCGCCCGCCTGCGATTTCTTGATCGCGCGGTCGATCACATCCTTCGGCATTGACTGCGATTTCGCAGCCTTCACCGCCAGTCGCAGGCGCGGGTTCTTGTCAGGGTCGGGGTCGCCCATCTTGGCGGCGACGGTGATTTCCTTCGCCAGCTTGGAAAACATCTTGGAGCGCAGCTTGTCCTGCTTGCCCTTGCGATGCTGGATATTGGCCCATTTTGAATGGCCTGCCATGGGGGTCTCCACCGGATATGCGAAAGTTCGCGCTTCTATATGACAAGGGACGCAGAGCCTGCAACCCCGGCAGGTTCAGCGCGTCACGTCGTTTGGCAGTGGCGTGACGAAAACCCAATCCCGCCCGGTTGGCCCGGTCACGGTGATACGGCCATAAGGGGACACTGCCGCACCGAAGAGGGGCTCCAGCAGGTTACGCTTGCGGATCTGCACCTGCCAATCGCCCCGGTCCGTGCAATCGGCAAAGTGCCCTGCCCCGCCGGTCATCGGCACCTCGGCATGGCAGACCTGCCCGTCGCTGAAGGTGACGGAAAGCCGCTCACCACCCAGCCGGGCGGCAACGGGACGGGCTGATGGCGCGGGCCAGCTGGCACAACCGGCCACCGTCAGCGTCACAGTCAGCACAAGGGCGCTTTTCAGCATCTCAGTTCCCTCCCAATGGCCAGACCAGCGGAATGGTCAGAACCGCCGCAATCCCGGTCACGATATCAAGTGGCAAACCCAGCCGCAGGAAGTCCGAGAATTTGTAGCCGCCCGGCCCGTAGACCATCATGTGCGTCTGATAGCCGATCGGCGTCGCAAAGGCGACCGATGCCGAAAACATCACCGCAACCGCGAAGGGGCGGGGATCGAGGCCCAGTGAAATCGCAAGCTGCATCGCAATTGGCGTAAAGATCACTGCAACCGCATTGTTCGACAGGAATTCGGTCAGGACCAGCCCCAGGAAATAAACCGCCGCCAAGGCCGCAATCGGCGGCAAGCCCTGCAAAAGCGGCGCGACGGCATCGACGATCAGCTTGACCGCGCCGGAGTTGTCCAGCCCTTCGCCAACCGCAAGCATCCCGAAGATCATCGCCATCAGCCGACCGTCGATGGCATGCAGCGCCTCGTCCGGGTCGACGCTGCGCGCAACCAACAGCACCGTCACCGCAATCATCGACAGCACAAGGATCGGTGCAACATCAAGTGCAGACAGAACCACAACCGCCAGAAGTGCCGCAATCGCCAGCGGCATGTGGCTGCGGCGGAAAGGTTTGGCGGTGGGCTTGTTGATATTGACCAGATCGACGTCGGTCGCCAGCCGCGCGATATCCTCTGCCGCGCCTTCCAGAAGCAGCGTATCACCCACCTGCACGATCAGATCGTCAAGCTGGCGCCCGATATTCTGGTTGCGGCGATGGACAGCCAGAACATAGACCCCATACCGGCGGCGCAGGCGCAACTCGCCCAAGGTCCGCCCAATCAGACGGCAACCAGGGGTTATCAGAACCTCGACCGTTTCAGTGGCAACCGACGACAGCTTGTCGACCAGCGTCACATCCTTGCGTTGCTGCAAATGCAAAAGCTCGGCCATTTCCGTGCGCAGGACCACCCGGTCCCCAGCCTGCACGACCACGGATGCCAGATCGCGGCGCAAGGACGCATCACCACGCAGCACATCGACCAGCCGCACCCCGTCGCGGCGAAAGATCTCGATTTCTGTCACGCGCCGCCCGATCAGGCCGGAACTTTCCGGCACAGCGACCTCGGTAAAGAACTTCACTTTGCGCCGGTCGCTCAGCAGAACCCCCATCGACTGCCGGTCCGGCACCAGACGGCGGGCGAAAAGTGCCATGAATGTCCCGCCAGCCAGTGTGACGACCAGCCCGACCGGCGCGATTTCGAAGATCGAGAAGGCTTCAAGCCCTTGTTTTTGCACGACCCCATCGACCAGAATATTGGTCGAAGTGCCGATGAGCGTGATCATGCCGCCAAGGATGGTGAAATAGGACAAGGGCATCAGATAGCGCGACGGCGATGCCCCCAGACGCTTGGCCACCTGAATGAAGATCGGAATCATCACCGCGACCACGGGCGTATTGTTCATGAAGGCCGAACCGATCACCACAACCAGATACAACAGGACGACGGTACGTGCGGGACGATCCTCGGCATGACGCTCCGCAATGCTGCTGATCGCCTGTAGCGCGCCGGTGCGCAGTAGCGCACCCATCAGCATGAACATGAAGGCGATCGTCCAGGGCGCTGAATTGGAAAGGGTTTTCGTGGCGTCTTCGATGGGCAGAAGCCCCAGAACGATCATCAGCGCCGCGCCGGCCATCGCCACGACCTCGGGCGCGATCTTTTCGCTCAGGAAAAGGACAAACATGCCCCCGACGATCCCGAGCGCGACCCAGGCCTGCACCCCTTCAGCCAGTTCCAGTCCGAGCATCATCCCCCCAAGGCAGCCACGGTCGCGCGAGCCATCGCACGATGCGCTATGTGGTTCAAGCGCTTACGGCCGTCCGTGCCCTTGGCGTGACAAGGAAAAGCCCCGCAAACATGACAATCAGTGCGGCCCATACACCACTGTTGAACCGCTCCCCCAAAAGTGCCATCGCCCAGAAGACCCCCGATGCGGTCACAATGTAGGACGTCTGGGTGGCAAAGACCGCCCCCGCACGTGCGGCAAGCGCGACATAGCCGGTATAAAGCAGGGCATGAAGCGCGGAAGATCCGATCAGCGCCCATTCAGGCCGCCCAAATGGCTGGCTCGGCCAGACCCATTGGCCGGACACCATCGTCAGCGCCAATGCCAAAGGCGCCCCGATGAGCGAAGCGAGAAACATCGCCTCCATCGGTTCCAGCCCGGCCGTGCCCCAGCGCGCGACAACATTGCCCTCGATCGCGTAGAAAAATGGCCCCACCATCGCCAGCGCGATCCATCCCAGTGGCAAGGCCTGCCCGCCCGCGGCGCCGGGCTGCGCGATCAGCGCCACGCCCACCAGCCCGCAGGCGATCCCCAGAAAGCGGCGGGCGCTGAAGCGGTCCATGCCCAGCGCGAGTGCAATCGGAAACGCCAAGAGCGGGACCATCGAAATCAGGATCGACATGATCCCCGCAGGCAGGCGATGGACCGCCATATAGAAGGCCGAGTTCGGGATGATCGTGCCGATGACGGAAATCAGAAGCGCAAAGCGCACGCCGGGCCAAGTCAGGCGCAACCGGCGGCGGCGCACCAGCAAAAGCAGCCCCAACACAAAAACCCCAATCACCAGTTGCCAGAAGATCAGCAGGAAATGCCCCGCCCCACCCGAGGCCGCGATCTTGCCAAGGCTCTGTGTCGACCCCCAGCCGATGCCCAAAAGCAAGAGCGCGCCGATCCAAGGCCAGCGCGATGTCAAGGCTGCGCCTGTTCCAGCCGCCCGCCCAGGCGGATCATCCGCACGCGGGTGGCCCGGCCGGTCCGGTCGTCAGTCTCGACGTAAAGGCCGCTCAATGTCGCCTCGCCCTCGGCCGGGGTGAAGCGGTCCTTCACCATGCCGGTCACGAAACGACGCATGGGTTCAAGTTTGTCCATGCCGATGACCGAATTGTAGTCACCACACATGCCCGCGTCCGATTGAAAGGCGGTGCCGCCGGGCAGAATCTGCGCATCCGCCGTGGGCACATGGGTGTGGGTGCCCACGACCATGCTGGCGCGACCGTCACACCAGTGTCCCATGCCCATCTTCTCGCTCGTAGCTTCGGCATGCACATCAACGATGACTGCCTGCGCCAGCCCACCCAAAGGATGGGCGCGCAAGACCGCGTCAACCGCCGAAAACGGATCATCGAACGGGCGTTTCATGAACACCTGTCCCAGAACCTGGGCCACCAACACCTTGCGCCCGCCCTTCGCCTCAAAAAGCCGCGCGCCCTTGCCGGGTGCGGTCTTGGCATAGTTCAACGGGCGTAGGATGCGCGGTTCGCTTTCGATGAAGGACAGCATGTCCTTCTGATCGAAAGCGTGATCCCCCAAGGTCAGGCAGTCCGCCCCGGCAGCCAGAAGGGCCTTGGCATGTTCCGGGGTGATCCCTGCACCGCCTGTCGCATTTTCACCGTTGACCACGACGAAATCGAGCGCCCAGTCCGCACGAAGCTGCGCCAACCGCCCGGTCACTGCCGCCCGACCCGCGCGGCCCATAACATCGCCAAGAAAAAGAAGTTTCATACCGCCTGCCTATGCGTGCGCCGCTATAGGCGCAAGCCCGTTCGCGACAGACGGTGACACAACAGGTTCGGCGGTAAATTGCCAAAAAATGGCAGAACAGTTGACCGGAGCACCATTCCGGCCCTAGCGTGAACAAGGGTTTGTGGGTTTCAACAGTTTGGGAGGGTGTAAATGGCGAATAAGTCCGTGAAAATCGCGGCCGCCTTGGCCGTGGCGGTTTCAGGCATGTCCGCGACGGCCTCTGGCGCGGCAACAATGAATTTCGACACTTTGCCGGACGAGGGCGCGATGCTGTCGAGTTATGTCGAAAACGGCATCACCGCCACATCCACAGGGGGAACGCTTGCCTCCTACGGATCGCCCGGGTTTGCCCATATCGACGATTCCGGCACCGGCCTTACCAATGGCATCGACTTCACCATGGGCGGACTTTTCGATGCGGTGGGCTTCTCGCTCACATCGCTGGGTTATAATTTCTGGGACCCTCCGGGCCCTTACACTGACAATATCGTCGTGACCGGCTTTCAGGGCAGTTCCATCGTCAGCACCGCGACCTTCCTCTTGAGCGATATCGCGGGCACGGTTCAGTCGATCATGCTTGGCACAGGTTTCACCAGCCTCAGCAAACTGCGGATCGAACTGCTCTATCCTGTCAACTCCGCCGCCTGCGATACACCTTGCGGGCATTTCGACCTCGACAGCGTGACGCTGAATGCGGTCGGCCCGGCGCCGGTTCCGCTGCCGGCCTCGGGGCTTTTGCTGCTTGGCGCCGGTCTGGCGGTGGGTGGCCTGCGGCTGCGGCGGCGGGCCTGACGGACGATCTCAGGGTCGGATGATACCTGTTTCGGTCACAATCAGATCGAGCGGCTGATCTGTCTGCTCGATCGGCACTTCCGCGACTTCCTGCGCGCTAAAGGCAAATCCGATGGCCGTCACTGGTCCTCGCGCGCGCAGGCCTTCCAATGTGCGGTCATAAAACCCCCCGCCATACCCCAGCCGGAACCCGCGCCGGTCGAAGGCCAAAAGCGGCACGATCAGGATCTGTGGCACCAGTTCGGCCGTGCCATCCGGGATCAGCGCGCCAAATTCGCCCGCGACCATCGGGGCGTCGGGGCGCCATTCGTGAAAGCGGAGCGGTCGCGCAGCGCCGGTGATCACCGGAACACAAACCCGCCCGCCCTGCCCTGCCGCCAGATGGGCCGCCATCGCAGGCAGGCAGTCGATCTCGGTCCGCATCGGCATGTATCCAGCAAGGATCGCGCCCCGATGCGCCGCCAGCACGTCATTCAGGATCAGATGATCACGGCCCGATCGCGTTGCGAATGCCGCCTTGCGCCGCGCATAGGCCGCCGTCCGGGCCGCCGCCTTGATGTCCGACAGGTTGGTCATAGCAGGATAAGGCTCGCCAGTCCGAGGAAGGTGAAAAAACCGATAATGTCGGTCGTGGTGGTCACGAAGGTGCCAGAGGCAAGCGCGGGGTCGAAATCGAACTTCTCCAGCGTCAGCGGCACCATGACCCCCGCAAGCGCGGCCACGATCTGATTGATGATCATCGCGGCGCCGACCACCCCGCCCAGCATCCACGAGCCGTATAGCGCATATCCCACCACCCCCATGATCGCGGCGAAGATCAGCCCGTTGATCAGGCCCACCACCGCCTCGCGGCGCACCACGCGCGGCGCGTTCGATCCGGTCAGGTCCTTGGTCGCCAGCGCCCGCACCGCCACGGTCAGCGACTGCGTACCCGCATTGCCCCCCATGGAGGCCACCACCGGCATCAGGGCTGCCAGCGCCACCAGCGCCTCGATCGTTCCCGAAAACTGAGCGATGACCAGAGCGGCGACATTCGCCGCCACCAGATTGACCAACAGCCACGGAATGCGCTGGCGCACTGTCTCGATCACCCCGTCCGAGATCGAGCTTTCTTCGCCCACCCCGGCCAGAAGCAGCACGTCCTCCTCATGCTCCTCGTCCAGAACAGCCATCGCATCGTCGATGGTGATCACGCCGACCAGCCGGTCATGTTCGTCCACCACCGGGGCCGAGATCAGGTGATACTGGTTGAAGGCATAGGCCACATCGCCCTCATCCTCGGTCACGCGGATGGTGCGGAAACTGTCCTCCAGTATGTCTTTGAGCGGCATGGCGCGGCGCGACGACAATATCTTGCCCAGCGTCACATAGCCGGTCGGATGCCAGCGCGGATCGACCAGAATGACGTGATAGAACTGATCGGGCAGCTCCACCTCGCCGCGCAGGAAGTCGATCGCCTCGCCCACCGTCCAATGTTCGGGGGCTGTCACCACTTCGCGCTGCATCAGGCGACCGGCGGAATATTCCGGGTAGGTCAGCGATTGTTCAACTGCGGCACGGTCGCTGTCTTCCAGCGCCTCAAGGATCATCTCCTGCTGGGGCTCTTCCAGATCCTCCAGAAGGTCGACCACATCGTCGGAATCAAGTTCGCGGACCGCTTCGGTCAGAACTTCGCGCGGCAGGGCCGCGATGACCTCTTCGCGGATGCCTTCGTCGAGCTCGGTCAGAATCTCGCCGTCGATCCGGCGCGACCAAAGCGACAAAAGCGCCGCGCGTTCGCCCGATCCGATCTGTTCGAACAGGTCGGCGATGTCGGCGGCATGCAAAGGTTCCATCAGCGCGTCGATCTGCGCTGCATCCCCTGCCTCTACCGCCGCGAGAATCGCATCAACGGTCCGGTGGTCGAGGGCATAGTCCTCTTCCTCCCGCTCCGCTGGCCTTTCGGCCGTCTGATGCTCGGTCTCGGTCATACTGTCCTCTGTCGGAATAGGGGGACATTACCGGAAGGACTTTCAAAGAAACAGGGGCAAAGGGCAAATTTACGCACGCCTGATAGGGGGTTAGACTGTGATCTCAAAGGGGAGATGTTCATGGCGGACCTGTTGATCGGACAGACACTGGCTTTCGCGGGCGATGGGCTTCTTGATGGGGTCGCGGCCGCGCGCCATTCGGCCCGCGGTGGCGTTCTGATCGACGGCGGCCGGATCGTGGCGGTGGGCGAGGCTGACGATCTGCGGCGCGCCCATCCGCAAGCGCGCGTCCACGATTATGGCCCAGCGCTGATTTCGGCGGGTTTCGTCGATGCGCATGTGCATTATCCGCAGACGGCGATCATCGCGTCCTGGGGCAAGCGGCTGATCGACTGGCTGAACAGCTATACCTTCCCCGAGGAAATGAAATTCGCCGACAAGGCCTATGCCCGCGATATAGCCGAACGCTATTTCGACCTGACTTTGGCCAACGGCACCACCACGGTCTGTTCCTATGCGACGATCCATCCCGAAAGCGTGGATGCCTTTTTCGAGGCCGCCCAGGCCCGCGGCCTGCGCGCCTTCACCGGCAAGACCTGCATGGACCGCAATGCCCCCGACGGCCTGCGCGACACGCCGCGTTCGGCCTATGACGACAGTCGGCGGTTGTTGGAGAAATGGCACGGGGTGGACCGGCTGTCCTATGTGATCACCCCGCGCTTTTCGCCCACCTCCACCCCCGAACAGCTTGAGGCGATGGGCACGCTCTGGCGGGAGTATCCTGATTGCCTGATGCAGACGCATTTGTCCGAACAGACGGACGAGGTGGAATGGGTGAAGGCACTCTTCCCGCAATCGCGCGATTACCTCGACACGTATGAGACGCAAGGATTGCTGCGCGAGGGCGCGCTCTTCGGCCATGCCATCTACCTGACTGACCGGGAAGTGACGCGGATCCGCGAAACCGGCGCGGCGCTGATCCACTGCCCGACGTCCAACACATTCATCGGCTCTGGGCTTTTCCCGACGATGGCGATGGCCAAGCAGGGCATCCGCGTCGGACTTGCCACCGACACCGGGGGCGGGTCGTCCTTTTCCATGTTACGCACCATGGCGGCGGCCTACGAGGTCGGCCAGTTGCGCGGCACGCCACTGCACCCGGCGCAACTTTGGTGGCTGGCCACGCAGGGCTCGGCGCGTGCGCTACGCGCCGATCATCAGATCGGCAATCTGGCACCGGGGATGGAGGCTGACATCGTGGTGATCGACCTCGCCTCCACCCCCGCTATCGCCCAGCGCGCCACACGGGCGGATGACATATGGGAGGCACTTTTCCCGACAATCATGATGGGGGATGATCGGGCAATGAAAGCCGTGTGGGTCGGTGGGATGCGCCAACTGTAACGCGGCACATGGCCGCAACGAGCATCAGACCTGAATGTTACGTACCGAAAAGATCCATCTCAAGTTGCAAAGCTTTGTTGCACGCTGGTCGGTTTGGGTGAACACTCATGCTGGGAGGTGTGCCTACACACTATCCCAGTTTAAAAGGGTGAGGTGAAAAATGCAGAACAAGTTTCTTCTGGGGCTTGCGGGTGCTGTCTCTCTAATTGGGGGGATTTTCGCCCTCTTCAATCCCTTTGCAGCCAGCTTGACGGTCGAACAGCTTGCCGGTTGGCTCTTCCTTTTCAGCGGTGTGATCTGGCTGATAGGGACCTTTCGCGCCGAAGGCTGGGGCAGTAAGATCTGGTCGTTTCTGGTTGGACTGGCGCTGACCTGGCTTGGCATCAGCCTACTGGCCAACCCGCTCGCTGGCGTTGCCACGCTGACCCTCGTTGTCGCCCTCAGCTTCGTCGCGTCGGGTATATTCAAGATCATGCTCGCCTATCCGGCACGGCAGGTCGGGCTTTTCTGGGTGGTCCTGCTGTCGGGTGTCATCTCGCTGGTGCTTGGCCTGATGATTCTCGCAAACTTCCCGGCATCGGCCGTGACCATTCTGGGTCTGCTGCTGGCGATCGAGCTGATCTCGAACGGGATATCCATGCTGATTCTGGCGATGTCGGCGTCCGAGCCGCGACACGTCTGACGAAATCGCCCCGGCCCTCAAGGGGCCGGGGCTACACCCAGGCCGATCAGTGCCCGGCAAGACGACGCGCCAGCCGGTTCTGGTCCTCAACTACGCGCGGCAGATCAATGGTCATCACCTGCCCGTCGCGCACCACCTGACGCCCCTCGACGAAAAGATCGCGCACCCGTGTCGGCCCGCACAGCATCAGCGCCGCAACCGGATCCCAGGCACCGGCCGCCTCGATCCCGCGCATATCCCAGATGGCGATGTCGGCGCGCTTGCCGGGTTCGAGCGATCCGCAATCGCCGCGGCCCAGGACCTGCGCACCGCCCAGGGTGGCGATCTCTAGCGCCTCGCGCGCACTCATGGCATCAGCACCGTTCGCGACCCGCTGCAAGAGCATCGTCATCCGCGCCTCGGCCACCAAGTTGCCGGCGTCATTGCTGGCGGACCCGTCGACGCCCAGCGCCACCTTCACCCCCGCATCCCGCATCGCGCGGACCGGTGCGATGCCTGAGCCAAGGCGGCAGTTCGAACAGGGGCAGTGCGCCACGCCGGTGCGGGAGCGGGCAAAAAGCCCGATCTCGGACCGATCAAGTTTCACGCAATGCGCATGCCAGACATCATCGCCGGTCCAGCCCAGATCCTCGGCATATTGCCCCGGCCGACAGCCGAAATGCGCGAGCGAATAGGCGATATCCTCGTCATTCTCGGCCAGATGGGTGTGCAGCATCACGCCCTTGTCGCGCGCCAGAACCGCCGCCTCCCGCATCAGGTCGCGGCTGACGGAAAAGGGCGAACAGGGTGCAAGGCCAACCCGGACCATCGCGCCATCCCTGGCGTCGTGGAACCTGTCGACCACCCGCACCATATCGGCGAGGATCGCCTCTTCGCGTTCGACCAGCGCATCGGGTGGCAGACCGCCCGCACTTTCGCCGATCGACATGGCCCCGCGCGTCGGATGGAACCTGAGGCCAATCTCCTGCGCCGCCCAGATCGTGTCGTCGAGCCGCGCACCGTTGGGGAAAAGATAAAGATGGTCGGAGGTCAGCGTGCAGCCCGAAAGCGCCAGTTCCGCCAGCCCGGTCAGGGCAGAGGTGCGGATTTCCTCTGGCCCCATCCGGCCCCAGATCGGGTAAAGCCTCTTCAGCCAACCGAACAACAGCGCATCCTGCCCGCCCGGCACCGCGCGTGTCATCGACTGATAGAGATGATGGTGCGTGTTCACGAGGCCGGGCGTGACCACGCATCCCCCCGCTTCCACACTGATCGCCGCGGGCGCGTGCAGCCCAGGGCCCACCTCTGCGATCACGCCGCCGCGGATCAGCAGGTCCGCCCCCGCCAGTTCGCGCCGCGCGGCGTCCATCGTCACGATCACATCGGCATTTCGGATAAGGATGTCCTGCATCGCTTCGTCCCCGCTTCAAAACACCCCCTTCGGTGCTTTATGGGACGCCCGACAGAAGGGAGCATAAGGACTCGGCCGCACCCCCTTCTATCCCGGCGTCGCCCTGCGGTCAAAAGAGCAGAAGGAGGCGCCACCTGACGTTTGGCAGTTGACTCTGCCGGTTTCCTCCGTAAAAGGCGGGCTTCAAGGATTTTCGCGGGTGGCTTCTCTGTCCACCTGACCAGTGGAGAACGACGATGGCGAAACCGGCGACAATCAAGATCCGCCTGAATTCGACGGCAGGCACCGGCCACTTCTATGTGACCAAGAAAAACGCCCGCACCATGACTGAAAAGATGGTCGTGAAGAAGTATGATCCCGTGAAGCGGGAACATGTGGAATACAAGGAAGGCAAGATCAAGTAAGATCTGTCCGGCCTTGACCCGGTTGGAGGCCGCGCAGTTGCGCGGCCTTTTGCTTTGGCGGGGCGTCCCACGATGGGACGCTGGTCGCAGCGCATGAAATCAATGGGTTAGAGGCGCGAATTTACGGATTTTTCATGTTTGCTGCCCGGCGATCCGATTTTGGTGGGCGGAAAGAGCGGCGCAGGCCACTGCCCGAACATTCTGTCTGCTTGAGTTTCCACAGGGTGATCAGAAGTGATCGCGCTCGAAAGTGAGGATCCCGCGCGCCAAGTCATACTTCGACAAGACCATCAGCGCACTTCCGATGACGAAAGCAAACAGCCCGATGACCAACAGAACATAACCGCGATCAGTCCTTGTCAGCGGGCGCACCTCGAAGACAGACGGGTCTGAACGGAGGTAACGTACGGCGACCTTCTGTCCAACGTCGCCCGCCCAAAATATCGGACTGTTTCGTGTCTGACTGAAGCGCTGCAATCTGCCGTCGCCGGTCTTGAATTCGACGGTCACAACAGTCGCGATGCTTC
>DAORUY010000018.1:12633-24500 GCA_035433445.1 Paracoccaceae bacterium
TTGACTTCCGTAATGGGTGCGGTGGTCATACTTCACATCGACAACCACACCTGTCGTAATAGTACCGTCCGTGATCAGGGACCAGCCGGTTCGAAATTCTCCGAACGCACTTCGGATCATAACCGCTGACACAAGCACAAGAACGAGGCCAACCAGAAATTCACGCCGCAAGAACCAGGGAACAGTGTCGGCCATATCTGTAATGTTCATCCCAAAAAAAAGGGCCGGGAAGTCCCGGCCCCTTGTTCGTTCAGTCTACTACTGTCACTCGCGGTTGCCCATGAACTGAAGCAGGAACATGAACATGTTCAGGAAGTCGAGATAGAGGTTCAGCGCCCCCATGATCGCCGACTTGCCCAGCCATTCCTTGTCGCCCATCTGCGCATGTGCAATGTAGGCGTTCTTGATCGACTGGGTGTCATAGGCGGTCAGACCGGCGAAGATCAGCACGCCGATCACCGAGATCGCGAAAGCGACCGCCGACGAGGCGAGGAAGATGTTCACGACGGACGCCACCAGCAGGCCGATCAGCCCCATCATCAGGAAGGTGCCCATTCCCGACAGGTTCTTCTTGGTCGTGTAGCCGTAAAGCGACAGACTGGCGAAGGCGATGGCGGTGACGAAGAAGGTCTGGGCGATCGATACGCCGGTATAGACCGCGAAGATGTAGCTGATCGACAGGCCCATCAGTGCGGCGAAGCCGTAAAACACCAACTGCGCGGTCGCCGCAGACATGCGGTTGATCATCGCGCCAAAGGCAAAGACCACCGCCAGCGGCGCGAACATCACAACCCACTTCAGGGGCGAGCCGAAAATCGTAGCCAGCATCGCGTCATTGGTGCCCACCGCCCAGGCCACAAGCCCGGTCAGCACCATGGCCACGGACATCAGCCCGTAAACCTTGTTCATATGGGCGCGCAGCCCTTCGTCGATCGCGGCATAACCCGCGCCAGCGCGGCCCGCGTTGATGGTCTGATAGTCGGCCATGTAGCCCTCCTCGGCGTTTCCAGCCCCGCGACACGATTATGCGCGGAGTTCCCGTTTCATATTGGGGCGAAGGGCCGAGAATTCAAGGATTTTGCATCATGAAGACAACGATTATCCCATCCAGTGCCTCGGCGCATCCCAGCGCGGGCGCTGCGCTTCGCGGCGGGCATCGGTTTTGCATATCCCGATGTCGGCCAGACCTTCGGCCTCCAACCGGGACAGCGCCTGCCTTTGGCGTGCCAGTTCGCACCACCGCCAGACCATTCGGAGCATTGCCAGAACCGGATGCGCCAAACGCACCAGGACCGGCGGACGGGCAAGGGACAGATCGGACATCGGAGACTCTCTCATGTCAAACGTTAATGGATAATGGGAAAATAATTCCCGCTCTTGATTGATATCGCAGATCATGATTCATTATTGAAATGAATGATCGTTCGAAATTCCATCAGGAACCGTGATATGGCCCGCAACCTTGACCTGACCGCGCTGCGCGCCTTTGCCGTAACCGCCGACATGGGTGGCGTCACGCGTGCCGCTGGTTTCCTCAACCTCACTCAATCGGCGGTGTCGATGCAGATCAAGCGGCTGGAGGAAAGCCTGGGTCGCCCCTTCTTCTTCCGCTCGGCCAAAAGGCTGATCCTGACACCCGAAGGCGAACAGCTTCTGGCCTATGCCCGCAGGATGCTGGCCCTGAATGACGAGGTTCTGGCGCGGCTGAACGATGCGGCTTTCGAGGGTGAACTGCGACTGGGCGTGCCCCATGACATCGTCTATCCCGCGATCCCGGATATCCTGAAGACCATGGCCCAGCGCTATCCGCGCCTGCGCATCAACCTGACATCCTCCTTCACCGTCACGATGAAGGAGGCTTTGGCGCGCGGTGAACTAGACCTGATCCTGACCACCGAGGAAGAGCCCGGCCCCGGAGGCGAGGCCCTTGCCCGCAGCGATCTGGTCTGGGTGGGCGCAATCGGCGGAACGGCCTGGCAAAACAGCCCCCTGCGGCTTGGCTTTGAGGAAACCTGCAAATTCCGCGCCATCGCGTTGGCCCGGCTCGATGTGCAGGCGATCCCATGGGAAATGGGTTTCTTCGGCCGTTCGAACGAGGCGGTGCAGGCCATGATTGCCGCCGATCTGGCGCTGACCGCGCGGATGCGGGGGCGCTACCCCGACAGCTGCGCCATCGTGCCCGCCCAAGCCGATCTTCCCGACCTCGGCACCATCACGGTCTGCCTCTATGACGCCGGCATGCACAAGGGTCAGGTGGTCGAGGATCTGAAAGACCTGCTGCGCGCCAGCTATTCGGACCCGTCACAGCGCACCACGACCTTGCCGGTCGACTTGCGGTCCTTCAAAAGGGCCAGCGCCTGATCCGCCTGCGCCAAGGGAAGGACATGGCTGACATGGGGCCTGATCCGGCCTGCGCCATACCAGTCCAGAAGCGTGGCCAGACTTCCCGTCAATGCCTCGGGGCGGAACGACAGATATCCGCCCCAGTAAAGGCCGATGACCGCGATGTTCTTGACCAGAAGGTGATTGGCCGGAACTTTCGGCACCTCTCCGCCCGCGAAGCCGATGGTCAGCAGGCGCCCCTCCGGGCGCATTGCCCCGAGCGCGGCATGGAAGATATCGCCGCCGATCGTCTCATAGGCGACATCCACGCCGCCCAGCGCCTTCAGCCGCGCCTTCAGATCCTCGGCACTCATCCCGGTGCTGTCGATGGCCACCTCTGCCCCTGCTGCCTGCGCGACGGCCAGCCGGTCGGCTCCGCGCGCCACCGCGATCACCCGCGCACCCATCTGCCGACCCAGTTCGACTGCCGTCAGCCCGACCCCGCCCGCCGCCCCGGTGACCAGCAGGGTTTCGCCGGACTTCAGCCCTGCCCGGCGGTCAAGGGCAAGATGGCTGGTGCCATAGGCGATCTGAAAGGCTGCGGCCTCCTCGAATGGCATCGCATCGGGCAAGGGCAGGCAGCGGCTGGCCGGAAAATTGCCTGCTTCCGCCAGACCACCTTGCCCGGCAAAGACGGCAACGCGCATCCCTGGGCGCAAGCTGTCGACCCCCTCGCCCACTGTTTCCACCCGCCCCGCAACCTCCATCCCCAGCGTGAAGGGCGAGATGGGGCGTTCCTGATATCGCCCCTCGGCCATCAGCAGATCGGCGAAATTCAGGCCGCAGGCGATGATTCGCACCCGCACTTCGCCAGCGCCCGGCGGCGGCAGAAAAACCTCTGTCATTGCCGGCGGCTGGCCGATCGTTGCAATTTGAAACGCTCGCACGCTATACCCCCGGTTGCACGGCAGAAATGCACAATCGCACGTTAAAGATTGCCGCCCTGCAGGTCCAGACAGGCTTTTGATTGCATTGAGCAAAGCCCGCTCCCGCTAACAATTGCAATTTGCAAAGCCTGACAAAATTCCCGATTCGCGCGAGTTGCAGTTTTTTGCTTTCGCGCTGTGGCGACCTGTACTTTTGGTAAGGTAAGCACGGTCATTCGAGCTAGATAATTGAATTTTCAGACACAATTTTTTCTTGTATGAAGGAAGGGGACGGAATGCCCTGATTGTGGGCCGCCCGGTAGTTCGTGCAGAGTTTGGAGAAAGCGATGAAACACCCTGTAGATGTTCATGTCGGCAAGCGCGTCAGGCATCGGCGCTGGATGGTCGGAATGACTCAGCAGCAACTCGCCGACAAGGTCGGCATCAAGTTCCAGCAGATCCAGAAATATGAGACGGGCATGAACCGCATCTCCGCCTCGCGGTTGTGGGACATCGCCGATGCGCTGAGCGTCACGATCAGCTTCTTCTTCGAAGGTCTGGGCAACGAAGCCGCCGTTGCGGACGAGCAACTGGGTGACATCTTGGCCGACAAGGAAGCGCTGATGCTGGTGCGGTCCTACTATGCCATCCCCGAAGCGCAGCGCCGCCGCCTTTTCGATCTGGCCAAGGTCCTGTCCGACGCCGCCTGATCCCCGATTTTGACAAACATCCGGACAGGTGCTTGACCGCCTGTCCGGCTCCGCCTAACTCTGCCGCCCGGCAGACAGGGGCGTCAGATGACCGCGCGGCTTTCCCAGACCCTTCAAGATGAATTGCTGCGCACCGCGCACAGGCTGGCAGATGCGGCCCGCGCGGTGATCTTGCCGTATTTCCGCAGCCCTGCCCTTTTGGCCGACAACAAGCTGGCGTCCGGTTTCGATCCGGTGACGGTGGCCGATCACGCCAGCGAACGGGCCATGCGCGCGGTTCTGGCGGAACTGCGCCCCGATGACGGGATCCTTGGCGAAGAGTTCGGCAACAGCACCGGCACCAGCGGCCTGACCTGGGTCATCGACCCGATCGACGGCACCCGCGCCTTCTTGTCCGGCACGCCGACCTGGGGGGTGCTGATCGCTGTGTCGGATCAGAACGGCCCGATCCTTGGCCTGATCGACCAGCCCTATATCGGCGAACGTTTCGTGGGCGCCCCCGGGCTTGCCACCATGACCGGCCCGTTTGGCGAACGTCTGCTCGCGACCCGCCCGCCCCGCGCCCTTGCCGATGCCATCCTCTTCACCACCTTCCCCGAAGTCGGCACCGACGCCGAAGCCACCGCCTTCCATGACCTGTCGCGGCAAGTCCGCCTGACCCGCTATGGCACCGATTGTTACGCCTATGCCCTCATCGCCGCGGGCCAGATCGACCTCGTGGTCGAAGCCGGGCTTCAGCCCTATGACATCCAGGCCCCGATCGCCGTAATCGAAGCGGCAGGCGGCCTCGTCACCGACTGGCAGGGCAGGCCCGCCCACATGGGCGGTCGGGTTCTGGCCGCCGCCAATCCGCAGATCCATGCCGAAGCCCTGGCGATCCTTGCCCGCGCGCCTTCGGCCTGACCCCCTTCATTCTGGCCCAAATATCCCCGCCGGAGGCCCCAAGCCCGCGCGCGATGCGCGGGCCACGAAAGAGGTGCCGGGCATCTGGCCCGGCTCTGTTTCCGAAAACCCGTGAATTTGCGCGGAGGGCCTGTAAGCCGGATTCTGTCCAAGGGTTGCCCCTCTGGATGACCATTCCTCTGGCCCCGCCGTTACCGGCGGGATCAAGCTGCCAACCCGGGTCTCTCGGGCCGAAGCTGCCCTACGGCGGTATCCCGGACCGAGATCCGGGACCAGCCCCGCGCGAGACCCCTATTCGGCATTGCTCCCGGTGGGGCTTGCCTTGCCGTCCCTGTTACCAGCGACGCGGTGGGCTCTTACCCCACCGTTTCACCCTTACCCTTCCGTGGAAGGGCGGTCTCTTCTCTGTGGCGCTTTCCCTAGGGTTGCCCCCGCCGGGCGTTACCCGGCACCGTTACTTCAGGGAGTCCGGACTTTCCTCGAACCGTCGCCGGCCCGCGGTCATCCAGCCCTCCGCGCCCCTTCCACCTAGGCGCGCAAGGCGCCAGCGTCAACCGGGAAGCGGCGGGCGAGGTCTGCGGCCAACATGCGGTCGACCGCATCCTCAGGTCCAGTGGCCCACGGACGAAATCTGAGCCGGAACCCCGCCAGCAGAATTTCGGAGGGCAGGTCGGGATAGCCGAAGGCACGGACCGAGGCGCAGAAGTCGGCCTTGTCGTCGCCGCCGCACCCCGGCCAGACCGAAAGCCCGCGAAGCGCCAGCCGTGACCAGTCGAAGCGTGGCCCGGGGTCGCGCTTGCGGTCTGGCGCCATGTCGGAATGGCCGAGGATCCGCTCGGGCGGGATGGACCAGCGCCCCATGATCGCCGCCAAAAGCCGCTCAAGCGCGGCCATCTGCGGTTCCGGAAACGGCGCGTCGCCGGCATTGGCGAGTTCGATCCCGATCGAACGGGAATTGACATCCGTCACCCCGCCCCAAGCCCCCGCCCCGGCATGCCAGGCGCGGGCGGCTTCGTCGACCAGCTGTTCCACCGCGCCCCCTTCCGAGATCAGCCAGTGGGCTGACACTTCGGCGGCCGGATCGCACAGACGGGCGCGCGCCTCCTCACAGGTCGGCATGGCGGTATAGTGGATGACGATCAGATCAGGGCGCGCGCCATCCCGGCGCGGCCCGAAGTTGGGCGAGGCGACGGTCAAGGGCAAGACTGGCTCTGCCCCAACTCAGTTGCCTGCCGCCTGACGGAAGGGCGTGGGATCGAAATCGCAGGCATAACCGTCGCCGTCGGGATCAAGCTTCTTGCCATCGCGCCGGGGACCGCCCGCCTTGAGGAACGCCTCTTGCGCGGCCTCGGCAGTCGCGTAACGCTGGCAGGCCTTCTGGTAGGTTTCCGGCTTGACCGGACGGCGGTCATAGATCGCCTCGCCCAGACCGTTCGGCGCGCTCAGCACATAGGCCACGACCGGCGACACAGCCTCCCCCGTGCGCTCCGGCAGGGTGGTCGGCGCGATCTGCTGGTAGCGGGCCTTGTTGGCCTCAATCCGTGCCTTGTCGCTTTCGATGGTTTCGCGCGACGAAACGGCGCTGAAATCCTGTTCGTCCGAAATACCGGCCGCCCCCGGTGCCGGGGCGGCAGCCGGATCGGTCGGCGCAAGGGGGGCCGCCGCCGCAATACCTGCCGGTGCAGGGGCAGAGGTCGCAGCCGCGGCAGGCGTGGCGGGCGTGCCGAAAAGCGCACTGTTGATTTCAGACGACGGAATACCGCCTGCGACCGGGGCCGCTGCGGGGGCTGTCCCCGGGGCCGGCGCGTAGGTCGTCGCGGGCGGTGCGCCATATCCGGTGGCGCCCGTACCGAAGCCCGTGCTGCTTTGCGGTTGCAAATGAGCAGGCGTGGCACAGGCCGCCAGAAGACCGACCAGAAGAAGGGGGGCAGAACGGCGCATCATGTCTTCCGTGTTCATAAGGTTTTGCGGCCCTTTACCACCATTTTCCGGGCTTGGAAACAAAGCCCGCCGCCCGCTCCAGCACATAGGCGTGATTCAGAAGATCGCCTTCGGCCCAAGGACGGCCGATCAGTTGCAGCCCAAGCGGCAAACCCTGGCTGTCCAGTCCGGTCGGTACGGCAATGCCGGGCAGGCCAGCCAGGTTGACCGTGACGGTGAACACATCGTTGAGATACATCGCGACCGGATCGGCATCCGCCATCTCGCCCAGGCCGAAGGCGGCGGACGGGGTGGCGGGCGTCAGGATCGCATCGACACCGGCGTCGAAGGCCACCTCGAAATCGCGCTTGATCAGGGCGCGCACCTTGCGGGCACGGTTGTAGTAGGCGTCGTAGAACCCGGCGGAAAGCACGTAGGTGCCGATCATCACCCGGCGCTGGACCTCGGGGCCGAAGCCTTCGGCGCGGGTCTTTTCATACATCTCGGTAATGCCATCGCCCTGCGCGAGCTTGGCGCGATGGCCATAGCGCACCCCGTCATAGCGTGCGAGGTTCGACGAGGCTTCCGCCGGCGCCACCACATAATAGGCGGGCAGCGCATATTTCGTGTGCGGCAGGCTGATATCGACGATTTCGGCGCCTGCGTCGCGCATCATCTCGGTGCCGCGCTTCCAAAGGGCTTCGATCTCGTCCGGCATCCCGTCCATCCGGTATTCGCGCGGAATACCGATTTTCTTGCCGCGGATGTCGCCGGTCAGCGCTGCTTCGAAATCCGGCACCGGCAGGTCGGCGCTGGTCGAATCCTTCGGGTCATGGCCCGCCATCGCGCCCAGCATGATCGCCGCATCGCGCACCGTCTTGGTCATCGGCCCGGCCTGATCGAGCGACGAGGCGAACGCGACGATCCCCCAGCGCGAACAGCGCCCATAGGTCGGCTTGATGCCGACGATGCCGGTAAAGGCGGCGGGCTGGCGGATCGAGCCGCCGGTGTCGGTGCCGGTCGCGGCAAGGCAAAGGTCCGCCGCCACCGCCGACGCCGACCCGCCGGACGAGCCGCCGGGCGTCAGATCGGCAGTCGTGCCCTTGCGCCGCCAGGGATTGACGACATTGCCGTAACACGAGGTTTCGTTGGACGAGCCCATGGCGAATTCGTCCATGTTCAACTTGCCCAGCATCACCGAACCGGCGTCGACCAGCTTCTGGCTGACGGTCGATTCATATTCGGGGCGGAAGCCGGCCAGAATCCGGCTTGCGGCCTGCGACGGCACGCCTTTGGTGCAGAAAAGATCCTTGATCCCGACCGGAATGCCCAACATGCCGGACTTGACCTGATCCGTCTTGCGCCGCGCGTCGGCCGTCTTGGCACGGTCCAGCGCCAGTTCGGGGGTCTTGTGGACGAAAGCATTCAACACATCGGCCGCCTCGATCGCCGCCAGGCAGGCTTCGGTCAGCTCGACCGAGGTCGTCTCGCCCTTCACCAGCGCGGTGCGGGCCTCGGCGATGGTCAGTTTGTTCAACTCGCTCATTCCACCACCTTTGGCACGGCAAAGAAGCCTTCGCGCGCGTCCGGCGCGTTCTTGAGGACCTGCGCCTGGATATTGCCGTCCGTCACTTCGTCCTTGCGCCGCACAAGACGCATGGGCGTAACCGATGTCATCGGCTCCACGCCGTCCACATCGACCTCGTTCAGCTGTTCCATGAACGCAAGCACGGCGGAAAGTTCCCCCGCGAGCTTGGGCAGGTCTTCATCCTTCACCGCGATGCGCGCCAGATGGGCCACCTTGCGCGCCGTATCCTTGTCGATGGACATGGGATCTCCGTCCTTGATCTGCGGCGCGGTTTAACGCCCGAGCGCCCGCAGGACAAGGGTCCGGGCCAAGAGCGCTGCCGCCAGAAGCAGGCTCGTTGACAAAAAACCGACCAGAATGGCCGCCACCCTGCCCCCCTGGTCCGGATAAAGCAGCGTCGGGATCAGGACCGCGATGAAGGCAACGCCGACGCCCAGCGGCAGCCATGTGCCGGTGTTGGCCCGCGTGCGAAACATCGTCAGCATCAGCGCGATGGTGATGCCGATGCGGAACGGATCGGTCAGTTGCGCGAAAAGCAGCTCGGTCAGGTTCATGCCTACCCCCTTTGTCTTTGATCAGCAAAACAGGATCGGGCAGTCTGGTGCAAGCACGACGGGAGGGCGACATGAAAATCATCTGGCTGGGCCATTCGGGGTTTCGCATCGAAATCGAGAAGGCAGTCCTGCTGATTGACCCCTGGCTGGCAGGGAATCCGATGTTTCCAGAGGATCGCCGGGCGGACGCGATCCGGGGCGCAACCCATATCCTCGTCACGCATGGGCATGGCGATCACGCCGCCAACAGTCTGGCCGTGGCGAAAGACACCGGGGCAACCGTCGCCTCTATTCACGAACTGGCCGAATGGTTCGAACGCAGTGGCGCGACGGTGATAGGTTTTGGCAAGGGCGGCACGATTGATCTGGCGGGTGCCAAGGTGACGATGGTCAATGCCAGCCACTCCTCCTCGATCGACTTCAAGGGTGGAAATGTCATTCCCTCCGGGTCGGAAACGGGCTTCATGATCGCGGGCGAGGGCCACACGATCTATGTGTCCGGCGACACCGACATTATGGCCGACATGGGCTGGATGGGTGAGTATCACCAGCCGGATATCGGCATCCTCAGCGCAGGTGGCCACTATACAATGGATATGAAACGCGCGGCCTGGGCGGCGCGAAAATACTTTGATTTCAAGGTGGTGATACCTTGCCACTATCGGACCTTTCCGATCCTGGAACAGTCGGCGCGTGCCCTTGTCGATGGCTTGCCGGGGGTCAGGGTGATCGAACCCCAGGTCATGGAGCCGATCACCCTATGAGCAGGCTGCCGCCCGCAGGGCCGGGCCACGATTTCTTGAAAAGAAATCGCTTCGGAGCCTTTTGAAGGCTCCGGCCGCCGGTCATTAGAGCAAGTCCCAGTGCCGGCGCGCCTCGGCCTGCGGCGACAGGCCGATGTCGCGGCGCAGATGGCCCGACAGGTCTTCTGCAAAGAGGTCACGCTTGGACGGATCGCGGCGCACCAACGCCTTGAGGACAGCTCCAAGGACGCGAAGGACACCGTGTTCATCCATCAGTTTTGCAAGAATCACGGAAGGCGGTTGCCGGTTTTCGGCAAGAAGATGCAGGTTCATTTGTCCACTCCGGTCGCACCGCTTGCGCGGCGGATTCCATTGAGGGTTTTTGGATGGGCCCCGCATGACAGACCGCATAAGGGCCGGGCAAACGGAACAGACTGCGTCAGAGGGGGGAACAGAGGCGGCGCGAGCCACCAAAGCGCAATGTCAGATCAGATAGGCTGACTGATTGCACGCCACTGGCGTGCCTTGATTGGCGCTGCCAGCGGTCCCGGTCAGGCGGCGGTCATCGATCAGGTAATTCATCATCTCACGCCTCCTTCATTCGTGTTGCGGGATGGGCGCTTCATACAATGTCGGGCGGAGTGGACAAAGTTGAATATTGTATGGGTCGCCCGCCGTGGATTGTATGTGCCCATCGCGCCACAAGTCAGACGGGATCAACGATACAATACCAGCGCCCGATCAGCGCCGGGCTGCGAAAAAGTCCCGCAAAAGTTCGGTCGCCTCTGCCGCGCCGATCCCGTCATAGACGTCGGGGGCATGGTGACATTGCGGATGGGCAAAGACCCGCGCGCCCTGCGCGACCCCCCCCGACTTCGGGTCGGACGCGCCATAATAAAGCCGCCGGATCCGCGCGAAGGAAATCGCTGCCGCGCACATCGGGCAGGGTTCGAGCGTCACATAAAGATCAAAACCGTCCAGCCGCTCGCGGCCCAAGGCGGCGCAGGCCGCCCGGATAACCAGAACCTCGGCATGCGCGGTCGGGTCGTTTCGTTCGCGCGTGCGGTTGCCGTCCGCCGCCACGATCTGCCCGTCAGGGCCAACCAGAACCGCGCCCACGGGCACCTCGCCGCGCAGGGCGGCGGCGCGCGCCTCGGCCAGGGCGGCCTCCATATGGCTGACAAAACGGCTCATGCCCCCTGATGCCCTGCCCTGCACCTCCGATCAAGGCGTCACGTGATGGCTTCACGGGCCGGGAAAAGCCCTGTAAGGGGCGCTTTCCCCCGAAGCCCCCAGCGGATAGAGTAAACCATGACCAATGAGACCGAGAACGGCGACCGTATCGCCAAAGTCATGGCCCGCGCTGGTGTCGCCTCGCGCAGGGATGCCGAACGCATGATCGTCGAGGGGCGCGTGGCGGTCAACGGCAAGCCGGTCACGTCGCCCGCGCTCGACGTTCTGCCGACCGACCGGGTGACGCTCGACGGCAAGCCCATTGATGCCCCCCAGCCCGCGCGCATGTGGCTCTACTACAAGCCGCTCGGGCTCGTGACGTCGGAAAAGGATGAAAAGGGTCGCCAGACGGTGTTCGATACCCTGCCCGAAGGCATGCCGCGGGTGATGTCCATCGGGCGGCTTGACCTGACCTCGGAAGGGTTGCTCTTGCTGACCAACGATGGCGGGCTGAAGCGGCGGCTGGAATTGCCCTCGACCGGATGGCTGCGCAAGTACCGGGTGCGGGTGAACGGACGTCCAAACGACGCGACCTTTGATCCCTTGCGCCGGGGCGTGACGATCGAAGGCGAAGAATTCCTGCCGATGGACATTTCACTTGACCGGCAGCAGGGCGCGAACGCCTGGCTGACCGTGGGCCTGCGCGAAGGCAAGAACCGCGAAATCCGCCGCGCGATGTCGGAGGTCGGGCTGACGGTGAACAGGCTGATCCGGGTCAGCTATGGCCCGTTCCGGCTGAACACGATGAAGCCGGGCGATGTGATCGAAGTCAAACAGAAGGTGCTGAAAGAGCAGCTGGGCGAAGGGATGAATGAGCGGGAGGATCGCCCCGCGCGATCCGGCAGCGACCGCCCCGCCCGCCCGCCGCGCCGGGAAGGGTCTGGCGGATATGACCGCAAGCCTCGCCCGCCGCGCGCCGAGGGCGAAGGGTTCGATCGCAAGCCCCGCCCCCCACGCCCCGAAGGCTC
>DAORUY010000019.1:0-24286 GCA_035433445.1 Paracoccaceae bacterium
GCGGCAGCCCGGACGACAACAACGCCTTCTTCTTCTACAACGGCGCGATGTCGGTTCTGGACCCGCTGATCGCATCGGGCGATATCGTGATCCCGTCGGGCCAGATGGGTATGGACGTGGTCGGCACCTTGCGTTGGGACGGCGCGGTGGCGCAGTCCCGCATGGACAACCTCTTGTCTTCGAACTACGGCGACAAGGCCCTGCACGGCGCGCTGTCACCCTATGACGGTCTGTCGATCGGTATCCTGTCCTCGCTCAAGGGTGTAGGTTATGGTTCCGGCGATCTGAAGATGCCGATCGTGACCGGTCAGGACTGTGAAGTACCCTCGATCAAGTCGATCATTGCGGGCGAACAATATTCCTCAATCTTCAAGGATACGCGCGAACTGGCCAAGGTCACCGTCAAGATGGTGGATGCGGTCCTGTCGGGCGGTACGCCAGAGATCAATGACGAAAAGACCTATGACAACGGCGTCAAGATCGTGCCGTCCTATCTGCTGGAATCGCAACCGGTCAACGCCGCCAACTACGAGGCTGTTCTTGTCGGTTCGGGCTACTACACTGCCGATCAGCTGAAGTAAGCTAGGCGATCGATGTGCCCGCCCTCCTTTCCCGTGGGGCGGGCACTTGGTATCCGGGGGAGGACGGGATGACAGCACTTTTGGAGATGCGCGGGATTAGCAAGGTCTTCCCGGGTGTGCGGGCGTTGAACAACGTAAGCCTGACCGTTGAGCCCGGCGAGATCCATGCCATCTGCGGCGAAAACGGTGCCGGCAAGTCAACCTTGATGAAAGTGCTGTCGGGTGTCTATCCGCATGGCTCGTATGAGGGCGATATCCTGTATGACGGCGCCATGCTGACCTGCCGCGACATACGCGACAGCGAAAACCGTGGCATCATCATCATACACCAGGAACTGGCGCTGGTGCCGCTGTTGTCGATCGCCGAAAATCTGTTCTTGGGCAACGAAGTCGCCAAGCGGGGCGTGATCAACTGGCCCGAGGCGTTTCAGAAAACCGATGCACTTTTGAAAAAGGTTGGTCTGGCCGAAGCCGCCGCCACGAAGGTGGAAAAGCTGGGTGTTGGCAAGCAGCAACTGCTCGAGATCGCCAAGGCACTGGCCAAGGAAGTGCGGCTGCTGATCCTGGATGAGCCGACCGCAGCACTGCAAGAAAACGATAGCCAGAAACTTCTGGACCTGATGCTCGAGTTGAAGGCACAGGGCGTGACTCAGATCATCATCAGCCATAAGCTGAACGAGATTTCCCGTGTCGCCGACCGGATCACCGTGATCCGCGACGGTGCCACCGTCTCTACCCTGACCAAATCCGAGATTTCCGAGGACCGCATCATCCGCGACATGGTGGGCCGCGACATGGCCCATCGCTACCCGGAGCGCACTCCGCAACTGGGCGAAGTGTTGATGGAGGTCAAGAACTGGAACGTCTGGCACCCCGAACATAAGGATCGTCAGGTGATCCGCGGCGCGGGCTTTCACGTCCGTCGGGGCGAGATTGTCGGCATTGCCGGCCTGATGGGGGCGGGGCGCACTGAACTGGCGATGAGCCTGTTCGGGCAAAGCTACGGTCGCGCGATTTCAGGTCAGGTCACAATGGGCGGCAAGATCGCTGACACCTCGACCGTGGCAAAGTCGGTGGCCGCGGGGCTGGCCTATGTGACCGAGGACCGCAAGGCGCTTGGTCTGGTGCTCGAAGAGCCTATCGTGAGGAATGTCACGCTGGCCAATCTGTTGGGCGTGTCGAAGAACGGCATCCTCAGCCACCGGCGCGAACAACAAGTGGCCGAGGAATACCGTCGTGCCATGAATATCCGCACACCGGGGGTCATGCAGAAGGTTGTGAACCTCTCGGGCGGAAACCAGCAGAAGGTGGTGCTGTCGAAATGGCTGTTCACCGATCCGCAGGTGCTAATTCTGGACGAGCCGACACGGGGTATCGACGTCGGCGCAAAGTTTGAAATCTACGGCATCATGAACGAGCTGGCCGCCCAGGGGCGCGGCGTGGTGATGATCAGCAGCGAAATGCCCGAACTTCTGGGCATGTGCGACCGCATCTATGTAATGAACGAGGGGCGGATCGTGGGCGAACTCAGCCAAGCCGAGGCCAGTCAGGAGCGCATCATGGCGTTGATTTTGCAAAGCGAAGGAAAAGCGGCATGAGTGACGCAAAGAAAGGCATCGGCGCGCATCTGGGCGGGCACCTGCGCGAGAATGGCATGCTGATGGCGTTGGTTGCCATCGTAATGTTCTTCCTGGTGGTCGTGCGTGTGGTCGAAGGGGTCGACTTTCTGTCGGCCCAAAACATCACCAACCTCTTCTTGCAAAACTCCTACGTCATCATCATGGCGCTTGGGATGCTACTGGTGATCGTGGCCGGGCATATCGACTTGTCGGTTGGATCGGTCGTGGGCTTTGTCGGTGCGGTGGCTGCGGTTCTGACCGTGAACCTGAGCTGGCCGGTCTGGGCCGTGATTCCGACCTGCCTTGGGGTGGGGCTTCTGATCGGCGCGGCACAAGGTTATTGGGTGGCCTATTGGCACATTCCATCCTTCATCGTGACGCTGGCGGGTATGCTGATCTTCCGTGGGCTGACGCTGTGGCTGTTGAACGGACAGAATATCGGCCCCTTCCCGAAAAGCTTTCAGTCGCTGTCGACGGGTTTCATCCCTGATGTCTTCGGCGTCGACAAGCCGAACATGACAGCCCTGGTTCTGGTCTGCCTGTCGGCGGCGGTCATCGTGGTGTTGGGCTGGCGGACGCGGCAGCGCGATGCGGCTTTTGGCATCGAGCCCGAACCGGCGGCGATATTTGCCATCCGCAATGCGGTGGTGGCCGCGGCGCTGATCTTTGTCGGCTACAAGCTGGCCAGTTTCCGCGGTCTGCCGAATGTGGTGGTGGTGCTGACAATCCTGACTGTCCTTTACGCTTTCTTCACCGAGAATATGACCACCGGGCGGCGCATCTATGCTCTGGGCGGCAATGAAAAGGCTGCCAAACTTTCGGGGATCAAGACGGACCGGCTGGTATTTCTGACCTTCTGCAACCTGGGGGTGCTGGCGGCGCTGGCGGGGATGATCGTTGCGGCGCGTCTGAATTCGTCTACCCCCAAGGCTGGCGTAGGGTTCGAGCTGGACGTGATCGCGGCGGTCTTCATCGGCGGTGCGTCGATGTCGGGCGGGGTTGGCAAAATTTTGGGAGCCGTGGTCGGAGCCTTGATCATGGGGGTAATGAACAACGGCATGTCGATCATGGGCATCGGCATTGACTATCAACAGGTGATCAAGGGTCTGGTCCTGTTGGCCGCCGTGATCTTCGACGTCTACAACAAATCGAAATAAGGTAGAACGATCATGCTGCTGTCGCAGGTTGTCAAAGCGGATGGCACCATGGCCGTAGTCGTCCGCGAAGGGTCGGAGGCGGCGGTGGTGCGCGGAGCGGCGAGCAGTTATGCCCTTGCCGCCGAGGCTATCAGATCGGGGCGCGGTCTGGCACAGGTGATTGCGGCGCATGGTCTGGGCGAGGCTGTCGACCTGCCGGCGCTGGCGGCGGCGGGTCGGATCTTGCTGCCGATCAGCCACCCCGACCCGGCGCACATGCACCTGACCGGCACGGGCCTGACCCATCTTGGATCTGCGGCGACCCGCGATGCGATGCACGCCAAATCGGACGGAACAGAGACCCTGACCGACAGCATGAAGATGTTCCGCATGGGGCTGGAGGGGGGCCGTCCGACCCTCGGCACCATCGGAGTGCAGCCGGAATGGTTTTACAAGGGCAACGGTCATGCCGCCGTCGCCCCAGGAGCGGCGTTGACCAGCCCCGGTTTCGCGCTGGATGGCGGGGAAGAGCCGGAACTGGCGGGCATCTACTTGATCGGGCCGGACGGCACGCCGTCCCGCGTCGGCTGGGCCTTGGCCAATGAGTTTTCCGACCATGTGACCGAACGGATCAACTATCTGTTCCTCGCCCATTCCAAGCTGCGTCCGGCCTCGTTCGGCCCTGAGATCTTGGTCGGTGATCTGCCCTCTGACGTGCGGGGCGTATCGCGCATCCGTCGGGCTGGGACGGTGATCTTTGAAAAGCCGTTCCTTTCGGGCGAAGCGAATATGTCGCACACGATGGCCAACCTGGAACACCATCACTTCAAGTATGATATCTTCCGGCAGCCCGGTGATCTGCATGTTCACATGTTTGGCACCGCCACGCTCAGCTTCGCCGAGGGCATCGCGCCGCAACCCGGCGACATGTTCGAAATCGAGGCAGAGGCATTTGGCCTTCCGCTGAAGAACCCCCTTGCCGTGGCTCCTGCTTTGACGGGCGCTGTCACAGTCAACCGTCTGTGAGGATCAGATGACTTTCAAACCTGCCGTTTGGCCCCGCAAACTACGCTCCCAGGAATGGTTCGGCGGATCGTCCAAGGACGCGATCTATCATCGCGGCTGGATGAAGAATCAGGGCTTCCCGCCCGATCTCTTTGACGGTCGTCCGGTGATCGGCATCCTCAACACATGGTCGGAACTTACGCCCTGCAACGCCCATCTGCGCGATCTGGCGGAGCGGGTGAAACATGGCATCTACGAGGCGGGCGGTTTTCCGGTCGAGGTCCCGGTGTTTTCTGCCTCTGAATCCGCTTTCCGACCGACGGCGATGATGTTTCGCAATCTGGCGGCCATGGCCGTGGAAGAGGCAATGCGCGGTCAGCCGATGGATGGCTGCGTGCTGATGGTGGGCTGCGACAAGACCACGCCCAGCCTGCTGATGGCCGCGGCCAGCACTGACATGCCGTCGATCGTGGTCACCGGCGGACCGATGCTGAATGGCTATTACAAGAATGAGCGCGTCGGCTCGGGCACCCATCTGTGGAAATTCTCCGAAGCGGTGAAGGCCGGCGAGATGACGAAAGAGGAGTTCATGGAGGCCGAAGCCTCCATGAGTCGCTCTCCGGGTTCTTGCAACACCATGGGCACCGCCAGCACCATGGCGTCGATGGCCGAGGCGCTGGGGATGGCGCTGTCGGGCAATGCCGCTATTCCGGCGGTGGACAGCCGCCGCCGTGTCATGGCGCAGATGACCGGGCGACGTATCGTGCAGATGGTCAAGGACGACCTGAAACCGTCAGACATCCTGAAGAAAGAGGCGTTCGAAAACGCCATCCGGACCAACGGCGCCATCGGCGGCAGCACCAATGCGGTGATCCACCTTCTGGCCATCGCCGGACGCGTTGGCATCGACCTGACGCTGGACGACTGGGACCGCTGTGGCCGCGACGTGCCGACCATCGTGAACCTGATGCCATCGGGCAAATATCTGATGGAGGAGTTCTTCTATGCAGGCGGTCTGCCCGTCGTGATCAAGCGGCTGGGTGAGGCGGGTCTTTTGCACATGAACGCGCTGACCGTGTCGGGGCAGACGATGTGGGAACAGGTCAAGGATGTGGTCAACCATAACCCCGACGTGATCCTGCCCACAGACAAGGCACTGACGCAGTCGGGCGGCGTGGTGGTGCTGAAAGGCAATCTGGCGCCAAAAGGAGCGGTTCTCAAACCCTCTGCCGCGACGCCAGCGTTGCTGACTCACCGGGGGCGTGCGGTGGTGTTCGAGGACATCGACGACTACAAAGCCAAGATCAACGACGAGGCGTTGGATATCGACGAAACCTGCGTCATGGTCCTGAAAAACTGCGGGCCAAAGGGTTATCCCGGCATGGCCGAGGTCGGCAATATGGGTCTGCCGCCCAAGGTGCTGCGCAAAGGTATCACCGACATGGTGCGTATTTCCGATGCCCGCATGTCGGGCACCGCCTATGGCACCGTCTGCTTGCATACCTCGCCCGAAGCCGCGGCCGGGGGGCCGCTGGCCGTGGTGCGCAATGGCGACATGATCGAGCTGGACGTGCCGAACCGCCGCCTGCATCTGGATATTTCCGATGACGAACTGGCTGCGCGGTTGTCCGCGTGGCAACCGACGCATGACACGTTTCTGTCGGGTTATGGCTGGTTGCATCAACAGCATGTGCAGGGCGCCGACACCGGGGCAGATCTCGATTTCCTGCTCGGTTGCCGGGGTAATGCGGTGGGCAAGGATTCGCACTGATGCAGATCGCTCTGGTTGGTATTGGCAAGATCGCCGTCGATCAGCATGTGCCCGCGATTGCCGCCAGCCCCGACTGGGATCTGGCGGCGACCGTTTCACGCAAGGGATCGGTCGCGGGCGTGCCGGCATTCAGCGATTTCGCGGCCTTCCTTGACGCTTTTCCGGATGTGCCTGTGGTCTCGCTCTGCCTGCCGCCAGTGCCGCGCTTTGCCTATGCAGAGGCCGCGCTGCGGGCGGGCCGCCATGTCATGCTGGAAAAGCCCCCTGGCGCCACGCTGGCCGAGGTTCATGCGCTGCAAGCCATGGCGGCAGCGCGCGGGCTGACGCTCTACACCACCTGGCACAGCCGCATGGCGCATGCCGTCGCCCCGGCGCGCGCCTGGCTGGCCGATAAGGTGATCCGCCGTGCCCACATCACCTGGCGCGAGGATGTGCGGAAATGGCATCCTGGTCAGGATTGGGTGTTCGAACCCGGCGGCATGGGCGTCTTTGACCCCGGCATCAACGCCCTGTCGATCCTGACCCATATTCTGCCCGCGCCTGTCCATCTGACGGCGGCGACGCTGGAATTTCCCGCCAACCGCCAAACCCCGATCGCTGCCGCGCTCACTTTTTCAGGCGGTGTCACCGCCGATTTCGACTGGCGCCAGGAAGGTTCGCAAATCTGGGACATCATGCTGGACACCAGTGCCGGGTCGCTGGCGCTGCGGATGGGCGGCAATATCCTGGAAATCGACGGGCAAGTGATCTCGGGTGAAGACAGCATCATGGGCGAATATCCCGCACTTTACGCCCGCATGGCCGAACTGGTGGTCGGTGGCACAAGCGAGGTCGATCTTGCCCCGATGGTTCACGTCGCCGACGCCCTCACCATAGGGCGCCGCTTGCAGACCGATCCCTTTCACTTCTGACCTTTTCCTCTTGGCCCAAAGACCCAACGGCGGACCGGCGCGGGCAAACACCCACCCGCCGCCAGCAAGGAGCACACATGCTGACCGGACATCACCTTATTGCGGGCCAATGGGTTGCGGGTGACGCAACCTTCCTTTCCGCCCCCGCCACCGGCGCCACGCTGGCCTTTGCGGTGGGCACCCCGGGGCATATCGATGCCGCCGTGCGTGGCGCCGAGGCAGCGTTCCCCAGCTACTCCGCCCTCGGTCGGGCCGGGCGTGCGGCCTTTCTCGACCGGATCGCCGACGAGATCGAGGCGCGAGGGGCCGAGATTACCGCCATCGGCTCATCTGAAACCGGACTGCCCGCCGCCCGGCTGGAAGGTGAACGCGGTCGCACCATCGGCCAGTTGCGCCTGTTCGCAACCCATATCCGCGAAGGGAACTATCTGGATCGCCGGATGGATCCGGCCTTGCCCGATCGCCAGCCCGCACCGCGCCCGGAAATCCGCATGATCCAGCGGCCGGTCGGTCCGGTTGCGGTGTTTGGCGCCTCGAACTTCCCGCTGGCGTTCTCGACCGCCGGGGGTGACACGGCCAGCGCCCTGGCCGCTGGCTGCCCTGTCGTGGTCAAGGGCCATAGCGCCCATCCTGGCACCGGCGAAATCGTGGCGCAGGCCATCGACGCGGCGATCCGGGCCTGCGGGGTGCATCCTGGCGTCTTCAGTCTGGTGCAGGGCGGCAACCGCAATGTCGGCGAGGCGCTGGTGCAACATCCGTTGATCAAGGCAGTGGGCTTTACCGGCAGTCTGAACGGTGGCCGCGCGCTCTTCGACCTCTGCGCCCGCCGTCCTGAGCCGATCCCCTTCTTTGGCGAGTTGGGCAGTGTGAACCCGATGTTCCTGTTGCCCGCGGCAATTGCCGCGCGCGGGGCGGCGATTGCGCAAGGCTGGGCGGGCAGTCTGACCATGGGCGCCGGGCAGTTCTGCACCAATCCGGGTATTGCCGTGGTGATCGATGGGCCAGATGCACAGGCCTTCGTTGCGGCGGCCAAACAGGCGCTTGCCCCGATCGGTGCCCAGACCATGCTAACCGACGGGATTTCGGAAGCCTTCCGCATGGGCCGTGACCGGATTGCCGTTGCGCAGGGCGTACGTGAGGTGCTGTCATCCCCCAGCGATCAGCGTCAGGCGGCGCCTTGTCTTTTTGAGGTTTCGGGTGCCGATTGGCTGAACAATCACATCCTGAGCCAGGAGGTGTTCGGCCCGCTTGGCCAGATCGTCCGGGTGGCCGACTTCGAGCAGATGCAGGCGGTCGCAGCGCAGCTGGAAGGGCAGTTGACCTGCACCTTGCATGTCGAAGCGGGCGACTATCCGCTGGCGCGGGCGCTTTTGCCAGTGCTGGAGCGCAAGGCCGGCAGGGTACTGGCCAATGGCTACCCTACTGGAGTGGAGGTCTGCACGGCACAGGTTCATGGCGGGCCCTACCCCGCCAGCACCAATTTTGGCGCCACCTCCGTCGGGACATTGTCGATCCGGCGTTGGCTGCGTCCGGTGGCCTTCCAGAACATGCCAGAGGCGCTGCTGCCCGCCGATCTGGTCGGTTAAGTCACGTAGCTGGCAAAGTCAGGCTGGATCGCCCAGAAGGGAAAATCTTGTCGGCACATGGGTCGACGCGCACGGCAATGGAACAGCGCTGGAACCCACGCAAACCAATGAGTTCGCAGACCTCCGAACAACGGGGAAGTGGTTCCGACCGATGCCCGCACGCCGTCCGGTCATCCGGCGTGCGGCGGTGCGACAGCATCTTACGCCGCGCCCTCCTATTCGGCACCGGTCTTGGCGCCTGTGATGTAGGAAACTACGTCCTGACCACTGGTTTCCTCCTTGCGCAGGTTGGCGACAATGCACCCCCGACGGAACACCACGATACGGTCGACCAGATCAAAGACTTGGCGCAAGTTGTGGCTGATAAGGATCAGGGGCTCCCCCGCCTCTTTCAGCGTTCGGATGATGTTTTCCACCTGCGCAGTTTCCTGCACGCCCAAGGCGGCGGTGGGTTCATCCATGATGAGGCGGCCACGCATTGACGCCATGTCGCGCTTTGCGCGGGATGCGCATCAGGCCGACTATCCCTCGCCCCAGTATCTGGTCGACAGTGAGAATGAGGTGGTGGAGGCATTCCGCGATTGGCTTGATCAGGCTGCCTGACGCCGCAGCACACTGCCCTCTGGCTCCTACCGTTCGCGCCAGGAAGACATAGTTGAGCGCGACAGGCGGGTTTCCTGACCCCGACCAGATGGCAATCCGCCCCGGCTGGTCTGCGTCCCGCAACCGTCCCGACAACGTATGGCATCCGTCCCTACAGCCGCCCGCTACGGGTGCCGAAAAAAGCGAGCGGTGCGGATCACCCGGCTGCTGATCTCTCCCCTCAGCGCTCGGGGCGCCGAAGATGTCGGACCCACGACCAAGGGGGCTTTCACGCGAAACTGATTTGCCCGGATCGCGTCTCCGGGCGATGTCGGGCAAAAGTGAGAAAACCGATGCGCCTGATCTTGATATTTGCGCTGCTTCTGTCGGCCGGTATGGCGCGCGCCGAAACCGCGATCCTGGCAGGGGGCTGTTTTTGGTGCGTCGAATCCAACTTTGAAGGTGTGCCGGGGGTCAGCGACGTGGTGTCGGGTTATACCGGCGGCGCCCTTGCAAATCCGACGTACGAGGATGTGACGAGCGAAACGTCGGGTCATTTCGAGGCGGTGAAGATCACCTTCGATGCGAGCCGGGTAAGTTATGACGAGGTCCTGCGCCTGTTCTTGCGGTCGACCGATGTGGTGGATGCAGGCGGGCAGTTCTGTGACCGGGGGCCAAGTTACCGCTCGGCGATCTTCGTGAAAGGCGCGGGCCAGCGCGCCAGCGCCGAAGCCGCGATTGCCGAAGCTGGCGCGGTACTGGGTCAGGCGATTGCGACCGAGATTCTGCCAGCGGCCAAGTTCTGGCCGGCCGAGGAATATCACCAGAACTATTACAAGGGCACCGACATCGTGCTGACCCGGCGCGGCCCAAAAAGCCAGGCCAATGCCTATGCCTTCTATCGCAAATCCTGCGGTCGCGATGCGCGGGTGCGGGAGCTTTGGGGGGCGGAGGCCGCCTTCCTGCATTGAGATTTCGTCGCGCGTTCCACGCGCCGACCGGCCGGGGGCGCTGCCCCCGGACCCCCCGGGATATTTGGACCAGAATGAAAGCATCCATGGCTTCATTCTGGTCCAAATATCCCGGGGTGAACCCCGGACTTGTCGGGGGGAGGGGCACAGCCCCTCAGCCTTTGTGGAAGGCTGCGACCTCGGCCGCCATGGGGATGGCGTCGGCGGTGCCCTTGCGCGTGACTTTCAGGCTGGCCGCCGCACCCGCCCAGGTGAGGGCGTCGGCGGGGGAGAGGCCCTTGTCGCGTCCGGCAGCGAAGTAGCCCGCGAATGTGTCGCCGGCGCCGGTGGTGTCAACGGGCGTTACCTTCAAGGCCGGTGCAAAAGCGCGGCCACCGTCACGGGCGCGCCATTCGGCGCCTTCCGGCCCGCGTGTAACCAGAAGTTCGGGCACGTCGATCTGATCGAGCGTTACGTTTAGGGCGGCACAAAGTTGGTCAGCCTCGACCGCGTTCAGGGCGAGGATCGTGACATGGGGCAAGACCGCGCGAACAGCCTCAATATCAAAAGGCGCGGCGGAATAGATCACCCGCATGCCCTTTGAACGGGCCAGTGCTGCCGCTTCGGCCTGATGGGCGGTTTCGTTTTGCAAGATGAGGCTGTCGTCCGCCGTCGCGTCGGCAAGGGCCGCCCGCACGCCTTCAAGCGGCATGGCCCAGTTGGCGCCGGGATAAAGCACGATGGTATTTTCGGCGCTGGCGTCGATATTGATGATCGCGTGGCCGGTCGCGATATCCAGCCGCGCGACATGGGTCACGTCCACCCCCCAGCCCGCCAGACGGTCGATGGCCCAACCCCCTTCCGGCCCGACGGCGCCAATATGGCGGACCTTCGCCCCGGCCTTGGCGGCGGCGGCGGACTGGTTCGCCCCCTTGCCGCCGAGGCCCATCGTATAGTCGACCGCCGAAAGCGTTTCGCCCGGCACCGGGAAGTGCGGCACCCGGTAAAAATGGTCGATGTTGATCGAGCCGAGGTTGTAGATCATGCGGTCTGTCCGAGTTTGCAGGCGGCGATGACGGCCATGTTCACGATGTCATTCACGGTCGATCCGGTCGAGCAGATCTGGATAGGCTTGTCGATGCCGGTGAGGATCGGGCCGATGACGGTCGCGCCGGCCATTTCCTGCATCAGCTTGACCGAAATGGAGGCGGAATGGCGGGCAGGAACCACCAGTACGTTTGCGGGCCCGGTCAGGCGGCAAAAGGGGTAATGCGCCATCTGTTCGGGGTTGAGTGCCACATCGACGGTCATTTCGCCGTCATATTCGAAATCGACGCGGCGCTTGTCCAGGACGCGCGGGGCCTGGTGCATCTTGGTCGCGCGCTCGCTGACCGGATAACCGAAGGTCGAAAAGGACAGGAACGCCACCCGCGGATCAAGGCCAAGCCCGCGCGCCACATGGGCGCCGCGTTCGGCAATGTCGGCCAGGTCGTTTTCATCCGGCCATTCATGGACAAGCGTATCGCCGATCAGCACGATCCGGCCCTTGTGGACGATGGCGGTGATGCCGACGGCGCCATCGGAGGCCTTGGCGTCGAAGACATGGTTGATCAGTTCCAGCACATGCGCCGACTTGCGGGTCGCACCTGTGACCAACCCATCGGCATGGCCATGGGCCAACATCAGGGCCGAAAACACATGCCGGTCACGGGCCGCAAGGCGGTGGATATCATGGCTGTCGAAGCCCTTGCGTTGCAGGCGGTCGTAGAGAAATTCCTTGTAGACCGGAAGGTGGCGGGTGGTGGCGGCGTTCACCACTTCGATCTCGCGCACCGCGTCGCCAAGGCCCTCGACGGTCAGCTTTTCCTTCACGTCCATGTCGCGCCCAACGACGATGGCCTTGCCAAGCCCGGCGCGGGTATAGGCGACGGCGGCGCGCAGGACACGCGGGTCGTCGCCTTCGGCAAAGAGCATGCGGGCCTGGGCGGCGCGGGCGCGGGCGTGGATGCCCTGTAGGATCGTCGCGGTCGGGTCCATACGGGCCTTGAGCGACAGCTCATAACCGGCCATGTCGATGATCGGGCGGCGGGCGACGCCGGTCTTCATGCCGGCGCGGGCGACGGCGGGCGGGATCACATGGATCAGCCGGGGATCGAAGGGCGTGGGAATGATATAGTCGCGCCCGAACGTGAGTTTGCGGCCATAGGCCATGGCAACTTCGTCTGGCACATCCTCGCGCGCGAGTTTTGCCAGAGCTTCGGCGCAGGCGATCTTCATCTCGTCGTTGATGGCGCGGGCGTGGATGTCGAGCGCGCCACGGAAGAGATAGGGAAAGCCGAGGACATTGTTGACCTGGTTGGGGTAGTCGCTGCGACCGGTGGCGACGATCGCGTCGGGGCGCACGGCATGGGCTTCTTCCGGGGTGATTTCGGGGTCGGGGTTGGCCATGGCGAAGATGACCGGATTGTCGGCCATCGCCGCCACCATCTCGGGCGTGACGGCGCCCTTGGCGGAAACGCCAAGGAAGACGTCGGCGCCCGTCATCGCCTCTTGCAGCGTGCGGGCGTCGGTCTTGGCGGCATGGGCCGATTTCCACTGGTTCATGCCTTCGGTGCGGCCCTGCCAGATCACGCCCTTGGTGTCGCACATGATGCAATTGTCGTGCTTGGCGCCCATGGCCTTGAGAAGCTCAAGACAGGCGATGCCTGCGGCCCCTGCCCCGTTCAGGACGATCTTCACATCGCCGATCTTCTTGCCAGAGATTTCCAGCGCATTGATCAGGCCCGCCGCGCAGATCACTGCCGTGCCGTGCTGGTCGTCATGGAACACCGGGATGTCCATGATTTCCTTCAAGCGCTGTTCGATGATGAAACATTCCGGCGCCTTGATGTCTTCAAGGTTGATGCCGCCAAAGGTCGGGCCCATCAGGCTGACCGCCTTGATGATTTCCTCGGGGTCTTCGGTATCCAGTTCGATGTCGATGGCGTTCACGTCGGCGAAGCGCTTGAACAGAACCGCCTTGCCTTCCATCACCGGCTTGGAGGCTAGCGCACCAAGATTGCCCATCCCGAGGATCGCCGTACCGTTCGAGATGACGGCGACCATATTGCCCTTGGTCGTATAGTCATAGGCCGTCTCGGGCGCGTCGGCGATGGCCTGGACCGGAACCGCGACGCCGGGGCTGTAGGCCAGTGACAGGTCGCGCTGGGTCGCCATGGGTTTGGAGGCGTTGATCTCATATTTCCCCGGCGTGGGGTTCATGTGGTAGGCAAGCGCTTCTTCAGGGGTGACGCGGTTCTTGGGGGCCATGTTTCGACTGTCCTTTCGGGGCTAAGTCCGTCTTAGCGTCCGACGGGCGGCGCGGCAACTTCGCTGTCGCACGCAGTGTGGCCAGTGGGTAGGCGTCAGGGACGGTTGAAAAGCGTCACCAGATCGACGGTGCTGGTACGGTGGGTGCGCAGATCGAGATGACGCTGGATATGGTCGAGATGTTCGCTCATCAGGATCGCGGCGCGGTCTTCGTCCGGGGGATCGAACGCTTCCAGAAGGATGGAGTGATCATCGTCGCGGCAGTTTGACACGCCCGGCGCGCCAAATATGCCGATGATGAGCGAGGTTCGCGCGACCAGTTCGCGGACCATGCGCAGCATGATGTTGTTCGCGGCTATCTGGGCGAGCATCACATGAAACTGGCCCGACAGGCGAATGGCATCATGACGTTTGCCCGCGTCGTGCGCGGCCTTTTCCTTGGCCAGATGTTCGTGCAACTGGTCGATGTCAGCCGGAGTTGCACGACGGACTGCAAGGCGCGCAATCGCCGGTTCCAGCGCCAGGCGTGCCTCGAACACCGACTGTGCCTGCTCGGCGGTCGGGGAAGCCACATAAGCCCCGCGGTTGGAGTGCAGTTCCACGACCTCCTGGCTGGCCAGCAGAAGAAGGCTGCGGCGCACCCGCATGCGGCCGACACCGAACGCCTCGCACAGAGCCGATTCTGAAAGTTTGGTTCCGGCGGGCAAGCGTTGTTCCACCACCGCCTCAAAAATGCGGTCGACGATTTCTTCCTCGGTCAGGTCGTCGCCTTCGCCCTGACTATCGCTCCACCGTCGATCGAGGTTCATCTTGAAAGAATCCAGAGTGTTAACGCTTCTGCGCACGATAGGATTTGCCCGCATTGTCTTCAATGTAAAGAGTTGCCGACAATGTTTCAAATTTATGTTGACATAATTGTTAACAATCTACCCAATACAGGGGCCGCCCGGCTGGTCCGGCGCGAGAAGAATAGTGACCGACCAACAGGAGACAAACAGATGCTCAGACGCTCGTTTCTGAAAACCACCGCGCTTGCGACGGTGGCGACACTTTCCTTCAGCACTTTCGCGTTTGCGGAAAATGCAGTCCTGAAAATTGGCTTCGTTGGCGTGACGTCCGGTCCGGCAGCGGCCTGGGGCATTTCGAACCAGCGGTCGATGGAAACCCGCGCGGCCTGGCTGAACGAACTGGGCGGTGTGGACATCGGCGGCACGGTCTATGATATCGAGATCGTTCCCTTCGACGATCAAAAAGACCCCAAGCGCGCGATCGCGGGCATGGAAAAGATGGCGCAGGACGGCATCCACTATGTCGTTGGCCCGAACGTCGATGACGGCGCGGCAGCAGTCCGCCCCGTGGCCGAGCAAAACGGGATCATGTACTTCCCCTATGCCTTCCCGAAAGAGCTTTACACCGCGCCTGCTTCGAACGCGATCCTTGGAATGGTGGCGAACTATCAATCCGGCCCGGCAATTTACAAATACCTGATGGAAAACAACGGGGTTAAGAAGGTGGCCTTTGTGGCGGCCAACGAATCCGATCCCCTGTCGCAGCGGGACGGCGGCGTGGAAGCCGCCAAGGCGCTGGGACTCGAAGTTGTGTCCGACAGTGTGACCTATCAGGTCGACACGACCGACTTCACCCCGGTTCTTTTGCCGGTCATCCAGACCGCGCCTGACCTTCTGGTCCTGTCGGGTGTTTCGCCTGCCAACGCGCCGCAACTGATCCGTTCGGCACGTGAACTGGGCTATACCGGGCTGATTTCCACGGAAACCGCGCAAGACGCGACAGTGCTGACCGAAGGCGCGGGCGAGCTTGCCAATGGCTTCATCTCAGTCGGTGGTGCCTCGACCCCGGAACTTGCATCGGATGCGATGAAGGAATTCGTCGACCGCTATACCAAGATGTTCGGCGAATATAACGACGAGTCGAACACCAAGGTCTACGCGCTCGAATATATCATCGAGACGCTTAAGGCGAACCCCGCCGCCATCGACAATGTCGAAGAGTTCAAGAAGACCATGGACACGTTCAGCGCACCGAACCCGTTCATGGTGGGCGATGCAAAGCTGACCTATGTCGGCAGCACCTCGTTCGGCCAGAAGCGGCAGGTCTCTGTGCCGCTGGTGGTGAATGTCTTCAAGGACGGCGCGTTCGAGACGCTGTTCGTCGCGCAAGTTGACTGACGCGATCTGATAGGCAGTCTCAAGGGGCCCGTTTGCCGCTCCCGCACGCGGGCCCACCTTCTCAGCAAAGGCTACCCACATGGAACAGATCCTGGCCAATGGGCTCTATCTCGGGGCGCAGTATGCCCTCATTGCCCTCGGGCTGACGCTGATCTTTTCGCTGATGAACGTGCTGAACTTTGCCCATGGGCAGATGTATGTCTTCGGCGGTTTTGTGACTTACACGGTGGTGGCGCAGTTCGGACTGCCCTTCATCGTCGGGCTGATCGCGTCGGCGCTGGTGCTGGCCGTGATGGGGGCGCTGATCGAGCGGTTCCTGTTCCGGCCCGTGGTGCGCAAGTCGAAGCGCGAGGAATCGACGATGCTTCTGGCGGCGGGGATCGCGTTCTTCCTTGATGCGGTGATCTTGCTGCTGTTTGGCGAAAAGCAGCGTGGTGTGCCGAAGATCGTGAACGGGGTCTTCAACTGGGACATGCGACTGATCATGCCCTACGACCGGATCCTGATCGCGGTTCTGGCAGTGGCGCTGATCGTGGGTTTCATCCTCTTCATGCAATATAGCCGCACGGGCCGCGCGATGCGGGCCCTGGCGCAAGACCGGATGGCCGCGCAACTGATGGGGGTCGACGTCGACCGCTATTCGATGATCGGCTTTGCCCTTGGTGCGATGCTGGCGGGTCTGGTGGGCGGACTTCTGGTCACGATCACCGGGATCAACCTCGGCATGGGGGGGCCCACATCCATCAAGGCCTTCATGATGATCATGATCGGCGGTGCCGGGGTAATTTCGGGTGCCATCGCCGGGGGCTTCATCCTTGGCATGATGGAATCGGTCGGCCTGACGGTTCTGGCCGCCTATGGCGACATCACCTATCTGGTGATCTTCGCCTCGCTGATGGTCTTCCTCGCCTTCCGCCCGCAAGGGCTGATGGGCAAGCCCTGGGGTTGAAAGAATGACGATACAAAGAACATTGGGTCTTGGGGCCTTTGCGCTGGCTGTCTTCGTGCTGGTTCCGGCGTTCATCGCCATCAGCGGACGGTGGGATTTCTACTACACGCTGACCTCGGTGGCGCTGCTGTCGATTGCCACTGCCGGTGTCTGGCTGACCTTCTACATCGGGCGCATCAATATCGGGCAAGGCGCCTATGCGCTGATGGGGGGCTATGTCTCGGCCGTCCTGATGACGAAGGCGGGGTTTTCCTTCTGGGCGACGCTGCCCCTGGCCGGTCTTTTCTGCGCGGCGATCTCTGTCCTGATCGGGCTGCCGATCCTGCGGCTGAGAGGGGTCTATTTCGCCATGGTCACGCTGGTATTGACCGAGGTCGCGCGGCTGACGGCGCTGGCCCTTCCGGTGACGAACGGCGCGAAAGGTATCACCTCCATCCCATTGCCGGGCGAACTGTCGATCTTCGGACTGACGATCATCCCCGACTTCGCAACGATGGAGAACCCCAAGCTGGCCTTCTACCTTCTCGCGGTCACGCTGATGGTGCTGACCTACGGCGTCCTGTGGCGGATCGTGAATTCGCGACTGGGGCACCTGTGCCGCAGCCTTCAGCAAAACGAGGAACTGTCAGCTTCCATCGGGGTCAATACCGCCTATCTGCGGGTCCTGGCCTATGCGATTTCGAGCCTGTTCGGCGGCATCGCGGGGGCGGTTTTCGTCGCCATCTCGCAGTCGATCTATCCGTCCTCCTTCGTGGTCGCGGATTCGGTCAACTTCATGCTCTACTGCTTCCTTGGCGGGCTTGGATATGTGTTCGGCCCCATGCTCGGGACGTTGCTCTTGTACTTCGGTTGGGATCTTCTGTCGGTCGCCAAGGAATATCAGCTTCTGGTCTATTCCTCGGCGATGATCGCGCTGATGCTGATACTGCCCAACGGCGTCTTCAGCCTGTTTGACCGGAAAGGCGGTGCGAAATGAGCCCGATCCTTCAGGTCAGAAACATCACCAAGCGCTATGGCGGGCTGACGGCCAACAATGACATCAGCTTCGATGTGAACGAGGGGGAAATCCTTTCGGTCATCGGGCCGAACGGGGCAGGAAAATCGACCCTGTTCAAGCTGATTGCGTCCTTTGTGCAGACGACATCGGGCGAGGTTCTGTTCCGTGGACAGCGGATCAGCAATCTGGCGCCGCACAAGGTGGCGCGGATGGGTGTGGTCAGGACTTTTCAGGAAACCACGATCTTCAAGTCGATGACGGTGCGCGAAAACATCATCGTCGCCCATCACCTGCGGTCAAAGGCCAGTCTTCTGGGGTTCTTCCTTGGCACCCGCCAAGCCCGGGCCGACGAAGCGGAATTCGGCAAGTCGGCAGACGATATTGTCGATTTCCTCGGCCTCCAGGCGATCCGCGATGAACTGGCTTCGAACCTGCCGCAAGGCCATCTGCGCGCCTTGGGCATGGCCATCGGGCTGGCGACGCATCCCACGGTTCTGCTGCTGGATGAGCCGTTCGCAGGCATGAACCATGATGAAACCATGCGCATGGTCGCGCTTGTGCGGCGGCTCAGGGACGAGCGGGGCGTGACCGTGCTTCTGGTTGAACATGACATGCCGGCGGTGATGAAGATTTCCGACCGGATCGTCGTGATCAACTTCGGCCAGAAGATCGCCGAAGGCACGCCCGCCGAAATCCAGAGCAATGAAAAGGTGATCGAGGCCTATCTCGGTTCCGAAGATGCCGCGATCGGGATGTAAGCCATGACAGAGATGCTGAACTTCAAGGATGTCGAGCTGTACTACGATCATGTCTATGCGCTGAAAGGCGTGTCGATCACGGTCAATCCGGGTGAAACCGTCGCGCTGATCGGGGCGAACGGGGCCGGCAAATCCTCCATCCTGCGCGCGATCACCGGGCTGCGGAAGATCAAGTCCGGCTCGGTCCACTATCTTGGCGAAAAGCTCGATGGCACAGCGCCTGCCGACATCGTGCGCAAGGGTATCGCCATGGTGCCCGAAGGGCGGCGGGTCTTTCCCTATATGTCGGTGAAAGACAATCTGCTGATGGGGGCCTTCACCCGCACCGACAAGACCGGCATTGCCCAGACGCTCGACAGTATCCTGACGCGCTTTCCGCGCCTGAAGGAACGGTTCAACCAGCAGGCCGGGACGCTTTCGGGCGGCGAGCAGCAGATGATGGTGATCGGACGTGCACTGATGGCGAAGCCAAAGTTGCTGCTGCTCGATGAACCTTCGCTCGGGATCGCGCCGAAGCTGGTGCAAGACATTGCGCGGGCGATCGTGGCGATCAACCGGGATGAAAAAGTGTCGGTTCTGCTGGTCGAACAGAACAGCCGCATGGCTTTGTCGATCTCGAACCGGGCCTATGCGATGTCGACGGGGTCGGTCGTGCTGTCGGGCAAGTCAGCGGATCTGATCGGCGATGACCGGATCAAGGCAGCCTATCTGGGCGGGGACATCTGATATGAAGCTGCTGGTCATCAACCCCAATACGACCGCCTCCATGACCGAAAAGATCGGCGCGGCGGCGCGGCGGGCGGCGTCCGCCGGGACGGAGATCGTCGCAATCAATCCGGCGCGCGGTCCGGCCTCCATCGAAGGATATTATGACGAGGCAGTGAGCCTTGCAGGACTTCTGGAGACGATTCGCAAGGCGGAAGAATATGACGCGGTGGTCATCGCCTGTTTCGATGACACCGGACTTGATGCTGCGCGATGCCTGACCGACCGTCCTGTGGTGGGCATCGGCGAGGCGGCCTATCATTTCGCCTCGATGGTCGCGAACAAGTTTTCGGTCGTCACCACGCTGGGCCGGTCGGTGCCCGCGCTGGAGCACAACCTGACCCGGTACGGTCTTGCTGCACGCTGCGTGAAGGTGCGCGCGTCCGAAGTTGCGGTGTTGGATCTGGAAGAGCCGGGGTCAGACGCCCGCCACCGGATCAGCGCCGAGATCGCCCGTGCGATTGTCGAGGACCGGGCAGAAGCGATCGTGCTGGGCTGTGCGGGCATGACCGATCTGGCCGTACATCTGAGTGCGGAACATGGTGTGCCGGTTCTGGATGGTGTGGCCTGCGCGGTGGGTCTGGCCGAGGCGATGTGCAATCTGGGTCTGAAGACCAGCCGCTTGGGCGGTTATGCGCCGCCGAGACTGAAGAAGCACGCCTGAGGGCGGTCAGACGGTAACGCCCGCCAGCGAATTGGTCGAACTTTCGGTGATGCGGACGCGCGCGATCTGGCCGGTTTTCAGGCTTGCATCCTTCACATGGACGGCATGCAGATAGTCGGACTTGCCGACCATCTGATCTTTCAGGCGACCCGGCTTTTCGAACAGGACCGAAACCTCGCGCCCGACCATGCTTTCTTGCGCGGCGCGTTGCTGCTGGGTGATCAGGGCCTGAAGTTCCTGCAAGCGCGCGTCAGCCACGGCGCCATCCACCGGCGCGCGGTCGGCTGCCGGGGTACCGGGGCGGGCGGAATATTTGAAACTATAAGCCATGCCGTAGTTGACCGCGCGCACCAGATCCATCGTGGCGGCAAAATCAGTGTCTGTTTCGCCCGGAAAGCCCACGATGAAGTCGCCCGACATCAGCATGTCGGGCCGCGCCGCACGGATCTTTTCGATCAGGCGCAGATAGGCGTCGGCGGTGTGGCGGCGATTCATCGCCTTCAATATCCGGTCGGACCCCGACTGCACCGGCAGATGCAGATAGGGCATCAGCTTCGGCTCGTCGCCATGGGCGGCGATCAGGTCATCGCCCATGTCGTTGGGATGAGAGGTCGTGTAGCGGATCCGCTCCAGCCCATCGATGCGGGCGAGTACGCGCACAAGGCGGGCAAGGCCCCAGTCGCCGCCCTCACCCGCGCCGTGGTAAGCGTTGACGTTCTGACCCAGAAGCGTGATTTCGCGCACGCCCTTTTCCACGAGTTTGCGCGCCTCCGTCAGGATGCGGTCGGCGGGGCGGCTGACCTCCGACCCGCGGGTATAGGGCACGACGCAGAAGGCGCAGAACTTGTCGCAGCCTTCCTGCACCGTCAGAAAAGCGGCGGGCCGGGTGCTGGCCGATGGGCGGTCGGGCAGGTGATCGAACTTGTCTTCGGCCGGAAAATCTGTGTCGACCGGCTTTTCGCCTGCCTCCGCCGCGCGGGCCATCGCAGGCAGCCGGTGATAGGATTGCGGGCCGACGACCAGATCGACCAATGGCATGCGGCGCAGGATTTCCGCACCTTCGGCCTGTGCGACACAGCCCGCGACGCCGATCTTCAGGTCGGGCTTCTCGATCTTGAGCGGGCGCAGGCGGCCAAGGTCAGAATAAAGCTTTTCCGATGCCTTTTCGCGGATATGACAGGTATTGAGCAACACCATGTCGGCCTCTTCAGCCTTGTCGGTGGTGACATAGCCTTCCGCCCCCATGGCTTCAGCCATGCGTTCGCTGTCGTAGACATTCATCTGGCAGCCGTAGGTCTTGATATAGAGCTTCTTCGGCGCGGTCATGGGCGAAACTTCCGGGTGGCCTGAGGGCATGATCAGGGCGCTTCCTACTCCAAAGCGGCAGGGGTTGCAAAGCCGGACGGTTTGGGGATTGTTGATCCAAAAGGGCCGGGCGGAATGCGATACGGATCAGTGGGGGATTTCATCGGCGCGGGGGCGGCCACGGGTATCAAGGGCCCGGCTGCCATCCTGTTTGCCGAAGATGATGCGCTGTTGGCTGAAACGATTGCCCATCACCTCAAGCTGGGGTTTGCGCATGTCCTTTTGATGCTGCCCGCGGGGATCGACCCGCCGCAGGACGGTGACGGCAGGTTGACGGCGATCACCTGGGCCCCGCAAGCGTTAGATGGCGTGGCAGAGGCGCTGACCCGGCTTTTCGCGGCATTGCCGCAGGATCCATGGATCTACTGGGGGTATAACGCCGAATTCCTGTTCTTTCCCTTCTGTGAGGGCCGCCGCATCGGCGAGCTTCTGGCCTTCCACAGCGAAGAGCGGCGCAGTGCGATGATGTGCCATGTCGTCGATCTTTACGCCGATGATCTGGCGGCTTTCCCCGATGCGGTCAGCCTGGACCGGGCAATGTTCGACCGGAGCGGATATTATGCGATGCAGCGGTTCCGCGATGGTGTGGCGCTGGAGCGGCAGATGGACATTTTCGGCGGCCTGCGCCGCCGGTTCGAGGAACATGTGCCCTGGACGCGGCGCAGGATCGACCGCGTGGCGCTGATCCGCAGCGACCGCGGGCTGAAGATGCGCCCCGACCTGACGCTGAACGACGAGGAACGCAACACGGTCAACTGTCCCTGGCACAACAATCTGACCGCCGCGGTCCTGTCCTTCCGCGCGGCCAGAGCGCTGAGGTCCAATCCGGGTTCCAAATGGGCGATCTCCGATTTCCGCTGGTCGGGATCTGTGTCATTCGACTGGTCGTCAAAGCAGCTGATGGAACTTGGGCTGATGGAACCGGGACAGTGGTTCTGACGGGCGGGCGGCCGCAATTCGCACTGGGTCGCGCCGGGTATTTGCACTAATGACATTCACGATGAACGGATGATGGACAAAATGACACAGCCTTTTTTCCCAAATCAGCCGCAGACCGTGCTGGAACTGGAATCTCGCCTGCGGGCGGCGACGGCGGCTGTGCCGCAGGCCGACCGGCTGAAAATTTACGAGGTCTTCTCGCGTATGGCGCCGACGTTGCTGCCAACGGATTTCCGGGTGGAAGGTGACATGGTCATCGCCCTGCAAGGCGGACGGGAAATTGCATTTTCCGACCCGCTGCCTGCGGTCAAATACAGCCACGTCGTCTTTGACTACCGCAACTGGCTTGAACATAAATATGCGCTGCCGGGATTTGTGGAGGTCGAAAAGGGCGATCTTGTGATCGACTGCGGTGCCTTCGTGGGTGGGTTCTCGCTGGCTGCGGTGCAAAGGGCGGGTGCGGTTCACGCGTTTGAACCGGCGCCCCAGAATGCGGCCTGCCTTCGACGGAAGCTGCAACCCTTTGCCAATGCGACCGTGCGTCAGATGGGGCTCTTCAATGAAACCAAGAGCCTGACACTGAACATATCGGCCAGCAGTGTCGAACATTCGCTTCTGACGCCGGACGACGGGGACGCGGTGTCAAAGCTGGAGATCGAAGTGATCCGCCTTGATGATTATATAAAGCGCGAGGGGCTGGGCCAGATTGATTTCCTCAAGATCGAGGCGGAAGGGGTCGAGCTTGAGGTGTTTGATGGGCTAGGCGACTTGCGGCCCCGCAAAATCGCGATCGACGTCAGCCCCGAGCGTGAGGGTCAAAGCCCGGCCGATGAATTCAAGGCACGTCTCGGCGCGCTCGGTTACGAGATGAGCCAGCGCGCGCATGTCCTGTTCGCCCGGCTGCCGTCCAAGCGGCGGGGTGGATTTTCGTTCCTGCGGCGTGGTGGTTAAGGTCGCGGATGATCCCGAAGAAGATCTACGCACTCTGGCTTCAGGGGCGGGCCAATGCCCCGGACCTTGTGCAGCGGTGTCTTGACCGTTGGGAGGCGCTGAACCCGGACTATCAGCTTGAGGTGTTAAGCGAGTTCGATATCGGGCCGCTTCTGACGCAAAGCGGGATCGGTTGGGCCCATATCGCGCCACAGGCACTTTCCGATATTGTGCGTGCCGTCCTTCTGGCGCGCGAAGGCGGGGTTTGGGTTGACGCGACCATGCTGCCGGTCCGGCCGCTTTCAACCTGGTTGCCTGAGCTATCGCAAAGCGGCTTTTTTGCTTTCGAACGACCGGGACCTGACCGCCCACTGTCCTCATGGTTTCTGGCCGCGTCGCCGGACAATCTGATCATGCGCACCTGGTTGCACGAAATCCAGCGGTTCTGGTCACACGGGCGGCGGCTGGTGGATGTGGTCAATCCGGCGGACTACAAGGCCAGGGGCAGGTTCGCGCGCCTTCTGGGGCGGCGGGGTCGGATGCCTGAAGATCTGGTCGCCTCGGTGCGGCCAGAGTTTGCGGATGATACGGACGTCTATCCCTATTTCTGGTTCCATTATCTATTCGAACATATGCTGCAGACCGTACCAGAGGTCGCAGCTGCCTGGGCGTCGGCGGGCAAACTTTCGGCGGATGATGGCCATGCCGTTCAGGTTCTTTTCCGCGATGCCGACAATCCGTCGGATGATGACATCCTAGCCGCGCTTGCCAAAGCGCCGGCGCAGAAGCTGAATTGGCGCATGGACTTTCCTGCGCGCCTGTTCGATCTGGTTGGTGATCTGGCTTGAGGGGCGGCCCAAGGCGCGCGGATCAGTTCCGGCGCAGGCGGATGACCACATCAACGCGCGAGACCTCCGCCCCGGCGGGCGGGTTGGGCAGGCGGGTGATTTCGAGCTCATCCTTCGGGGCGTCAGTCAGTTCGGCGCTGTCTTCCCAATAGAAATGCGGATGATCGTCCAGCCGGGTGTCGAAATAGCTGCGCGACCCGTCCACGGTGATCTCGCTCATCAGGCCCGCTTCGCAAAAGGCGCGCAAGGTGTTGTAGACGGTCGCAAGCGACACGGCCTCGCCCGCGTCACGGGCGGCGGCGAAGAGGCTTTCGGCGGTCACGTGGCGATCACGCCCGTCGCCTACCAAAAGCGCAGCAAGCCCGACGCGCTGGCGTGTCGGGCGAAGGCCAGCCGTGGCCAGCCATTCGGTTCCGCGTTGTTCGGCGCTTTCTT
>DAORUY010000020.1:0-11539 GCA_035433445.1 Paracoccaceae bacterium
GTTCTGGCCCTGCCCCCCCGTGCCCAGCCTCTCGCCCCCGACGCCCGCCCCCCCCCCCGCCCCGCCTCCCACGGGCGGCGCGGCGCCCGAACGCGACTGGCGCGACCAGTCCGCCCTCCACCGGGCGATCCTCGACCGGCTCGGCCCCAGTCCCCTGGCGGAAGATCAGCTTCTGCGCGATCTCTCTCTCAGCCCGCAGCAGGCGGCGCCAGAACTCCTGACGCTTGAGCTTGAAGGACGCATCCTGCGCGCCCCTGGCGGGCTTTTGTCGCTGGCGGGGTGAGGATCAGTCCTGCGCGGACAAAATGTCGATCAGTCGAGAATGTCAGACGGAAGCGCGCATCCGGCAATTTTACACCGGTCCCCCACACTTTCGGCAGTATTGAAATCAGAACTCAACAAATCATCGGTCGTCCAGGCGGCATGCTGATCTTTCGGCGCGCGCACCTCTGGCCCGATCCGGCGCGACCGCTGTCCAAGATCCGCGATCAAATCCCGCCGAAGGCAAAACGTGCCTCCTCACCGACCGATTGCTTGAAAAATGCGCCTGCCAGCCGTGATCTCAAATGCCCTACATTCTGGTTGCCCCGGCTCGCTCTGCCGTGGCGATCCGCGCCTGCCATTGACAAGCCCTACCCTTGCCCCCCATGTTCCGCGCCCATATTGAAAAGCGCTTACCCCGAGGAAGTCATGGCCGTTGTCGTCGTCGAATCCCCCGCCAAGGCCAAGACAATCAACAAATATCTTGGATCGGACTACACCGTTCTGGCCTCTTACGGCCATGTGCGCGATCTGCCGCCCAAGGACGGATCGGTGAACCCCGACGACGGATTCGGCATGACATGGGAGATTGCCGCCGACTCGCGCAAGCATGTCCGCGCCATCGCCGAAGCGTTGAAGACCGACGATACGCTGATCCTCGCCACCGACCCCGATCGCGAGGGCGAGGCGATTTCCTGGCACCTGAAGGAGGCACTGGCCTCGTCCCTGAAAAAGGGCAAGACGGTGCGGCGCGTGACCTTCAACGCCATCACCAAATCGGCCGTCACCGAAGCCATGGCCAATCCGCGCGATGTGGATATGGAACTGGTGGAGGCCTATCTGGCCCGCCGTGCGCTCGACTATCTGGTGGGGTTCAACCTGTCGCCGGTTCTGTGGCGCAAGCTTCCCGGCGCGAAATCGGCGGGCCGTGTGCAATCGGTCTGCCTGCGCCTGATCGTGGAACGCGAACTGGAGATCGAGGCCTTCCGCGCCCGCGAATACTGGACTATCGCCGCGATCCTGAAGACCCCGCGCGGGCAGGAGTATGAGGCCCGGCTGACCGTTCTGGGCGGCAAGAAGCTCGACAAGTTCGACCTTGCCAATGCCACGGCTGCGGAACTCGCGGCGCAAGCCGTCACCTCGCGTGCGCTGAGCGTGAAGCGGGTGGAGGCCAAACCGGCCGCCCGCAATCCTTATGCGCCTTTCATGACCTCGACCCTGCAACAAGAAGCCAGCCGCAAGTTCGGCATGGGCGCGAAAGCCTGCATGTCCGCCGCCCAGCGGCTTTATGAGGCGGGCCACATCACCTACATGCGGACCGACGGCATCGACATGGCGCCCGAAGCGGTGATGGCCGCGCGCGACGAAATCAAGCGCCGTTTCGGGGCGGACTACGTGCCTGACAGCCCGCGCATGTACAAGAACAAGGCCAAGAACGCGCAAGAAGCGCATGAATGTATCCGCCCGACCGACATGTCGATGTCGCCCGATAAATTGCGGGTCGAGGAGGATCAGCGCAAGCTTTACGACCTGATCTGGAAGCGCACCATCGCCAGCCAGATGGCCGCCGCGCGGCTGGAACGCACCACGGTCGATGTGGGCAGCTCCGATGGCGAGGTCGAACTGCGCGCCACGGGTCAGGTGGTGCTCTTCGACGGGTTTCTCAAGGTCTATGATCAGGGCCGCGACGACGAGGAAGACGAAGACAGCGCCCGCCTGCCCCAGATCATGCAGGGCGAAACGGCTGAAAAACAGTCCGTCACGCCCGAGCAGCATTTCACCCAGCCCCCGGCCCGCTATACCGAAGCCACGCTCGTGAAACGGATGGAGGAGCTGGGGATCGGCCGTCCGTCCACCTATGCCTCGGTCGTCACCACGATCCAGGATCGTGAATATGTGCGCAAGGAAAAGAACCGCCTGATCCCCGAGGACAAGGGCCGTCTGGTCACCGCCTTCCTGACCAACTTCTTCCGCCGCTATGTCGAATATGACTTCACCGCCGATCTGGAAAACGAGCTTGATGAGATCTCGGCCGGCGAGCGCGATTACAAGGATGTCCTTGCGCGGTTCTGGCGCGACTTCACCGCCGCCATCGCCGAAACCGCTGATCTCAGGATCAGCGAGGTTCTGGAAAAGATCGACGAATTTCTGGCGCCGCATCTTTATCCCGCGCGTGCCGACGGGGCCGACCCGCGCCTGTGCCCGACCTGCGGCAAAGGGCGGCTGAACCTGAAAACCGCCCGCTCCGGCGGGGCCTTCATCGGCTGTTCGAACTATCCCGAATGCCGCTACACCCGCCCGATCTCGGCCCCGAACGGCGAAGACGGCGCGGCAGGCGCGGATGGAAAGGTGCTTGGCCAGGATCAGGACGGCAACCCGATCACCGTGCGCGCCGGGCGCTTCGGCCCCTATGTCCAGCGCGGCGAGGCAACAGAGGCGCAACCCAAACCCGACCGCGCCAGCCTGCCCAAGGGCTGGGCCGCCGACAGCCTGACGCTTGAACGCGCGCTCGACCTTCTCGGCCTTCCCCGCCCGATCGGACCGCATCCCGAAGATGGCGCGCTGGTCGAGGCCGGGATCGGCCGCTACGGCCCCTATGTCAAACACAATACGACCTACGCCAATATCCCGGACGTGGAAGAGGTCTTCACCATCGGCATGAACCGCGCCGTGGAAGTCCTGGCACAAAAGGCCGTTCGAGGCGGGCGCGGCACCGCCGCTGCCGCCGCACCGTTGAAGGAACTCGGCGATCATCCCGATGGCGGTCCGATGCAGGTCATGGCGGGCCGTTACGGCCCTTACGTGAAATGGGGCAAGGTCTTTGCCACCCTGCCGAAGGGCACCGACCCCGAAAGCGTGACCTTCGAACAGGCCGTCGAATGGGCCAACGAAAAGGCGGCCAAGGGCGGCAAGGGCAAGGCCAAGACGCGCGCGCCAGCGAAGGCCAAGCCGAAAGCGGCGGCAAAGGCCAAGGCCAAACCGGCAAAAGCCGCCAAAGCGGGCGCGGCCTGATCGGCGCGGCCAACGGCCCCGCCGCCTGTCCTTACTTCTCGGGCGCGATCAGCAGCTTGCGGACCAGTTCGAAACTGTTCCTGACCTGCATCTTGCGGATCATATTGGCCCGATGCACTTCGACCGTGCGGTGCGAACAAGAAAGCGCCAGTGCGATTTCCTTGCTGGTGAACCCGTTGACCAGATAGCGCGCAATGCGCTTTTCCGCGACCGTCAGCGGGCCGGGCTGGCTCGCCCCCCGGTCCGCAGGACGGTACGTCCAGATCGCGAGCCGCTGCGGGTCCTTGCGGTCGAGCGCGGCACCACACCCTTCCATCCACACCACCTGCCCGTCCTTGCGGCGCATGAACCGCTCGTCATGGCAGACCGCCTGCGCCTGCAAGGCCTTGCGGGCGCGTTCGCCGATCACCTCATAGTCGCTCTGACCGGGATAGAGCATGCGGATCGACTGCCCCTCCAGCTCGCCCGGCGTCCAGCCGAAAACGCTTTCCACCCGCAGGCTGGCGCGCAAAATCACCCTGTCGCCCAGGATCAGCGTCGCATCGGGCGCATGCAGGAAGGCAAGCCGTTCATAATCACGCGCAAGTGCAACTGGCACCAAACCCTTCGGCATCCGATCCCCCCGGACATACGTATCTCTCTACGTATTCTTACGGATGGCAGAGCGTCCGGCAATCCGTCACGTTCGCACCGACAAACTGTCCACCCCACTGTCAGGAGGATCACCTTGGCGCAGAAAATCTACCCGGATGCGGCAAGCGCACTCGATGGGCTTCTTTTTGACGGCATGTTCATCGCCTCGGGCGGGTTCGGCCTGTGCGGCATCCCTGAACTCCTGATCGCCGCGATCCGCGATGCGGGCACCAAGGATCTGACCATCGCCTCCAACAATGCGGGCGTGGATGGCTTCGGCCTCGGTCAGCTTCTGGCGACCCGGCAGGTCAAGAAGATGATCTCCTCCTACGTGGGCGAGAATGCCGAATTCATGCGCCAGTATCTGAGCGGCGAGCTGGAACTGGAGTTCAACCCGCAAGGCACGCTGGCCGAACGGATGCGGGCCGGTGGCGCGGGCATTCCCGGTTTTTACACCAAGACTGGTGTTGGCACCGTGATTGCCGACGGCAAGGAAGTGAAAAACTTCGACGGTCAGGATTATATTCTGGAGCGCGGCATCGTGGCCGACCTTTCCATCGTCAAGGCGTGGAAGGCCGATCCCTCGGGTAACCTCGTCTTCCGCAAGACCGCGCGCAATTTCAACCCGCCCGCCGCCACCTGTGGGCGTGTCTGCGTCGCCGAGGTCGAGGAGATCGTGCCCCTCGGTTCGCTCGAGCCCGACATGATCCATGTGCCCGGCATCTACGTGACCCGGCTGATCCAGGGTACCCACGAAAAACGCATCGAAAACCGCACCACCCGCAAGAAGGAGACCGCGTGATGTGGGATCGCAACCAGATGGCGGCCCGCGCCGCCCAAGAACTCCAGGACGGCTGGTATGTGAATTTGGGCATCGGCATTCCGACCTTGGTGTCGAACTATATCCCCGAAGGGATCGAGGTGACGCTGCAATCGGAAAACGGCATGCTGGGCATGGGCCCTTTCCCGTTCGAAGGCGAGGAAGATGCTGACCTGATCAACGCCGGCAAGCAGACGATCACCGAACTGCCGCAGACTGCCTATTTCGACAGCGCCCAAAGCTTCGCGATGATCCGCGGCGGCAAGATCGCCATGGCGATCCTCGGCGCGATGGAAGTGGCCGAAAACGGCGATCTCGCCAACTGGATGATCCCCGGCAAACTCGTCAAGGGCATGGGCGGCGCGATGGATCTGGTCGCGGGCGTCGGCCGCGTCGTCGTCGTGATGGACCATACGTCCAAACACGGGGAATCGAAGGTCCTGAAATCCTGCACCCTGCCCCTGACCGGCAAGGGCGTGGTCAACCGTATCATCACCAACCTCGGTGTCCTCGATGTGGTTCCCGGCGGATTGAAAATCGTCGAATGCGCCGACGGGGTAAGCGAGGCGGACCTCCGCGCCGCGACCGAGGCCACAATCGTCAACTGACCTCATTTTCTGTCGATAAACATCCCGGTGGGGGTGTGGGGGAGGCAGCGCCTCCCCCACACCGGTCGGCCCGGCAAAGCCGGGACGACAAATCAAAACTGACCGGCCCGGCCCAGCCGGGACGACAAATCAATCCACGTCCGTCCACCACCGCCCGGTGCGAAATTGGGCAGCGATTGTCGGAAATTCCGAAACAACTCCATAATCATGCCCAAATCTGTCTCTAGTTGCCTTGGCAATGATGAGTGCAGACCTTCCTACTCCCCGCCCTGCGATCCGCACGCGCACCAAGCGCGATCTGTGGATCGTCGGCGCGCTTGCGGTTCTCGCCGCCGCCGGGCTTTACGGGATCAGCCGGGCGACGGATTGGGCCGATATCGGCGCCAGGCTCGCAAGCCTTGGCGCGCTCCAGATTGCTGCGCTCCTGCTGCTGTCACTCCTGAATTATGCGCTCCGGGCGCTCCGCTGGCATCTCTTTGTCTCCAGCCTCGGCTTCAGCCTGCCCGTCCGGCGCAATATCTTGCATTATCTCGGCGGTTTCGCGATGAGCGTGACGCCGGGCAAGATCGGCGAACTGGTGCGGGTGCGCTGGCTCGCGCGGGACATAGGGGCGCCGCTTGAACGCGCGGCCCCCGCGGCGCTGGCCGACCGCGCCTCCGACCTTGCCGCGCTTGCCATTCTCCTGTCGCTCTGCCTTGCGCTTTCGGCAACGATCCGCGGCGGTCTGCCCGTGGCGCTCCTCGCGCTCGGTGCGGCTTTCGCCGCCACCCACCCCCAGCTTCTTGCCACGCTCATTCAACTTGCCCATCACCTGACCGGACGTCGCCTGCCCCGCCTGATGGCCCGCCTGCGCCGGGCGGCGCTGTCGCTCGACAGGTTCGCAAAGGGCCATGTGCTTGGGCCTGCGCTCGCGCTCGGCATGGCGGGCTGGGCCGCCGAAGGCTATGCGTTCCATCTGCTTCTGGACTGGTTCGGCGCCGACATCTCATTCGCCCGCGCGCTCGCCATCTTCATCTTCGCCACGCTTGCGGGTGGCCTGACCGGCGCGCCCGGCGGGCTGGGCGGCGCCGAAGCCGCGATGGTGGCCCTTCTGACACTCGATGGGGTGGCGCTGGAGACATCGCTTGCCGCCACCGTCCTTATCCGCTTCACAACACTTTGGTTTGCCGTTCTGATCGGCATGGTCGCCTTTCCCTTCGCGGAGCGGCAGCCGCACGGGGGAAAGACATGATCTGGAAAAGTGCCACCTACACCGGCTGGGGCCGGGCATTGGCTGCCAGCGGCGAACTCGCCCGACCCGAACGCCAGTCCGCGCTCGACCAGCTTCTTTCCGATGGCCTGATCCCTGCCATCGGCAACCGCCGTTCCTATGGCGATGCGGCCCTCAATGGCCAGGGCCGCGCCATCGACATGACGCGCCTCGACCGGATGCTGGCCTTCGACCCCGCCACCGGCATTCTCGATGTCGAAGCGGGTGCCCGCATTGGCGAGATTGCGAGCGCCTTCGCGCCGCGCGGCTGGCTTCCGGCGGTCATGCCCGGCACCGGCTTTGCCACGGTGGGCGGCTGCATCGCGCAAGATGTTCATGGCAAGAACCACCATCATGCGGGGTCTTTCTGCGAACATGTCATCTCGCTCACCCTGCGCACCGCCAAGGGCATCCGCGAAGTCACGCCCGAAAAGACGCCCGCGCTCTTCCGCGCCACGGCCGGGGGACTGGGCCAGACCGGGGTCATCCTGTCCGCCCGCCTGCGCCTGATGGCCTGCAAGGGTGACGTGATGGTCGTCACCGAACGCCGCGCGGACAATTGGGATCAGCATATCGCCCTGCTCGACGCCTCGACCGCCACCTACACCGTCGGCTGGATCGATGCGACCGCGACCGGAAGCGCCCTAGGCCGCGGCATCGTCGAGGAAGGCGAAACCGGCGCTGGCCTCGTGCCCAAGCGGGTAAAGGTCCGCAAGGTGCCTTTTGACGCGCCCGCCTTCGCGCTCTCAGCGCCCATCGTGCGCGCCTTCAACCAGCTCTACTTCCGCCGGGTGCCCGCGACGGGACGGACGGTCGTGAAACCGATTTCGGATTTCTTCTTCCCGCTCGACAAGATCCATGACTGGAACCGCCTTTACGGCAAACGCGGCTTCCACCAGTTCCAGTGCGTCGTGCCGATAGCCGCCGCCCCTGCCCTGCGGCAGATGTTGGAATCCATCGCTTCCTCCGGCCTCGCCTCGCCGCTCGCGGTCCTCAAACGCATGGGACCGGGACGCGCGGGCCATCTCTCGTTCCCGATGGAAGGCTACACGCTGGCCGTCGATTTCCCCAACCGCGATGCCGCGCGCGACCTGATCCGGCGGCTGGAGGGGACGACGCTGGCGGCCGGCGGCAGACTGTATTTCGCCAAGGACAGTCTGGCGCAAGGCACCGACATGGTGGTGATGTATCCAGAGCTTGACCTATGGCGCAAGGAATGCGCCAAGGCCGACCCTGACGGGCGCCTGAAGACCGACCTTGTCCGCCGCCTGAAGCTGAGGAACTGACCAATGAGCGACACCTGGATCATTCTTGGCGCGACCTCCTCGATAGCGCGCGCCTTTGCGCGCCAGGCCGCGACCGCTGGCTGTGCCGTCCTGCTCGCTGGTCGCGATCAGGCGGACCTGGCCACCCTTGCCGCCGACTGCCGCCTGCGCGGCGCCCGACTGGCCGAGGCGATAGCCTTCGACGCGCGTGACCCTGCCACTTTCGCGGCGATCCTATCCCGCGCCGAAACCGAAGGCGGCCATCTGAATGCCGCCGTCTTCGTCGGCTCCATGCCGCCACAGGCCGAGATCGACGCCGATCCCGCGCTGATTGACGGCACCGTGACCGACAGTTTCACTGGCCCCGCCCGGTTCTTGCAGCTTCTTGCGCCAATGATGGAGGCGCGGGGCGGCGGTTGCGTGGTCGGCGTCGGCTCGGTCGCGGGCGACCGGGGGCGCATCGGCAACTATGTCTATGGCGCGGCCAAGGCGGGCTTTCACACCTATCTCTCGGGTCTCAGGAACCGCCTGACCCGTGCCGGCGGTCATGTGGTGACGGTGAAACCCGGCTTTGTCGACACGTCGATGACCTGGGGCATTCCCGGCATGTTCTTGGTCGCCACACCCGAAGCGGTGACCGATGACATCTGGAAAGCGGTGAAGAAGCGCCGCAACGTGATCTACACGCCCTTCTTCTGGCGCTACATCATGCTGATCATCTGCCATGTGCCGGAGTTCATCTTCAAGAAGATGAAGATCTGAGACGGCGCGCCACCGCATTGACCCCGCCCGGTTGCCCAAAGCAACCGGGCCGCGCCCGACCCGCCCCCAGGCGGGCGCGATGGCGCCCCCCCTCGGGTCAGGCGCGCCCCTCTGGTGTGCTTGTGATTGCGCTAAAAAGAAAGCCGCTTTGATCCCTGACCCGACGGAATTGCCCCGGCTGGACCTTCTGCGGTCATGGGGCTGAAGCGCTGGCCGAACCTCAACCGTCCCCTTCTTGCGACCACGGCCCCTCATCCAGACCTTAACATTGCGTTAAAACGCCCTGCCAACCTCTTGATTTTCCACACTCGGCGAAGCGTCCCATCGTGGGACGCCCCTCAGCCCCCGAACCAGCGCGCCCACAGGCCCGCGGCCCAGAACATGAGCGAGAGGGTCATCATCAAGATGCCGATCCCGAACTTGTCGCGCATGGCGAAAACGATCGGGTCATAGTCTTGTTTGCCGAACCAGCCCAGCATGACCATGCGGATCAGCCACAGGGACATGGGCAGCATCGCGGCCCACAAGATCCATGTGGTCGGATAGAGCAGCAGCCCCTGATCGCTGACCGAGTAGAGGAAAAAGATCAAAAGCGCCCCGACCGTGCCCAGGATTGCCACGTTCAACAGGTCGCTCCGGTCGGTGCGGCCATATCCCCGCCCCGGAAGCCGTTCATCCGAAGTGGCAAGCGTCAGCTCTGTCAGCCGTTTCACGCAGCCGAGCGTGATGAAGACCGGGAAGATGAAGATCAGCATATAGATCGAGACATAGACCTGCGCCGCCGCCGCGCCCGCCACCACCCGGATCGTATAGAGTAGCGCCAGCGTGGCGATATCGACCCAGCGGAGCCGCTTGAGCTTCAGCGAATAGGCCAGCGACAGGACCATGTATAAGGCCACGACCGCGAAAAATGCCGCGTTCAGTGCTGCGGCGACGCCCAAGGCGATAACCGCCAGGGTCACGAAAGTCGCCATCCCCACCGGGATCGGCACCGTGCCCGAAGCAAAGGGCCGCGCGCGCTTGGTCGGGTGCAGGCGGTCAGCCTCAAGATCCATCAGGTCGTTCACGATATAGATCGACGACGCCGCAGCCGAGAAAGCCACCATGCCCCACAGGATCGGGATGAGCGTTGCCAGATCAAAACGATGGGCGGCGATCATCGGCAGCACCAGCAGGATATTCTTGACCCATTGATGCGGGCGCAGCGCCTTCAGAAGCGCGCGGGCGGAAAAGCCACCCGAAAGCTCGACGACATTCTGCCCACGCGCCGCCAGGGCCCGCGCCGACGACGCATGGCCAACGACCAGCGCATTGTCGGCCTTTTCCCAGACCGCCATATCCGTCGCACTGTTGCCGGCATAATCGAAGCCACCCTCGCCCAGCGCGGCGGTCAGCGCAGCAGCCTTGGCCGGCCCCGTCAGGTTCGTGTGGCCGTCCGACGCAAAGACACGGTCCGAAAGGCCGTATTCCGTGGCAAGCTGTGTCACCAGGCTTTCATCGGAACCGGAGGCCAGGATCACCTCGCGCCCAGCGACACGGCTGTTGAGGGCAAGCTCCGCAACTTCACTGTTCACCGGCAAGAGATCGGTACGGATCGTCGCGATTTCGGCCAGCCGGGCCTTCAGCGCCGCGCGATTCCCCAAATGCCTGATACAGGTGCGCAAAGTTGCCAGCGGTGCCTGCCCCAAACCGGCCCAGAAACATTCCCACAGCATGTCCGTTTTCAGAAATGTCCCGTCCACATCAAGGACGAGCGGTTTCGCCGCAGCCATTCTGCCTTATCCTTTCACCGCAAAGACGCAGCCGTCTGTCACCAGTTCTGGCGGGGTGACGCACAACCCGCGCGCCACTGCCCAGGCGGCCAGCACCTTGGGGACATAATCGCGGGTCTCGGCATAGGCGGGAACGCCGCCGTTGTTTTTGACAGCATTCTCGCCAGCATTATAGGCCGCCAGAACCATCAGGGGATCATGGCCGAATTCCTGCATCAGCCAATCCAGATAAGCCGCACCGCCCTGAATATTTTGCCCGGCATCCGAAGCATCACCAACCCCGAACCGCGTGGCGGTGGCGGGGATCAGCTGCATCAACCCTTGAGCACCGGCGGATGAAACCGCGTCGATGCGGCCGGCACTTTCCACGCTGATGACCGCCAGTACCAAAGCAGGCGACACATCCTTGTCGATCGTCGCTTTCAGGATGTCCGTACCATGCACCGCAGCAATATCTTGCAGGGCCTGAAGCCGAGGCGCCGCGACGATGCTGCCATCCGGTCCCTTGGTCAGCGCCTCCAGCGCCTTCGAAAACCGCCCTTCGCCTTCCCCGAGTTTCGGGGAGACTATATCCCAATACCAGGCATATCCCCCCGATGTGCCGCCCGGCACCGCGGGAGCGGGCAAGAGATCAGGATCGGCCCCACCGCGCGGGATCGGGTTTTCGGGTGGCGGCAAGGGTGCAAGCGCCAGACGCGCGGCTTGCTCGGCCGGGTCGATCTGAACGGTTATACGCTTCTGACTTCCGCTCTGGGGGGCAGAAATGCGCTTGAAGGTGAATGTCGGATAGGGTTCGGCAGGTGTTTCGCCAAAGGCAGGCATCGCCAGAATGCCAGCGCAACAGACCGCCGCCCACTGCAAGGCCCGCGCCATATGTCCGATCCTGTACCTGCCTTCGGTTTTCTTATTGGAACGAGCCTCGCAAAAAATCTGCAGGGGCGCTACGCCTTTCTGTAGGCGGGTTGCAAAATCCGGCCCAATCGGCTTTTCGGCAACAGGGTTTGCGTCAATAACCGCACAACTTTCGGTTATGTTTATATATATTTCAAATAGTTGAACATTTTTATTGGCCGCTGAAATTTACGAAAAATGTACGAACCATGCCCCATTCAGGTCACGATTCGGGTGCCATATATACCCATGCCGCGACGATACGG
>DAORUY010000020.1:11639-24059 GCA_035433445.1 Paracoccaceae bacterium
TCTCTCACCAGATCAAGCCGACCACAGACCGCGTCCCGAAAGGGGCGCGGTTTTCGTTTGCGCAACGCGCATCGGCGCAAAGCAGCTCCAAACGCGCAACAGATTGTTGCCAACTTGACGCTGGATGCACCGAAAACGAACCATCGCCGCCCCATTCAGGTCACGATTCGGGTGCCATATATACCCATGCCGCGACGATACGGGATCGGATGAACCGCCCGGCTAAACCGGGCGCGGATGGTGCAGAAACAAAATTTAACGGAGACAGATCATGAAATTCTTCAAACTCTTCAAGAAGTTCGAAAACGCTGAAGACGGTGCCGTGACGGTTGACTGGGTCGTGCTGACCGCTGCTGTCGTCGGCCTCGGCCTGGCTGCCCTCGCCGCGATCCGCGGTGGCACGGGCGCCCTGACCACCAAGATCAACACCCACCTGTCGGGTATCACGATCAACACCGCTTCGCTCTGATCTCTCACCAGATCAAGCCGACCACAGACCGCGTCCCGAAAGGGGCGCGGTTTTCTTACCGGATGTAGCTGCCGACGCACAGGGCATTGTCCAGACTATGCGCGAGCGTTGTTTCCAACCCGAGAATATGATTCGCCAAAATGGCCTCACGCCGCCGTAATCGTGCCACCAAATACAGGATGATGGTGGCAGGTTTTTAAAAATGACCCGCGACACCTACGCGTGGTTGGGAGTTCGACGATGAAAGAGTTTGGAAACGTTCTACGCCTTTTCCGCCGCGCCGAAGACGGTGCCGTGACCGTGGACTGGGTTGTGCTCACTGCCGCGGTTGTCGGCCTGGTGGTGCTGGCGATGGCGGGGTTGCGTGGGAATATGACAACGGTTGGCTCCCGTGCGGCAAGCGCTGTATCGGGGATGACAATCAACACCACGCTGAATTGATTGCTGCCCGCATCAGTGGATTCGACGGCGCACAGGAATGTTTCGCCAGATACAGAATTCCTTCCAAACGGTCGCCTTTAACCTCCATTTAGCCACAATCGCTTACGATAGTTTGGGCAGATCGGGATAGGCTGCCGCAACGGTCCGCTAGCGCGCGCACTCGCCCCGCATATGAAGGAAAGGGTGCTTCATGCGTATCGTATTCGGACTGGTTCTGGTTCTTGGCCTCGGACTTGCGGGTTTCGCGGTCTATATGGCGCAAGGGTATATCGCGCAGACACAGGCGGAGCGTGACAGCTTGTTGGCCGCCCAGGCCGCCGCACCACAGCTCGTCGATGTCGTCGTCGCCAGCAAAGCGATGAAATACGGCGATCGTTTCACGCGCGCGGATCTTGAAGTCATCAAATGGCAAGCCGACAAGGTGCCGGAAGGCGCGTTCAATTCGATCGTGGCGGCGCAACCGGCAGAGGTCGTGGAAGGCGAGGCCCCACCCAACACCGTCTTCTTTGAAGGTGAGACGAGGCCGCGGGCACTGCTGCGTTCCATCGAACCGTTCGAGCCGCTCTTGGCCAAGAAGGTAACTGAACCCGGTGTGGATGCCGGCATTACCGCCAATCTCAGTGTCGGGATGCGCGCCCTGACGATCAGTGTCGATGTGGCGTCGGGCGTTTCGGGGTTCTTGCGGCCGGGCGATCACGTCGACGTTTACTGGACAGGCACAGCGAACGGTCGGGAAGTCACCAAGCTGATGCAGGCCGCGATCCGGCTGATTGCCATCGACCAAAGCGCCGACGCGGACCGGTCGGAAGAAACCCAGATCGCACGCACGGTCACGGTCGAGGCAACATCGGAGCAGGTGGCGGCGCTGGCGCTGGCGCAGCAGAGCGGCAGGCTGACCCTGGTTCTTGTGGGGGCCGGCGACACCGCGGATGTGGGCGCAATCGAAATCGACCGCAATTCACTGCTAGGGATTGCCGAGGAAGCCGCTCCGGTCGAGGAAGTTGCTGATAAAGTCTGCACTATTCGAACCAACAAAGGCGGCGAAGTGGTCGAAACGCAGATTCCCTGTACAAATTGATGCATCGCCCACCACTTCATGTGGTGGGCAACGCCCCCCGATCCCACTACAGATTCCCGACTGTTGCGGCTAACCCACATGAGAGGCGGCCTGCAAACAACTGAATCTTGAAATAAAATTCGAAGTCGCGCATCCTGTGCATAATATGGGCAAGAAGACCCGAACCAATCGTGATCCGAGAGGCAGGTCACAATGAACGTCAAACATGTCCTAACCGCGGGCTTGCTGGGGCTTGCGCTTGCCCCTATGGCAGCGCCCGTCTTTGCAGAAACGCTCAAGGTGGTTGAAGGTTCGACCTCCAGCGCGCTGACGGTTCCGATGAACCGCGCAGTCGTCGTGGAAGCCGACCAACCCTTTGCAGAACTATCGATCGCCAACCCTGGCATCGCCGATATCTCCACCCTTTCTGATCGCAGCATCTATGTACTGGGCAAGGCGCCCGGACGCACGACGCTGACGCTTCTGGGGCCGGACGGCAAGCTGATCACCAATGTCGACGTGCAGGTGACACTCGATGTGGCCGAGTTCAAGGAACGGCTGCAACAGATCCTGCCGAACGAGAAGATCGAGGTGCGCACCGCCAACGACGGGATCGTACTGTCGGGCGTCGTATCTTCGACGGCCGCACTGGACCGGGCGCTGGACCTGGCCGAACGGTACGCACCCCAAAGGGTGTCCAACCTGATGGGCGTTGGCGGCACGCAACAGGTGATGCTGAAGGTGCGCTTTGCCGAAATGCAGCGGTCGGTGACCAAAAGCCTCAGCACCAGCTTGGGCATCTCCTCATCCGCTGGCAGTTCAGTGAACATAGAGGCGGGATCCGGTTCCAACCTGAACGGCGCGGTCAGCGTCGCCAATGGCGGCGGCTTTACCACCCAGCAGACCGGAGCGCTCGGCATCGGCTTTTCGGTCGGCAACCTCCAACTCGGGGTTCTTCTTGAGGCCTTGGAAAGCAAGGGGCTGGTTCGCACCCTCGCCGAGCCGAATCTGACGGCTCTCTCAGGTCAGGAAGCCAAGTTCCTAGCGGGCGGCGAATATCCGATCCCGGTATCGGGTGCCGACAACACCGTGACGATCTATTATAAGCCGTTCGGTGTGGAATTGTCGTTCACTCCGCGCGTGGTGGATGGCGACATCATCAACCTGACCCTGAACGCAGCGGTGTCAGGTATCGATTCCACTGTCACCGTCCAGAATGGCGGGTTCTCGGTGAATGCCTTCAAACGGCGGGAAACTGAGACAACGGTCGAAATGCGCGACGGCGAAAGCTTTGCGATTGCCGGCCTTCTGCAAGATGAGTTCCGCGACCTGAACGGTCAGGTTCCGTGGCTGGGCGACATTCCGGTTCTGGGGGCCTTGTTCCGCAGCGCCGACTATATCCGCAATCAGTCCGAGCTTGTGATCATCATCACCCCGCACCTCGTATCGCCCACACGCGGCGAAGTGCTGGCGCTACCGACAGATCGCGTAAAACCCCCGTCAGAGGCACAATTGTTCCTCTTTGGTCAGACCGCGGCGGGTGCAACGTCCGGTCCTGCGGCCGAAGTGGCCAAGCAGGACTATTCCGGCTCCTACGGCTATGTGATGGAGTGAGATGATGAAAAACTCCTTCGCCCTTCTGGTTCTGTCGACCGCGGCACTTGCGATCAGCGCCTGCTCGCGTGAAACGAACTTTGCACGCTCGTTCTATGCCGAGGCCGGGTCTGAAATCGAAACCAACGATTTCGGCCATTCGACCGCGAACAATACCTCCATCCAGTCGGGTGAACGGGACTATGTGATCGACCTGACGCGACGCTTCAGTGCCGATGTGCCCAGCACGGTGAACTTCGAGTTCAACAGCGCCACGCTCGACGGCGCTGCCCAGCAGGCCCTGATCCGGCAAGCGGACTGGATCCGGCAGTTCCCTGAAGTGCGCTTCCGTGTCTATGGCCATACCGACCTTATCGGCTCGGACAGCTACAACAAGGCACTTGGCTTGCGTCGCGCGAAGGCAGTCGTCGCCTTCCTGGCAAGTCAGGGGATCAGCACATCCCGGCTTGAGGCCGTTGCCTCGTTCGGCAAGACGCAACCGCTCGTCTATGTTCAGGCGCCCGAACGCAAGAACCGCCGGACCGTCACGGAGGTTTCGGGCTTTGTTCAGAACAACCCGCTGGTCCTGAACGGCAAATATGCCGCGATCATCTGGCGCGACTATATCGTCAGCGCGGAACCGAAACCTACGTTGCAGGAAGTGACCGAAGGCAACGCTGCCGCAGGTTCCGAATAGGTCAAAACACCGGATTGTTTCCAAGCAAGGGCGGCCTTTGGCAACAAAGGCCGCCCTTGCCTTTTGATCGTCCCAACAAATCGCACAATTTCGATCTTTTGGCCCCAATCTTGCCAAGTTTTTCAAGGACTTTCGAAACCTGAAAGTAAGGCCCCGAAACTATGACCGGGGTGGGTTCGAGTGGGTAACGGGTGGGCGAAGTCCGCCTTTCGTATCCGGGGCGCAGGGAAATCCCGCGCGGGAAAGGACGAAGGGAATGAGCAGTGTAGCAGTGTTGCAGCCGGAGCCGGCGCCGATCCTGGCATGCACGATTTCGCGTGATGTCAGCAATTTCGATCTGCTGATCGAGGATATGGAAGCCGAACTTGGCGAAAGCTGGGGCGATCTCAGCTTTTCTGACGCGGTGGTCTTCCTCAATCAGCCCGACGCAGAAACACTACAGTTTGTGGCCATCGCCGTCGACAACCACGATGAAAGCGATTTGCCGCGGATTTCCTCGCTCATCACCACGGCGAAGGATCGGGGGATCAAGGTCATCTTGATTGCCGACGAAATCAGCCCGATCGCGCTTCATCAACTGCTGAAACTCGGTGCGGACGGGTTTGTCCCCTACCCGCTTCCTGAACAGGCACTGCACGAGGCGATCGAACAGCTCAGCCGTGCGCCGGCACCCGAAGCGATTGATCCGGGCGTCCATGCCCCGACCTTCAAGGGCAAGGGCGACCGTGACGGGGTGATTCTGCCGGTTCATGGGCTGGTGGGTGGCGCGGGCGCGACAACGCTTGCCGTGAACCTCGCCTGGGAACTGGCCACGATCGAAAAAGACAACGGGCCAAGGGTCTGCCTTCTGGATTTCAACTTCCAGTTCGGCTCGGTCTCGACATATCTGGATCTGCCGCGCCGCGAGGCTGTCTACGAGATGCTGTCGAACACGGCCGGGATGGATGCGGACTCCTTTCTTCAGTCGCTCCTGACCTTCAATGACAAGCTGAATGTCCTGACCGCACCCGCCGACATGCTGCCGCTGGATATCGTGTCGTCTGACGACATCAACCGCATCCTTGAAATCGCCCGCGCGAATTTCGATTTCGTCGTGATCGACATGCCCGGCACCATCGCTCAATGGACCGAAGCGGTTCTGAGCCACGCGCATGTCTATTTCGCGCTGATGGAGCTCGACATGCGTTCGGCGCAGAACACGCTGCGCATGATCCGCGCGCTGAAAGCCGAAGAACTGCCTTTCGAAAAGCTGCGGTTCGTCTTGAACCGCGCGCCGAAGTTCACGGATCTGTCGGGCAAAAGCCGCGCCAAGCGTCTGGCCGAAAGTCTGGACATCACGCTGGAGATGCAGCTGCCGGACGGCGCCTATCAGGTTACGCAGTCGAATGACCACGGGCTGCCGCTGGCAGAAACGGCGCCGAAAAACGCGCTCCGCAAGGAAATCGCAAAGCTCGCCAAGCAACTGCACGAGTTGAGCAAAGCGGCCGAGGCCGCACGGACCTAACCTGCATTTGGGGGATAGACGATGTTTTCGCGTTTCAAGAAACCTGACGCCCCGGCCGCGCGGCCTGTCGCCGCAGCACCCGTTGCAGCCACCAAGCCAGCGGCAAGTGCCGCTCCATCGTCCAGCGGTATCGCCCGTCGGTCGATGTCGCAGCCCCCTGCTCCGCAAGCCGCCCAGGCCGCTGCTGCTGACAAGGACAAGAAGCGCAAGGAACGGATGGCCGAAATCAAGGTCGAGCTGCACAAGCGGCTGCTCGACAACCTGAACCTCAGCGCGCTCGAACATGCGACCGAGGCGGACCTCAAGCTGGAGATCACCTCGATCTCCGCCGAAGCGCTGGAGGAGATGAGCGTCGTTCTGAACAAGGACGAACGCGCGACGCTCAACCAGGATCTCTATGACGAGGTGATGGGGCTTGGGCCGCTGGAACCGCTGCTGAAGGACGATACGGTCAACGATATTCTCGTGAACGGGCCGCAGCGGATTTTCATCGAACGGTCGGGCAAGCTGACGCTCACTGACATCACCTTCAAGGATGAGCGCCATCTTCTGCGAATCATTGACAAGATCGTGTCCGCAGTGGGCCGCCGCGTCGATGAATCGAACCCCTATTGCGACGCCCGTCTGGCCGACGGATCACGCTTCAACTGCATGGTCCCGCCGGTCGCAGTCGACGGCTCGCTCGTCTCGATCCGGAAATTCAAGAAGGACAAACTCGGCATCGACGATCTGGTGCGGTTCGGGGCCTTCACCGAGGAGATGGCTGCTTATCTTCAGGCGGCCGTGGCCACGCGACTGAACATCATCGTGTCGGGCGGAACGGGTTCGGGGAAAACGACCACGCTGAACGCGCTGTCGTCTTTCATCGACAACCACGAACGTATCCTGACGATCGAAGACACCGCCGAACTTCAGCTTCAGCAGGTCCACGTCGGACGGATGGAAAGCCGCCCTGCCAACGTCGAAGGCAAAGGCGCCGTAACCCAGCGCGATTGTCTGAGGAACGCCCTGCGTATGCGCCCGGACCGCATCATCGTCGGCGAAACGCGCGGCGAGGAAGTCATCGACATGCTGCAGGCCATGAACACCGGCCACGACGGATCCATGACCACGATCCACGCCAACAGTGCGCGTGACGGTGTCAGCCGTCTGGAAAACATGGTGGCCATGGCGGGCATCGAAATGCCGCTGAAAGCCGTGCGCAGCCAGATCGCCAGCGCTGTGAACCTGATCGTGCAGGCCAGCCGCCTGCAAGATGGTTCGCGTCGGATGACCTCCATCACCGAAATCACCGGCATGGAAGGTGAGGTCATCTCGATGCAGGAAATCTTCCGCTATGAGCGGCTGGGTCTTGCGCCTGACGGCAAGATCATCGGCCGCTACACTGCCACTGGCGTGCGCTCGGCCTATGCAGACCGCTTCAAGCAGTGGGGCTACGACCTGCCGCCCAACATCTATGAGCCGGTGGCGGCGGAGTAACGGACATGATCATCAGCCCAACGCCAATCATCTATGGCCTGATCTTCGTCGCAGTCCTGCTGTTGGTCGAGGGCATCTATCTTGTCGTCTTCGGCAAATCCATCTCGCTCAACAGCAAGGTGAACCGCCGCCTGACACTTCTGGAAAAGGGCGGCCAGCGCGAACAGGTTCTGGAACAGCTGCGCAAGGAAGCCAGCCAGCATCTGCGGGCCAAGGGGATCCCCCTCTATTCGATCCTGGCCTCCAAGGCGCAAAAGGCCAACATCGCCTTTTCGCCCAAGGCGCTGATTGGCGTGATGGGCGTGCTTGCGGTCGTGGCCTTCCTGGGCCTGACGATCGGGACCACGGCAATCTTGCCGGTTCGGCTGGCAATCTCGGTCCTGATGGGGGTCGGTGCGGTCTTCATGTGGGTCAACAAGAAGGCCAAGAAACGCCTCGACATGATCGAGGAGCAATTGCCCGATGCGGTTGAACTGATGGTCCGCTCCTTGCGCGTCGGTCATCCATTCTCGTCGGCCATCCAGATCGTCGCCAAAGAGGTCGCCGACCCGCTTGGCACCGAATTTGGCATGATCGCCGACGAAGCCGCCTATGGCCGCGACATTTCAGAATCGCTGAAGGATCTGGCGGAACGGGTGGACATGCAGGATTTGCGCTTCCTTGCCGTCGCTGTGACGATCCAAAGCCAGTCGGGCGGCAACCTGGCCGAAATCCTTGATGGTCTGGCCAAGGTGATCCGCGCGCGGTTCCGTCTGTTCCGCCGTGTGCGCGCCATCACCGCCGAAGCGAAATGGTCCGGCATGTTCTTGTCGGGCTTTCCGGTCGCGGTTCTCGCAATCATCCAGTTGCTGAAGCCCGACTATTTCGACACGGTCAAAGACACGCCTTACTTCATACCGGCGGCTCTGGTGGTTTTCACTTTCCTGGCCATCAACGTCATCTTCATGAAAATCATGGTCAATATCAAAGTCTGAGGAGGCGGATGCGATGAGTGCGTTGAACGATTTCCTGATCGCACAGATGGGTCCACTCGGGCCGCTGTTCGCCGTTGGCATCCTGGGCCTGCTGCTGATCCTGTCGGTTCTTCCGGTGCTTCTGAAGAAGCGGGTCGATCCACTGACCCGGTTCCGCGATACGGTGAAACCGGCAGCTGGCAAAGCAGTGCCGGACCGCCCCGGCGCACGGCAATCGCTGCGTCATGGCAAGGGCACCGACAAGCTCGACAAATTCGCCAACTTCCTCGAACCGAAGACCGCGGAGGAGATGAGCACTGCGCGCCTGCGCATGACCCGCGCGGGATATCGCGGCAAGAATGCAGTGCGGACCTTCCATGCGATCCAGTTCACATTGGGCATCTTCTTCCTGTTGATCGGTGTCGGCTACGCGATCTTTGCTTCGGCTACGGGTGAAGTATCCACCACCAAGCTCATCGTCGCGGTGCTGGTCCCGGCCGGGTTCGGCTATTACTTCCCGAAATATTGGGTCGAGCGCCGGGTGCAGTCCCGCCAGGGCGAGATTCAGGACGGCTTTCCTGACGCGCTCGACATGCTTTTGGTCTGTGTCGAGGCGGGCCAATCGCTCGACCAGGGAATCATCCGTGTGTCCAAGGAACTGAACGCAGGCTATCCCGCGCTTGCGGAAGAGCTTGAGATCGTTTCGCAAGAAGTGAAGGCCGGCAAGGAAAAGACCAACGTCTTGCGTGGCTTCGCCGAACGGGCCGGTGTGCCGGACGTGTCGTCCTTCGTAACCGTGATGATCCAGTCCCAACAATTCGGCACGTCGATCGCCGAAGCCCTGCGGGTCTATGCCGGCGAGATGCGTGACAAGCGGGTGATGCGCGCCGAGGAGGCGGCCAACAAGCTGCCCGTCAAGATGACGCTTGGCACGATGATGTTCACCGTGCCGCCGCTGCTGATCATTCTTGTGGGTCCGTCCGTCTACGATATGATGAACATGTTCGCGAATTTCAAAATGTAGGGCCATGCACCACAGAACTCTGGCTTTGGCCGCACTGATCGGCCTTCTGGCCGCCTGTCAATCGACAGGCGGCCTTTTGCAACCGGGCGCTAAATCGCCCTATGCGCCAGGCACCGCGCGGGGCGGCGATGAGGTCGATGGGCTGATCGTTGGCCACCGGCTGATGGCGGCTGGCGAATATGAGCTGGCGCTCAAGGCCTATTACCGGGGCGCAGCCGAACATGGCGCGACGGTCGACGTTCTTTCGGCGATCGGGTCCGCGAACCTGAAACTCGGGCGGCTGGGTCAGGCGGAGCGTAACTTGCGCGACGCGCTGGAGGTTGACGAAACCTTCGTGCCCGCCTGGAACAATCTGGGCGTCGTGCTGATGGAAAAAGGCGAGGTGGCGGAAGCCAGCCTCACGTTCAAGACGGCCTTCGCGCTCGACAGTGGCCAATCGGACGAGATCCGCAACAATCTTCGCCTTGCGCTCGCAAAACTTGAAAATCCTGCCTATGATGCGCCTGTAGAAAGCGAATTCTCTCTGGTGAGGCGCGGGAACGGGCAATATCTGCTTCTCACCAATCTCTGAGGCAACGAGCAAAGGACGCAGAAAATGCGCCACCCGATTACGATTTTTCTCTGCATCGCAGGGTCTGTTTTTTTGTCTGCCTGCGCGCGCGATCAGGGTGCCGAGGCGGCCAAGGCACTGGGTGACATCAACGTCATCGACGAATCAAACCTGAGCGATCTGATGCTGACGTCGGGCGATCCGAACGAAGCGGTCGCTTATTTCGCCAAAACCTCCGCCGAAAACCCGGAACGGGCCGATCTGAAGCGCGGGCTCGCCAAGTCGCTGGTCAAGGCGCAAAAGCCGCTGGAGGCCGCAAAGGTCTGGCGTGAACTGGCTTACAGCCCGCAAGGCACAAACGAGGACCGCGTCGGCCTGGCGGATGCACTCATCCGCAACAATGACTGGAAAGCCGCCGAGGCAGAGCTGAACCAGATCCCGCCGACCCATGAAACCTACGAACGGTACCGGCTGGAAGCGATGGTGGCGGATGCCAACAAGAAATGGAAGAAGGCCGACAGTTTCTATGAAACCGCCTTCGGCCTGACGACGAAGCCATCGGGTCTTCTCAACAACTGGGGATACTCTAAGCTGACGCGCGGTGACTTTGTCGGGGCCGAAAAGCTGTTTACCCAGGCTTTGACCTATGATCCGAACGTCTTTACCTCGAAGAACAATCTTGTTCTGGCCCGGGCCGCACAGCACAAATATGATCTTCCCATCGTGGCGATGACCCAGACGGAACGCGCCCAGCTTCTTTACACTGCCGCGCTGACCGCGATCAAACAGGGCGACGTGGAAACCGGGCGCACCCTTTTGCAGCAGGCCGTCGAAACCCATCCGCAATATTTCGAGGAAGCCGCGCGCGCGCTGGAAACACTCGATGCCAACGTAACGCAAGGCTGACACCATGTTCAATCTGCCGGTGGCGACAGGCTACAGCATCCTGCTTCTCTTCGTCCTGCCGATCTGTGCCTGGATCTGCTGGACCGACCTGAAGTTCATGAAGATCCCGAACCGGGCCGTCTATGCGACGGCCGCTGTCTGGCTGATCGTCGGCTTTCTGGTCTTTCCGTTTGAACCCTGGGCCTGGCGCTGGGTGAATCTGATCGTGGTGCTGGCGCTTGGCTTTGTGCTGCACCTTGCCGCCAATGTCGGGGCGGGCGACGTGAAATTCGCCGCCGCCGCCGCGCCCTTCTTCAAGGTCGATCACCTGCCGATCATCTTGCCGCTTTTCGCGGCCTTCCTGCTGGGGGCGTTTTTTGGCCACCGTATCTTGCGCGCCATCCCGGCCGTGCGCGCCATGACCCCCGACTGGGTGTCATGGAAGCGCAAGGACTTTCCCATGGGGCTGGCGCTGGCCGGAACCTTCGTGGCCTATGTGGCCTTCATCGCCTTCCCGCCCCTTCAAGAGGCGCTTTTCGCCGTCATCAACAGATAAAGCGGCGTCCGGCGGACCTCGGTCAGTGTGATGTTACGCTCATTCAGCGTCTTCACGACATCGGCACGGATTCCAAGCGATACGGCGCAAAGTGGTACGAGGATGTAATCTGCATTCTCAAACCCGGAAAGATCGTCATAATACCAGGGTGCGGCCCGTTTGACGGGCGGAAACGGGCCATAAAGCCAGAAATTGGCAAATACATCCGTCGCCACGATCCGCTTGCCGCCATACCCCGCCGCCACCAGATCGGCTGCGACAGTCTCTGACCAGGCGGTCGTGCCCGACATCATCTCGCAATAGGGCAGCGTTTCGCCATTCAGCGTGGCGATTTCGCGACTGCGGTCGGAGTAACTCGCGAACTCAGCAAACTCGGAATCCGGGCCGTCTCCGTCGTGGATCTCCAGAACCCCGTAGATGCGGTCCTGGGGCGTCAGGATGTCGGCCAGTTCGGGCCGGACCTTGGTCAGCGGCACAGTTTTTTCGGTTTCGGCCCCCAGCAGGCGCACGGGGCTGTAGGTCAGGTTGATCACCGACGGCAGTCCGAAGGCCAATGCCGACAGTGCCGCCATGCCAAGCGCCTTACGCATATCCCAGCCAAACCCGTTGATAACGCCGGCTGCGGGGCGCAAGGTCGCCGCGAGCATCGCCAGCAGCACCAGCCATTGCGGGTCGTTGCCGAAGTTCTGATAGGTGATGTAGATCACCCCCGGCGCCAACAGCAGAAGCATCATCCCTTCGGCCATCCGCTCGCTCTGACGCAGAAAGACGATGGCCGCTAACAGCGTGATGGTTCCGGCCAGATAGGCCGGATTGGTCGCGACCGCCGCCAGAGACTTGCCCGGCTGCGGGCGAACGTCCGACCGGGCAACGGTCAGCAGATCGCCCAGATAGGCGCCCCAGATCTGCGGCCCCGCCAGTAGCGTCACAACCGCCATCACGGCCAGCCCGGCAAGGGCGGCCCAGAAGATCGCCCGCCACCAGCGCCGCGCAATCAGCCCGATCAGGATGACCGGGGCCAGAGACACCGCATAGGTCGCCTTCGTCAGCGCCAGAGCGGCCATGCAAAGGCCGATCAGGATACCGTCGAGCGCTGGCATGGATCGGCCCTGCGGTTCCAGCATGACAAGCGGCACCATCACATAGGCCACCGCCCATGCCCAGCGGTTGTAATGCATGGAGATCGACAGGCTCACTTCCGTCTCGCCATGC
>DAORUY010000021.1:0-23924 GCA_035433445.1 Paracoccaceae bacterium
CGCGCCGCGATAGGCGTCGACGGGGGCTGTATTGGTGAAAACCGTCTGCACGTTCACATAGACCAGCGGCACCTTGTAAGGCCCCGCCATCAGCGTGCCATGCAAGAAGGTCGGCGTGGCGGTCGAGAAGTTCGAGAGATAAGCCCCGACATTGGCCATGGTTTCGGTGCGGAAGGCGAGGAAGTTGCCTTCCTTGTCGCAGGCAAGTTCGATCTTGGTCACATGATCGCGACCATGGGCATCGCTGAGGAAACTTTCGCTGCGCTCCGCTGTCCAGCGGACCGGACGGCCCAGTTTCTTGGCCGCCGCCAGCACCAGCGCTTCTTCGCCATAGTGGTATATTTTCGAGCCGAACCCGCCACCCACGTCCGGGGCCACGACCGTCAGCTTGTTTTCCGGAATGCCCATCACAAAGGCCGCCACCAGAAGGCGCGTCAGGTGGGGGTTCTGGCTGGTGGTGGTCAGCTTGTAATCGCCGGTGCCGGGGAAATATTCGCCGATCGAGGCGCGCGGTTCCATGGCGTTTGGTACAAGCCGATTGTTGACCAGTTCCAGCGTGGTGATGTGCGGCGCGGCCTTGAAGGCTGCGTCAACCGCCGCGCGGTTGTCCTCGATCCAACCCCAGTCAAAGCACTGGTTGTCGGGGATCTCGTCATGCACGCGGTTCGACGAATCGGCCAGCGCGGCGCGCATGTCGATGATCGCAGGCAGTTCCTCGATATCGGTATCGTCGGAAATCTGCTGCGCGGCATCCTTGGCCTGCTGATAGGTTTCGGCGACGACGGCGGCATAGCCGTCGCCCACATGGCGCACCTTGCCATGGGCCAAGACCGGGCGCTTGGGTTCGCGCATCGGCTCACCGTTGCGCGACTTGATCAGCCAGCCGGCTGGGTTGCCGCCCACATCCTTGAAATCCTCGCCGGTAAAAACGGCAAGAACCCCAGGCATCGCGGCGGCGGCGGCGGTGCCAATCGATTTGATCCGCCCATGGGCGACTTGGCTGCGGACAATGACCGCATAGGTCTGCCCATGCAGGTTCATGTCATCGGTATAGACGCCCTTCCCGGTCAGAAAGCGAACATCCTCGCGGCGCTTCGAACTTGCGCCAATTCCGTGGTCCTTCGGCATGGTCCCCTCCCTCACTCGGCGGCGATGTTCGACACGTCCTGCCCGGACGCGGCCAGAACCGCCTTGATGATGTTGTGATAGCCCGTGCAGCGGCAGATATTGCCTTCGAGATAGTCGCGCACCTCGGCCTCGCTGGGTTTCGGATTTTCGGCCAGAAGCGCGGCCGAAGACATCACCATGCCGGGTGTGCAAAAGCCGCACTGAAGCCCGTGGTGGTCCTGAAAGGCCTGCTGAAGGGTGCCAAGCGATCCGTCCGCATTCGCCATTCCTTCGATCGTCGTCACGGTCGCGCCCGCTACGTCTTGCGCAAAGACGGTGCAGCTTTTCACGGCCTTGCCATCCACATGCACCACGCAGGCGCCGCATTGCGACGTGTCGCAGCCCACATGGGTGCCGGTTAGCCCCAGCCCTTCGCGCAGATAAGACGATAAAAGCGTGCGCCCCTCCGTATCCGCCGAAACGACCCGACCGTTCACGGTCATCGAGACTTTCGTCATTCTTCTCCTCCCTGGATCGAAGATTTTGTTTGGGGTCAGCCCCCGACCAACCGTTTCAGCCAGCCCTTTTTAGGTGTCTCTGTCCCTTCGCCCTCTGCGGCTTCCGGTTCTTTCGGACCCTCGACGGTTTCCTGAAACCGCTGAAAGAACTGGTCGGCCATCTTCTTGGCGAACCCTTCGATGATGCGGCTGCCCAACTGGGCGATCTTGCCGCCCACGTTCGCCTCGACCGTATAGGTCAGAAGTGTGCCGTCCGCCTCGGGGGCCAGCGTCACCTTGGCGCCGCCCTTGGCAAAGCCGGCCGCACCGCCCTTGCCCTCGCCGGAGATTGTCACGGCCTGGCCCTGCACGATGTCCGAAAGGCTGACCATTCCGGTAAAACGGGCCGATACCGGCCCGACCTTTTGTACGACCACGGCCTCATACCCGGCTTCGGGCGAACCTGTCATGCTTTCGCAGCCTGGAATGCAGGCTTTCAGAACTTCAGGATCCAGAATGGCCGCCCAGACCATATCCGGGCTGGCGCCAATCTGGCGCTGGTCGGTCAGTTGCATCGGATATCCTCCCTGGATTTGGACAACTTTAGGGTCTTGGCCCGGTGACCGCTATTTGACCTTGGTCGTAGAACCGCCCCAACAGGCGGAGGCGCGCCTTAGACCTTTCGGTCGGTTCCTTTCATCGGCGCTTTTGCTATTCTCGCCACAGCAGAGGGAGGCTGATGGTGGCCGAGATCAGTGCTGGACAAACGCAAATGGCTTCGGCGCTTATCGTCGAAGACCATCCACTGTTCAGCGAAGCCCTGTCGATGACATTGCGCAATTTCATCGGGATCGAGCGGATCGAAACGGCGGGCAGTTTGGGTGCCGCGCTTGAAAAGCTGGTGGCCGGAGTGGGGCCAGACGTGATTGTGCTCGACCTGAACCTGCCCGATGTGAATGGCCTCGACGGGCTGATCCGGCTGCGGCAGCAGGCGTCTGATGTGCCGATCCTCGTCGTGTCATCGATGACCGACGCGCGGGTGATCAGCGCGGTGATGCAGGCGGGCGCAGCGGGCTTTGTGCCCAAGCACAGCCAGCGCGACATATTCCGCGCGGCTTTTGCGACGCTTGCCCAGGGCGGCAGCTATACGCCCGAAGGCTATCAGCCTCCGGTGCTTGGCGGACCTGCCGCCTCCCCCAAGGAAGCGGCGATTGAACGGCTTGGGCTCTTGACCCGGCAGCAGGCGGTCATCTTGCAACTGATCTGCGAGGGCAAGCTGAACAAGCAGATCGCCTATGATCTTTCCATTGCCGAGACGACGGTAAAGGCCCATGTCACCGCGATCATGCGCAAGCTTGGTGTCTATAGCCGCACCCAGGCGGTCCTTCTGGCGCGCGAGGTGAATTTCGCGTCCCTCTTGTCAGGCGGCAATCTGTCCGCTTAGGCTTTCGGCGGGAGGATCAGATGACGAACTTGAAGGCCACGCTTCAGGCTTGGGCCGAGGCAAGTTCAGTGGTGCGCGGCACCCATGTTTCCGCGCGCGCGCCCGATGCGATCGACCGGATTCATGCTGCGCTGGGCACCGGCCCCTTGGCGGCGGTCATGATGTTCGTCTCGCCCGAGGCCGACGCGACCGAAGTGGCCGCGCAGGCAAGTGCCCGGTTTCCGGGCACGCCGGTTCTGGGCTGCACCACGGCGGGGGAACTGTCGTTCGACGGTTACAGCGAAGGCGAAATCGTCGCCGTTGGTTTCCCTTCCGACCACTTTCTGACCGAAAGCCTGCTGATCGACGATCTGACTGATCTGCATCCCGAAGCGCTCGTCAGCGAGATGATCCGTCTGCGCCAGCGTCTTGGTAGCGCGCGGCCAGATTGGGAAGGCGAATTTGCCTTTCTGTTGGTTGATGGCATGTCACGGCGCGAGGATGAGTTGATGGCCGCACTCGCCACGGGGCTTGGCCCGGTGCGGCTTTTCGGTGGGTCGGCGGGCGACGGGTTGCGGTTTGGCGAGACGTTCGTTTTGCACAACGGCAAGGCGCTGAAAAATGCCGCTGTTCTGACGTTCGTGCGCACGGCTTGCCCGGTCAGGGTGTTCAACCTCGATCATCTTCTGCCTACTGGTCTGCGCATGGTGGTGACCGAGGCCGACCCGGCCGAACGGATCGTCCGCCAGATCAATGCCGAACCGGCGGCCCGCGAATATGCCCGCCTTCTGGGCAAGGACCCGGATCAGTTGACCACCTTCACCTTCGCCGCCCATCCGGTCGTCGTGCGCATCGGCGGGCGCCATCATGTGCGTTCGATCCAGCGCATGGCGGCCAATGGCGATCTGGTCTTTTTCTCGGCTATTGACGAGGGGCTGGTTCTGACGCTGGCCGAACCGATGCATATGGCCAACCATCTGGATGCCGAACTTTCGAAACTGTCGGAGGGTGGCGTTCCTGCGGCGATCCTGGCCTGCGACTGTATCTTGCGCCGGATCGAGGCCGAGGAAAAACAGATGTTCGGGCAGGTGTCAGCCATCTTGAAAAAGCACCGGGTTCTGGGGTTTTCGACCTATGGCGAACAATTGGGCACGGTTCATGTGAACCAGACCATGACCGGCATCGCGATTTATCCCCCCGCGGGCCACGACCGATGAGCCATTCGATCCTCAACCCTGCCGACACGGTCGAACTCCAGAACCGCAAGCTCATCCAGATTGTCGATGTGCTGATGCGGCGGGTGGAGCAGGCAACCGATGATCAGGGCGCGGCCTATACCCAGTTTCAGCGCGCGGTGCTGCTCGAAGATCAGGTGCGCACCCGCACGCGTGAACTGGAAAAGGCGCTCGATCTCCTGAACCAGTCGAACGCGCTTTTGTCGGCAACGATGCGAGAGGCGGAAGCCGCGCGCCAGAACCTCGCGAATGCGATCGAGACGGTGCAGGAAGGTTTTGCGCTTTTCGACCCCGCCGACCGGTTGGTCTTGTGCAATTCGCGCTTCGGCCTGCCGCTGCAGGATGTTCATCCGCATCTGTTGCCGGGTCTGGCTTTTGGCGAATATGTGACGCTGGCGAGCCAATCGGCCGACCTGGTGCGCGCCTTGGGCGAGGGGCCTGAGGACTGGGCGAGGGCGCGTCTGCGCCGCCATGCCGACCGGCATGTGATCTTGACGGTGGAACTGACGGGCGATCGTTGGCTGCAAGTCTCAGAACAGCGCACCCGCGATGAGGGCACGGTCGTCATCCAGACCGATGTGACGGACATTATCCGGCTGGAGCGCAAGGAACGTGGCAAGCTGCTGGATGATCAGGCGCGCATGATCCGCGCCACGCTGGATCATATCAGCCAGGGTGTGGGGATTTTCGATGCCTCCTGCCAGCTTGTCGGCTGGAACAACCGGCTGGCCGATCTTCTGGCTATTCCTGTGCAGCGGCTGCAACTGGGGCTGCCCTTTTCGGCGATCCTTGGCTCTTTCGGCGGGCATCTGCGGCTTGGGGGTGATCTGACCCTGCGCGGCCTGTCAGACTGGGTTTTTGCCGTGACGCCGCGACCCGCCCTGTCGTTTGAGCTGTTGCGGGCGGACGGGTATGTTCTGGCCGCCTTCGCCCAGGAAATGCCCGACCGGGGTTTTGTGATGAGTTTCACGGACATCACCCCCGAACGCAGCGCGCGGCGTGCCCTATCGGACGCGAATGAAACGCTGGAGGCCCGCGTGGCCGCGCGGACCGACGAGCTGGCCCGCGCGCTGGACGAGGCGGAGCGGGCCAACGCATCACGCACGCGTTTCGTTGCCGCCGCCAGCCATGATCTTCTTCAACCGCTGTCGGCGGCGAAACTCTTCCTTGCTTCGATCTCTGACGAGACGCTGGGCGGGCAGGGCCGCACAGCCTTGCAAAAGGCGCAAAAGGCGTTGACGAGTGTTGAGGATATTCTCGGGGCGCTTCTCGATATCTCGAAACTTGAATCGGGGCGCGCGGCCGTCGATGTGGGGCCGGTCCGGCTTGGCCCTATCCTGGATCAGTTGCGCGATGAATTTGCGCCTTTGGCGGCATTGAAGGGGCTGCGGCTGTCGGTCGTGCCGTCCTCTGTGCAGGTCGAAAGTGACGCGACCTATCTGCGGCGTATCCTGCAAAACCTGATCGGTAACGCCATCCGCTACACGATGGCGGGGCGGGTTCTGGTGGGAGTGCGCCGTTTGCCGGGTGCCATACGCATTGAGGTCGTCGATACCGGGCCGGGCATACCAGAAGGCGAGCGACAGACGATCTTTCGCGAGTTCCACAGGCTCAATGCGCCGGCATCGGCCTCGGAAGGGATGGGCCTGGGGCTGGCTATTGTGGAACGGGCCTGCCTGCTGTTGGGGCATCCGCTGGAACTGCGGTCCGATCTGGATCGCGGCACCTCTTTCATGGTGACGGTGCCTTTGGCCGGCTTTGACGGCACACCGCTGACGGCGACCCAGACCGCAGAAGGGCCGTTCGCCACCAGCCCCGCTGGGCGTATCGTGCTGCTGGTTGAAAATGACGACGACCTTCGCCGCGCCCTGTGCCTGCTTTTGGAGAAATGGCAACTGAGTGTGATCGACGTGGCGACAGCGGAAGAAGCGCTGACCTTGCTGGACGATATCGGGATCGTGCCGGACCGGTTCCTGATCGACCTGCAACTTGGTCCGGGTATGGACGGGGTTGGCCTGATCAGGGTCTTGCGGGCACGGTATGGCGAAATCGCTGCCAGCATCCTCACCGCGCAGCGGCAAGATGACCTGCGTTTGCGCGATCCGGACGTTCCGGTTCTGCGCAAGCCTATTGACGTGAAGGAACTGGCGGTCTTTCTGACGAAGTAGGACTATAGCGCGAGATAGCCGACCCCGGAAAAGACCAGCGCGACCGCCCCCCATTGCGGCGGGGTCATGCGTTCCTTCAGAAAAAGCGCCGCCAGAATGATCGTGATCATCCCGAAGGTCGAGGCAGCGACGGCGGCAAATTCCGGGCGGGGCAGGGCCCCCGACCATAGCACAAGCCCGAGTGCCGCCGCGTCGCAACACCCCATCAGCAGCAAAAGGCCAAGCGGCGCGGATTTCAGATCTATCGCCTTTCGGTCCAAAACCATCGTGGCGGACAAAAGGACGGCAAAGGCCGTAAGGCGCGGCACGAAAATGAGAACCAGACCACCGCCGCCCGCGCTGGCGGCCTGGCCGAAGGCGAAGGTCAGGGCAAATCCCGCGCTGGCCGCCAGCGACCATGAAAGTGCCCGACGAACACGGTCTGTGCCGTCTGGCCCGCTTTCCTGCTCATGCCCTTCCGAGAGCACAGCATTCAGCCCGACGCCCGCCACGATTGCGGCCACAGCTCCGATCTGCGGCAGGCTGGGCGGCGTGCCTTGCACGGTTGCCCACAGAACCGACAAAACGGGATAGGCGCCGACCACAGGTGCTACCAGCCGCACCGGACCGATTTCGAACGCACGATAAAGACTGTAGCCCCCTGTGGCATAACAAAAGCCCGAAATGACCGCGAGCAGGAGGCTATTCGCGCTCAGATCCCCGCCTTGTCCCGGAAGGAACATCAGCGGTGCAAGCGCCAGCGCCCCTATGGCAAGGACACACAGAAAGGCCGTCGCCGGGCCGCATCGGGTGGCCGCGAAGCGCACGCAGACATCATGCACGCCCCAGCACAGCGCGGCGATCAATCCTAATGTCAGCGACAGCATCTTGCACCCGTTCGTCCTGCCGGGGGAACATCGGCGAATTCCGGCAGAAGGTCCAGCAGGCAGGGCGCGATCACCGCAGCCAAAGGCCCGCAGCCTTGATCCTTTGGCGGATCGCCTGTTCGCGGCGGGGCAGTGCTGCGCGGTCAAAGAGTGCGCGGATCTTCTGGCCCTGCCCTTGATAGACCAGCCGCTTCAGCGCCTCATGTTCCTTCAGCACTTTCTTCAACCGGTTCGGGGCAGTCACTTCCTCCAGCACCTCGACCACACGGTCGCTTTCGCGGGCGTAAAGCAGCGGCAGGGTCCGGTAGTGACAGGTGATGTCGCCATCCAGCCCGGCAAGGCCCTTTCCGGGGCGATCGCCGCCGAAGGACTGGATGACCAGCGGCAGGGCGACCTGATCGAGCCAGGGGTCAAGCGACTGGCTGGCCAGCGCTTCGATCTCTCCATCCCGGATCGACAGAGCATAGTCGAGAAATCTCTGGCCGAAGGCATGGGGGTCGCTGTGAAAGAACCACCCGGCATTGAAATAAAGGTAACGCTGCCAGTGGTCGACGGGCCAGCTCATGTCCCATGTCGGCTCGAACGCCAGGCCGAACCGGTCATAAAGCGCGCGCCAGATCTCTTCGTAGCCGGGGCCGTAAAGGCCGGGCTGCGGCCAGCTTCCCTCCCTTTTCATGGAGGCGGAAGGTCGGTCAAAGTCGAAGGCCACATCGGCAAGGCTGCCGGTGAACAAAGTGTCCGTGTCGAAGAAGACGAAAGGCGCGTCCTGCGGCAGGTTCAACAAAGCTTCGATCTTGTTGCCGTAGGGATAGGACTGCCCGAAGGCGCGGTTCTCGAAAGCCACGATCTCGACGCCGAACGTTTCCAGCAACGCCCGGATCTGCGGGCGCACCCGCACTTCGCCCTGCCACAGCGGGCCGGGCTGCGGTTCGGCCATCAAAAGCCGCCCTTGAAAGTCGGGGTTGCTGGCACGGAAGCTGGCCGCAAAGAGCAGTGCCTCGTAAGACAGCCGGCCGTCCTGCACCACGCAGACAACATTGTATGCTCTGCCATTTTGGCCGAGCGCGGCCAGGTCCGCCCCCGTTTGCCCGCCCTGTGGCCTTGATGGTTTTCCGGGCCGGGCCATAGCCCTCAGCCCCGCGCGGGCGGGCTGAACCGCAGCGACAGGCAAGACATTCCGCCGTCGAGTTTGGCGCATTCGCTGTTGCCGATCAGGACCAGCCGGTATCCGGCATTTGCCAGCCGTTCCGCTGTGCGCGGGAAGCCGTCGGGCATGATCACGACATCATTGAAGCGGATGGAATTGGCTGCCGCCTCCTCGCCTTCGGCGGTATGAATGATCTTGTAACCTGCAAAGCCCCCCGCCGCCGCCAGACGCGGGGTCGACAGGACCGTCTCGGCATCCAGTAGCGAACAGTCGGTCTTGAAATGCAAGACGCCGGGCGGGGTCTGAAGTTCGCGCACGCTGTAGCCCCAGCGCGCGACAAGGCCGGTCAGTTCGGCGATCCCGGCGGCGTCGGTGCGGGCCGAGCGGCCCACCAAAATCTCGCGCTCCGTCACCAGAATGTCGCCACCTTCGATGGTGCCGGGGCCTTCGATGGTCAGAACCTGATCATAAAGGCTGCGGAGCGTCGGGGCCATTTCGGCGGCTTCTCCCAGACGGCTGGCCGCACCGGGGCGCATCACCACCGCCCCTTCGGGCAGGCAAAGCGCGGTATCTTCGACGAACTGCGCATCGGGGTAGGCGGACAGATCCGGCAATTCGACAATTGCCGCCCCTGCGGCACGCAAGGCGGCGACATAGTCGTCGTGATGGCGCAGCATCAGCGCGACATCGGGCGCGCCGGTGTCGATGGCCCTGATCCCGCCGGTGGCGCTTGCCGCTGGACGGCGGGTGATGGCATGGGTGAAACGGAATGAACGCTCAGACATGATCTGCTCCCTTTCGGCGCACTGATAGCGGCTGTTCGCGGCGCGGGGAAGAGAGGATGTCGAGATGGCGGGTGCCCCCGGGTTCGCTCGACACTACGCTAAGCATTTGTAAAGACGCGTTTCCATGGCAAGAGTTTCTGGGAACAACTCACATTTGTCCCCACAGCCACAGGTTGGAATCCTCCCGACCGGTGCAAGTCCGTCCGGTTCGTCCGCATCGAAGTCGATTGGGGCACCTCGGTTCTCTAACCGAGGTTCCCGGAGGAAAGAGCCGCCGACAGGAAGCTGCGAAAGACCTGCGCGGGCGCCGCGAGCGGACGGGCGGATGGCCAGGTCAGACCGACGTCCATCGACGGTATCGCCTCGACGGTCTGGCGCTGTTCGATGCGCTGGCCTTCGAGCGACCATGGCCGATAGACCATGTCGCTGAGAATGGTTACGCCCATCCCGGCCGCTACCATCGAGCGAACCGCCTCGACTGACGAAGTCGAGAACACAACCTTTGGCACTAGGCCGAACTGGTCCCAGTAGCGGCCAGCGGTGCGGCTTGCCTCGTCGACGGTCAGCATCACATAGGGTTCACGCACGACATCGTGCAGGCTGATCTCCGTCGCCGCCAAAAGCCGATGATCCGATGGCAGCCACAACCTTCGGCGCGAGCGGAACAGGGTTTCCGACGCCAGATCGGTGGTATTCGCCAGGTTCGACGTCAGCATGACTGCAAGGTCCAGCCCGCCCGACATCAGTGCGCTCTCGATCGCCGCACGCGGCTGTTCGGACAGCTCCAGTGTGATGCCGGGATAAATGCGACGAAAGGCGGCATAATGACGGGCCATGAAATACCCCGCGACAGTATAGGTCAGCCCCAGCCGCAGCCGGCCGCTGGCTTGGGTTTCCTCGCCCAGGGGGCTGCGCGATGCCTCTTCCACCGCAGCAATGATGGCTTTGGCGCGGGACAGGAACCGCGCGCCTTGCGGTGTGACCGACACGCCTTGAGCACTGCGCGCCAACAACCGGACACCAAGACTGGCCTCCAGCCCCTGAATACCCGCCGTCACTGCCGATTGCGAGATGTTCAGCTCCATCGCTGCATGGCTGACCTGTCCCGTTTCAGCGGCGACGATGAAATAACGCAATTGTCGGAGGGTCAGGGACATCGGACATCCGTATCTGAATTTTCGATATGGTATTGCATAAATTCGAATTTGCAATGACGCCCGACTCAGGCCAACCTTGATGAAATTCAAGAACTTCAGGGGGTTTGATGCCTGTCACGGTCAATTGTGACATGGGCGAAAGCTATGGGCTTTGGCGCATGGGGGACGACGCGGGCCTGATGCCCTTGATTCATATCGCCAATGTGGCCTGCGGCTTTCATGCCAGCGATTTTGACCATATGCGCGCAACGGTTCGGCTGGCCAAGAAGCACGGGGTCAGGGTGGGGGCGCACCCGTCCTTGCCGGATTTGCAAGGCTTTGGCCGGCGCGAAATGAAGATGGGCCGCGAAGAAATGGCCAATTGCCTGATCTATCAGATCGGGGCGCTTTGTGGGTTCCTCAAGGCCGAGGGGATGGAGCTGAGCCATATCAAGCCCCACGGCAGCCTTTATGGAATGGCCGCGCGGCAGGAAGACATTGCGCAAGCGGTCTGCGATGCGGCGGATGTGTTCAAGGTGCCGCTTCTGGGCATGACCGGCACGCTCCACGAAAAGATCTATCCTGCACGCGGCCATGGTTTTGTAGCGGAATTCTATGCCGATCTGGACTATCGTCCCGACGGAAGTCTGATCGTGACGCGCGAACATGACGCTAAAGACCCCGGATTGATGGCTGCGCGCTGTGTGCGGGCGATCACAGAAGGGAAGGGCACGGCGACGGACGGGTCAGACATTCCTGTGCGTTGCGATTCCATCTGCATTCACTCTGACACCCCGAACGCCATCGACATCGCCCGCGCGGTGCGCGCGGCGGTTCAGCCCTATACCTGAGAGGTTCCCATGGCTTTGATACAATCCCCGCTTCCCGGCACCTTCTACCGCTCCTCTGCGCCTGACAAGCCGCCCTTCAAGGCCGATGGCGACGCAGTGGCAGCGGGCGACGTGATCGGGCTGATCGAAGTGATGAAGTCTTTCCACGAGGTGAAATCCGATGTGGCGGGCAAGAACATCCGTTTTCTGACCGACAATGAAGACCCCGTGATGGCCGGCGCGCCATTGGCCGAGGTGGATTGATGCTGCGCAAGCTTTTGGTCGCCAATCGCGGGGAGATTGCCGTTCGGGTGATCCGCGCGGCAAAGGATCTTGGGATTGCGACCGTCGCGGTCTATTCGGACGCCGATCGTGAAAGCCTGCATGTGCAGATCGCGGATGAGGCGGTCAACATCGGTCCGCCCGCGGCGAAGAAGAGCTATCTCAATGTTGCCAACATCCTGAAGGCGGCGGCTGATTTGGGCTGCGACGCGGTGCATCCCGGCTATGGCTTTCTCGCCGAAAACGCCGATTTCGCCGATGCCTGTGCGGCGGCGGGGCTGGTGTTCGTGGGGCCAAGCGGTGATGCCATCCGCACCATGGGTGACAAGGTGGCGGCCCGTTCCGCCGCCCATGCGGCAGGGGTGCCGGTGGTGCCGGGCAGCATGGGCCGGGTGGCCGATATCGAGGCGGCGCGGCATATCCTGATCGACACCGGCTTTCCGGTGATGATCAAGGCCGCTGCGGGGGGCGGGGGCCGTGGCATCCGCATTGCCAATGATCTGGCCGAGTTCGAAGCCGCATTCCCCCAGGCCGCTGCCGAGGCGTTGGCGGCCTTTGGCGATGGTGGGCTTTACATGGAAAAGGTCATCGCCAAGGCGCGGCACATCGAGGTGCAGGTTCTGGGCGACGGCAAAGACGCCGTGCATTGCTTTGAGCGGGAATGCAGCCTGCAACGCCGCCGCCAGAAGGTCTGGGAGGAGGCCCCGAGCCGCGCCCTGTCGGACCGCATCCGTGACGAGCTTTGCGCGAGCGCCGTGCGACTGACGCGGGCGGTGGGTTATTCGGGCGCGGGCACCATCGAATATCTTTATGACGACGAAGCCGACCGCTTCTACTTCATCGAGATGAACACCCGCATTCAGGTCGAACATCCGGTGACAGAGATGATCACCGGCATCGACCTTGTGGCCGAGATGCTGCGGATTGCCGGGGGCGAACCGCTGCGACCGAAGCAATCCGACATCGTGGTGCGCGGCCATGCCATTGAAGTCCGGCTGAACGCCGAAGACCCGTCGCGCGATTTTGCGCCTTTCCCCGGCACCGTTACCGCACTGCGGGTGCCCGGCGGGCCGGGGGTGCGGTTCGAGAGCATGCTTTACGCAGGTTATACCGTGCCGCCGTTCTACGACTCGCTTCTGGCCAAGCTGGTCGTCCATGCCGACAGCCGTGAGGCGGCAATCACCCGACTGGTCCGCGCCCTGTCAGAGACCCGCATCGACGGGCTGCGCACCACCAAACCGCTGTTCCTGGCCCTGGCCGATGACCCCGCCGTTCAGGCCAATGCCGTTCACACCCGCTGGCTGGAAGGCTGGCTGGAAACCCATTCCGCCCGGCTGGTGCCGGAACTGGAGCCATAGGAGGGACCATGTCGATCCGCTTTTCCTTCGGGGGCGACGAGCACATCTTTGCGGAAGTCAGCGAAGACATGTCGCTTGAGGCCTTCTTCACCTCATTGTCGATGACCAACGCGGTCAAGGCGGCGGGCATCAAGGGCGTGACCGAGATTTGCCCGGCCAATGCCAGCTTTCAGGTCAAGTTTGACCCTGACCGGATCAAGCCCGGCGATTTGCTGAAGGAACTGCAATCGATGGAGGGGGCGGCGTCGAAATCGGACGCCACGCTTCAAACCCGGATCATGGAAATTCCGGTGCTTTACCAAGATCCATGGACGCATGAGACGCTGATGCGGTTCCGTGAGCGCCACCAGAACCCCAACGCCACCGATCTGGAATATGCCGCCGAGGTGAACGGGCTGGGCACAGTGGAGAACTTCATCGAGGCCCATTCGAGCCAGCCGTGGTTCGTCTCGATGGTGGGTTTCGTCGCGGGGCTGCCGTTCCTTTATCAGATGGTCGAACGCAAACGCCAATTGCAGGTGCCGAAATACCTACGGCCCCGGACCGATACACCAAAGCTGACCATCGGCCATGGCGGCTGTTTTTCCTGCATCTACTCGGTGCGCGGCGCGGGCGGCTATCAGATGTTCGGCGTGACCCCGATGCCGATCTATGACCCGACCCAGAAGGTCAGCTACCTGCAAGACGATATGTGCCTCTTCAAACCCGGCGACATCGTGAAATGGAAACCCGTCACCCGCGACGAGTACGACAGGACGATCGAGGCGGTGGATCGCAACTGGTTTGAGCCGGTGATCCGTCCCGTTACCTTTTCCCTGACCGATTTCAACAAGGACATGGCCGGCACCAATGCCAAGCTGATGGAGGCGCTCAATGGCCGTTAATGTCATCTCTCCCGGCCTGTCGACCACCGTGCAAGACCTCGGCCGCCCCGGGTACTACCACCTTGGCATTCCGATCTCTGGCGGGATGGACCGTTTTGCCCTGCGCGCCGCGAATATGCTGGTGGGCAATGACGAGGGTGCGGCGGTGCTGGAGGCCGTGTTCATGGGGCCGGAGCTGGAATTTACCGCCGCCGCCACAGTGGCGGTGACGGGCGGCGATCTGCCACCGAAACTGAACGGCGATGAGCGCGGCACTTGGGAGGCCTTCCCAGTGAAGGCGGGCGACCGGTTGTCCTTCGGCTTTCTCAAGTCCGGCGCGCGGGCCTATATCGCGGTCTCGGGCGGAATTGACGTGCCGGTGAAACTCGGCTCGCGGTCAACCTATACGCTGGGGGCCTTGGGCGGGCACGAGGGACGCGCGCTGAAGGCTGGCGACAGCCTGCCGGTCGGGGCTGGCGCGGGCGGCAAGGGGGCCATTCCTGCGGCCCTGCGCCGGATGCCCGGCAATCCTGCCGAATTGCGGATGCTGCCGGGGCTTTACTGGCACCGGATCACAGCGGCGGCCGGAAAGCAGTTCTTCGCCGACACCTGGAAAGTCGCCCCTGAGGCCGACCGGATCGGCTATCGCTTCAAGGGTGGTACGGCGCTGGACTTTGTGCCACGCGAACAGCCCTTTGGTGCGGGATCGAACCCGTCGAACATCGTGGACGCTTGCTATCCCTATGGCTCCATTCAGGTGCCGGGCGGAACGGAACCGATCGTGCTGCACCGCGATGCGGTGTCGGGCGGGGGCTACATGATGCTTGGCTGTGTGATCAGCGCCGACATGGACCTGATCGGACAGTTGCAGCCGCATTCGCCCGCCCGCTTCGTCGAAGTGTCGATGGATCAGGCACTGGCGGCGCGGGCCGACCGGCAGGCGGCCCTTGCGGCCTTGCGCAGGCATCTGGGACGGTGATGGACCGGCCCGCTCATCGCTCCCGTGCGGGCGCTCTTCGTTGGGATCAGCGAAGACGCCCGTTAGGGCGGACGAGCGGGTGGTCAGGTTCGACCGCGCGCCTCTTTCGGCGTCACGCCAAAGCGGGCGCGGAAGGCGCGGGAAAACTGCGCCTGATCGGTAAAGCCGCGCGCATAGGCAATCTCGCCAATCGCGCGACGGTTGGCGGGGTTCTTCAGGTCTTCCATCGCGGCCTGCAACCGCGTGTCGCGGATCCACTGGCCCAGCGTGGTGTTGGTGTCGCGCAAAAGCTCGTGCAGGTAACGCACCGAAATCCCGCACCCCGCCGCCACTTCCTCCGGCCCAAGGTCGGGGTCGTCGATATGACGGCGGACAAAACTTTCGATCCGCGCCAGATGCGCCGTGCGCACGGTGGAATTTCCGCTTGTCAGCACCCGCTCATCCGACTGGATGGCCAGCGCCAGAAGGTCGACCAGTTGGCGGCCCACGATGCTGCGCGTCTCTTCGGTCATGTTGTCATAGCGCGCCGGGATCAGGTGGACCATGTCGACGAACAATCCGTTGGCGCCGTTGGTCGCATCGAATTGCAGGCTGCAAAAGCGGTCCGGCGCGCGGATGCGCCCGCCCAGCATTTCCTTCGACAGTTTCATCACCCAAAGGTCAGCCGGTTCGGCATGACTGAATTCATAGGGATCATGGCTGCGTTCGATGAAGAACGCGCCGGGGTTGGCGCGTACTTCCTTGCCGCCTTGCGCAAAGCGCAACTCGGATTTGGCGGGCAGCGTGACAAGAAATTCCTCTGGCCCCGGTTCGCGGAAATGTTTGGGCAGGCGGCGATACATCAGCGCGTCCGAGGTCAGGCGCGACAGCGACACATCGCCCAGATGCCAACTGGTCAGTTCGCCGTCGAATGCCTCGGGGCGCTGGAAGGTCAGGTCCAGCGGGAAATAGGTGCGGGCGATCGTTTCATGCCAGTGGCGGCTGCGTCCCGACATATCAATTCCGCGCGTGGAGATTGTGGATTTCATCGCGTGCCTCCCCGTTTGCCGCAGAAGGCCATGGCGCAGCCTTTGTGTAAAGCGGCGCGTTCGGGTCGCGCACCGGACTGCACGGAAACACAAAAACACATGCGTCCGGTGCAAAGACGGCGGCTGCCGGGGGCGCTTACGGTTCTTGTCACAAAGGCACAACAGATGCCGCGTGACAGGGAGTTCTTGCGATTCGGACGGGCTTTTGCTCGAACGCAGCCCTTTTGCGCGGCCCCAACCGGAGGGCTTCGTCGTGGCAAGTAAAGCCAAACCAAAGGTCGAGATAGACCCCATCACCCTGTCGGTGGTGCGGGGCATTCTTGAGACCACCCAGCGCGAGATGACGCTCTCGCTTGAGAAAACTGCGCGGTCATCGGTGTTCAACCTGGCGCATGATTATTCGACCGCACTCTTCAACGCGACGCCCGAGATGATCTTGCAGGGGCAGGATATTCCCATCCATCTCGGCTCGCTCATTCCAGCGATGAAGGTGGTGGCGGGCTATTTCGGGGATGACATCCACGAAGGTGACCTTCTGATCCACAACGACCCGGCCTGGGGTGGCAGCCATGCCATCGACACCTGCTTCTACAAGCCGGTGTTCTGGAAGGGACGCCTGAAATACTGGACGGTCTGCAAAGGCCACCTGACCGACGTGGGTGGCCCGGTGCCTGCGGGCTATAACCCGAACGCCAAGGAAATCTACGCCGAATGCCTGCGCATTCCGCCCGTAAAGGTCTGGGATCGCGGCCAGCCCCGCAAGGACGTGCTGAACTTCATCCTGACCAACATGCGCGCGCGCCGCGACCAGGAGGGCGACTTCAACGCCCTGATCGGCGCCTGCCAAGTGGGTGAACGCGCGCTGATCGCCATGCTGGAGAAGTATGGCGAAGAGATGGTCGACGCCTGCATCGACACGCTGCTGGACATGGCAGAGCGGCAGATGCGTTCGCTGATTTCGGGTGTTCCCGATGGCACCTATGAAGGCGCTGCCATTCTGGAAGATGCAGGCCACGGTTTCGGTGATTTCGAGATCAAGGCCAAGGTGACGATCAAGGCCGACACCTGCCATATCGAAATCTCCTCGCCGCCGCAGATCCCCTATTTCATCAACAGCTACGAAGGGAACAGCTATTCCGGCGTCTATCTGGGCCTGATGATGTTCGCCCAGCTGCCGCCACCCTATAACGAGGGGCTTTATCGCTGCGTTTCGGTGAACATGGGGCCGAAGGGCACAATCTGCAACGCAGCCGAACCCGCCCCCCACATGAACTGCACCACGACGCCGATGGAGACGCTGACAGATGCCGTGCGGCTGGCCTTTGAAAAAGCGGTGCCGTCCAAGGTTTCGGCAAGCTGGGGCCATGCCAACGGGCTGAATATCGCCGGTTGGGACAAACGGCATGACGAGGAATATGTGACGATGGTGCTGGCCACCATCATCTCAGGGGCCGGTGCCACACCTTCACAGGACGGCTGGCACGCCTGCGGGCCGGAATGCTGCTTCGGCGCGCTGACCTCGGGCGATGTGGAGCTTCTGGAATACTCCTACCCCATCATCATCCACCGCTATTCCCTGATGACCGACAGCGGCGGCGCGGGCAAGTTTCGCGGCGGATCGGGCACCGCCTGGGAAGTGGAGCCTTTGTCCGACGATATGACCTTCATCACCTTTGGTGAGGGCCGGCGCATTCCCGCTGTTGGCGCTGCGGGCGCTGCCAGCACCATGATCGACACCAAGGTCGGCCGTCTGGAACTGGTCGAAGGCGACCGGCAGGAGACGATCCGCGAGAACGTCATCAAGGTTATCAAACCCGGTGACCGCATTACCAACATGAACCCCGGCGGCGGGGGATACGGCAACCCGATGGAGCGGCCGGTCGAAAAGGTCGTCTGGGATGTGAAAAACGGGCTCGTCTCGATCGAGGGGGCAAGGGAGGATTACGGCGTCATCATCACCAACCCGGCCACGCTGGACGTGGATATCGCAGCAACCAAGACCATGCGCGCGCACCGCGCCGTGGCGGCGAAATAAGGGGGATGAGACAATGAAATCCGATTATCGTTTGGGCATCGACGCCGGCGGCACCTTCACCGATTTCGTGCTGGCTGACAAAACCGGGCAAGTGCGGCTGTTCAAGGCCCTGTCCACGCCGCAGGACCCGACGCTTGCCATCAAGAACGGCCTTGCGCTGATTTCCGAAGAGCTGGGCGTTTCGGCCGAACATGTGGTGTCGAACTGCGATCTGTGCATCAACGGCACCACTGTGGGGCTGAACGCGCTGATCACCTACAAGGGGGCAAAGACCGGGCTGATCTGCACGGCGGGCCATGAAGACAGTCTTGAAATCCGCCTTGGCCACAAGGAAGACGGCTATCGCTATGACCCGGAATACCCGCCAGCGACCATGCTGGTGCCGCGGTTCCTGCGGCGCGGGGTGCGCGAGCGGATCTTGTCAGACGGCACGGTGCGCGAACCCCTGAACGAAGCTGACGTGCGCGCGGCCTGCGAGCTTTTCAAGGCCGAAGGGGTGGAAACCGTGGCGATCAGTTTTGTCTGGTCGGTGCTGCATCCCGAGCATGAGGCCCGTGCAGGCGCAATCGTGCGCGAGATGATGCCGGGGGTGATCCTGACGCTGGGGTCGGAACTTTACCCGCAGGTCCGCGAATATACCCGCACCTCTACCGCTGTGGTGAACGCCTATCTCGCGCCGATCATGAAACGTTATGTGGCGGCGGTGGATGCCTATTTCCGCAGCCTCGGGGCCAAGCAGCCGGTGCGCTATTACCAGTCGAACGGCGGCCTGGCGATTGGTCAGGCGATGACGGATCGGTCGGTTTATGCCATCAACTCGGGGCCTGCTTCCGCCCCTGCTGCAGGGCAGTATGTCTGCGAACCCTTTGGCAAGAAGGACGTGATCACCGTCGACATGGGCGGCACCTCGTTCGACATCACGCTGACCAAGGACGGCTCGACCAACATCAACAAGAACATCGACTTCCTGCGCTACCGTATCGGGGTGCCGATGATCCAGGTGGAAACGCTGGGCGCGGGTGGCGGCTCGATCGGCTGGATCGACGAGATGGGGCTGATGCAGATGGGACCGCAATCGGCAGGCTCTGACCCCGGCCCGGCCTGCTATGGACAGGGCGGCAAGCTGCCCACCGTGTCGGATGCCAACCTTGTGATGGGATATCTCAACCCCGATGGTCTGGTCGGTGGGCGGTTGCCGTTGGACTATCAAAAGGCCCATGACGCGATCAGGACGAACCTGGCCGAACCGCTTGGAATGACGGTCGAACGCGCCGCCTATGGCATGTTCACCATCGTCAACGCCAACATGGTCAACGGTATCCGCCGGGTGACGGTGGAACGCGGCTACGACCCGCGCGACTTCGTGCTGGTTGGGGCAGGGGGCGCCACGGCGGCCCATATCACGGCGCTGGCCGATGCGATCGGCATCGACACCATCGTGCTGCCGAAGCTGGCATCGGGGCTTTGCGCCTTTGGCCAGATCATCAGCGACGTGAAATACAACTACATGGCGACCGCGCCCCTGCGGCTGGAGACCGATGCGGCCTATGCGCGAATTGACGAGCTCTTCAACCAGATCGAGGCGCAGGGCATCGCGCATCTGAAAGACGATGGCTTCAAGGCCAAGGACATTGTGGTCAAGCGCAGCCTTGATATGCGCTATGTCGGACAAGTCCATGAATGCACAGTGGAAATCGGCAATTTCAAGGTGGATGGCAAGTCCATCGCCAAGATCAAGGAAGCTTTCCACAAGCGGCACAAGGAACTCTACACCTATGCCGAGCCGCAATCGGTGGTCGAGGTCGTGAACATCGAAAGCACCGTCTACGGCGTGGTGGAAAAGCCCGAACGGATGACCATCGGCGCGGGTGCCACGGCGGAAAAGGCCATCAAGGGCCACCGGGACGCGGTATTCAGTGCCGATGGCAAGCGCGTGCGGACCCCGATTTATGACGGCACTCCCTTGGGTGTCGGGGCCACGGTCAAAGGCCCCGCGGTCATCGAAGAAGTCACCACCACCATCGTGATCGAGCCCGGCTGGACCGCGCGGCTGGATGCCAGCGGCTCCTACCTCATCACCCGTGACCGGAAGAAAGGGGCCAAATGAGCGATCTGAACGCTGACAAGATATCGGTCGCCTTCGCGGGGCTGCGCGCCCTGTCGGAAGTGGACCTGAAGGTGACTTCCGGCCAGATCGTCGGGCTGATCGGCCCGAACGGGGCGGGCAAGACCACGCTTGTCAACGTGCTGACCGGGTTTCAGGCCGCCACCGAGGGCTTTGTCCGGCTGGACGGGCAAAGCCTTTCGGGCCTGAAGCCGCACGAAGTGCGCCGCCGGGGCGTCGCCCGCACCTTTCAGGGCGGGCGGCTGTTTCGCGACCTGGCGGTGATCGATAATCTGGAGGTGACGGGCGTCGGGCTTGGCCTGCGTCGCGCAGCGGCCATAGCGGAGGCCCGCCAGATGCTGGACTGGATGGGGATCGCCCCCTTGGCGGACCGCATCGCCGGCACATTGCCCTATACCGACGAACGCCGGGTGGCGATTGGCCGGGCGCTGATGGGCAAGCCCGCCTTCGTTCTTCTGGACGAACCCGCCGCCGGGATGAGCGCGGCCGAGGCGCAAGACCTGTCGGACCTGATCCGCCGCATCGCGGGCGAAATGGGCTGCGGGGTTCTGTTGATCGAACATAATGTGGGGCTGGTGCTGGACCTCTGCCACCATGTCGTTGTCCTTGACTCCGGTGTTGTCATCGAAACCGGCGACCCCACCGCCATCCGGGCCAGCGAAAAGGTACGCCATGCCTATATGGGCACCGCTGCCGACACCAACCTTCCGGTGTTGGAGGTGATGGAATGAGCCTTCTGACGCTTTCCAACCTTTCAGTGCGCTACGGCCGTCTGACGGCGGTGCGGGGCGTTACATTCACCATGGCCGAAGGGGAAATCCTGTTCATCACCGGGCCAAACGGGGCCGGAAAATCCTCGCTTCTGCGGGCGATTGCCGGGGTCACGCCGCCGTCTGGCGGGCGGGTGGATTTCGCCGACCATGACGTTACCGGCCGGGCGCCCGAAGACATCGCGCGATTGGGTCTGTCGATGGTGCCCGAAGGCCGCGATGTGTTCGGTGGCCTGACCATCGAGGAAAATCTGATGGTCGGCACCGGCATGCACGCCTTGGAACGCGGCTGGAAGGCCCGCGCCGCGACAGAGCTTGAGGCGGTCTATGCGACCTTCCCGATCCTGAAGGACCGCCGCCATACGCAGGCCGGTCTCCTGTCAGGCGGTCAGCAGCAGATGCTGGTGATCGGTCGGGCGCTGATGACCAACCCACGCCTTGTGGCCATTGACGAGCCGTCGCTGGGCCTTGCCCCGAACATCACCGATCAGGTCTATGAACGGCTGATCGCGCTGCGCGCGGAACGCAAGCTGACGCTGCTGATTGTCGAGCAATCCTCGACCCGCGCCATGATGGTGGGCGGGCGGATGATGCTGATGCGGGGCGGCGAGATCTTGCTGGACGGCGACGCAAGGGCCTTGGGCCAAAGCGAGGCCATGCAGGCGGCCTATTTCGGATATGGAGATCATTGATGGGGTCGCTGTTGCAGGTTGTCTTTGACGCGCTGTCGCTGGGATCGCTTTATGCGCTGGGCGCGCTTGGCATCGCGCTGATCTTCGGTGTGATGCGGCTGGTCAACTTTGCCCATGGCGATGTGATCGCGGCCAGTATCTTTGCGCTGCTCTGGCCATCGGTCGATGCGGTGGCCATCCTTTTCGCGGGAAACCTGCCGTGGTTCCTGTTGATCCCCTTCGTACTGGCCATTGGCGCCGGGCTTTCGGTGGCGTCCGAAGTGGTGGTGTTTCGTCGCTTTCGCCGGGCCAATCCGGCGACCATGATGATCGCCTCTTTCGCCCTGGGTTTCGTGATCCGTTACTTCCTGCTGATGCTGTTTTCCAGCCGGCCGAAAAGTATCTCGCTGCTGCCATCGCTCAGCCAACCTATTGAAATCCTTGGCGCACGCATCCCGCTTTTGCAACTGATCACCATAGCGGTGACCATAGCCGTGCTCTTTGGTCTGACGACGTTCCTGCGCCGCACCCGTTTCGGGCTGGAGATGCGGGCAGCGGCTGAAAACTTCACCATGGCGCGGATGCTGGGCGTGCGGGCCAACCGGGTGATCATGGGGGCCTTTGCGCTGTCGGGCGCGCTGGCTGCGGCGATTGCGTTGATCCTGGGGTCGCAGACCGGAACAGCGAATATCATGATGGGGGCGAGTGTGATGCTGATGGCCTTCATCGCCACGGTGATCGGCGGCATGGGCAGCCTTGCGGGCGCGGTGCTGGCCGGGTTCCTGCTGGGCGCGATTGCGACTGTGATGCAGGTCATCCTGCCGCCCGATGCCCGCGCTTTCCGCGATGCCTTTGTCTATGGCGCGGTGATTTTGGTGCTGATCTTCCGGCCACAGGGCCTGCTGTCGGCGCGCGGCACGAAGGAGCGCGTGTGATGTCCCTGTCTGTCGCCCGCCGCACTATCGCTACGCCGGTTCTTCTGACCCTGCTTCTGGTCGGGTTCGCGCTCGTCGCTGTCATGGCCGGGTCCAAACCCTTCAACCAGACGATCATCGACATCTTCTTGAAGGTGATATTCGTCGTCGGCCTGTGGGTCTTTGTCGGCAATTCCGGCGTGATCTCGTTTGGCCACATCGCCTTTGCCTGCCTTGGCGGTTATGTCGCCGCCTGGACCACGATCAAGCCGATGATGAAGGGCATGTCGATGCCCGGCCTGCCGGACTGGCTGATGCAGACCGAAATACCCTATTGGGCGGCGGCCCTCGTTGGCGCCGGATGGGCAGCCCTCTGGGCGCTGATGTTCGGGGCGGTTCTGATGCGGCTTTCCGGCATTGCCGCTTCCATCGCGACCTTTGCCATGCTGGCCATGGTGAACTCAATCTATTCCAACTGGGATAGCGTGACCGCCGCCACATCGTCCGTCGTGGGCATTCCCATCGTGCGCACGATCTGGCCCTATCTGATCGCCGCGATCCTGTCGGTCTTTGCGGCCTGGGCTTACGGCATCTCGCGCCACGGTCTTGCCTTGCGCGCCGCCCGTGACGAGCCGACGGCGGCGGCGGCCAGCGGGATCGACATACCCCGCGCCCGGCTGATCGCCTTTGTGATCTCGGGCGCGATCATGGGCATGGGCGGGGCGCTTTACGCCCATTCCATCGGCGTTGTGACCCCTGACACCTTCTATCTGGGCCTGACCTTCATCACGCTTTCGATGCTGGTGGTGGGGGGCATGGGCAGCCTGTCAGGCGCGGTTCTGGGCGTGCTGATCCTGTCCAGCCTGATCCAGATCCTGCGCTGGCTGGAGGCTGGCGTGCAGGTGGGCCAAACCACCTTTGCCCTGCCGGGGGGCGTGCAGGAAATCGCCCTCGGCGTCGTGATGATCCTGATCCTCATGTTCCGGCCCACCGGGATCATGAGCAACCGCGACCTTAGCCTGTCCACAAGGCCGGCTATGGAACCTCCGGGCCGGTCTGAAACCGGATCTGGCCCCAAGACCTGAAAAACCACCCAACAAGGAGAGACCCGATGAAAAGACTGATAACCGCTCTTGCCGCAACCACCTGCCTGACGGCCCCGGCACTGGCCGATGACGACAAGATCATCGTCGGCTTTGCCACCGCCGAAACCGGCTTCATGCAGGCCTATGACAAGCCCGCCCAAGACGCCGCCATGATCCGCATTTCCGAGATCAACGCGGCGGGCGGCCTCTTGGGCAAGCAGATCGAGGTGGTGAATGCCGACACCAAGACCGACCGCGCCGAGGGGGCCAAGGCTGGTCTGACGGTGATTGACGCGGGCGCCGACATGGTTGTCGTGTCCTGTGACTACGACTTCGGCTCACCGGCCGCCCTGGCCGCCGAAAGTGCTGGTCTGCCGTCGTTTTTCCTTTGCGCGGAATCGATCAAGGCTGGCATTCAGGGCGTTGGCCCCAATTCCTTCTCGGCCTCGGTTCTGGCGGCCGTGCAGGGCGCGACCATGGCCGAATGGTCCTACAACAAGAAAGAGGCGCGGACCTTCTACCGTCTTCTCGACACCTGGACCGAGTATAACAAAGGCATCTGCGACGGCTTCGACTGGATGCTGCCGAAGCTCGCGGACGCCAAACTGGTGGGCGAGGAT